>JANPNV010000001.1:0-34246 GCA_031427625.1 Bacteroidota bacterium
ATTGAATGGTTGTCGTGACACATCAGATCAGTCAATAAAAATTAATAATATTCCTACAGTAAACTTCTCTTACCTACCGGCTGCAGTCTGTCAGAACAATGATGTTCTATTTAGTGATTTATCGTCAGTCGTTGGTGATACAATTTCGAAATGGGCATGGGATTTTGGAGATGGTAATATCGATTCAGCATCAAATCCTATTCACCGATATACACAACCCGGTTTATATCCCGTCTCATTAATTAGCTATTCGCCTTCCAATTGTCCGGGCGTTGTTGCCCAGCAAATATTGGATGTGAAAGAAAGTCCGGTTGCTTCCTTTGCAACCTCAACAACATGTTTTGGAACAAGTACACATTTTACAAATAACTCATTACCGGCTGCCGGAAGTTCCATTGATTCTGTATTGTGGAGGTTCAGCGCAACAGATTCGAGTGGGATTTACAGTCCCGATTATTTATTCAGCACATCTGGCACTAAGACCGTATCGCTTACGGTTATATCTTCAGAAGGGTGTAAAAGCGAATACAACAACAGCCTTATCGTGCATCAATTACCAATAGCTTCTTTCACAAACGGAAATATCTGTTCAGGAACACCTGTACAATTTACGAATTCAAGTAGCTGTGATGGTGCTAGCATTCTCTCCCAATATGACTGGAACTTCGGTGATTTTGCAAGTGGTGGATTAAATAATTCTACACAAAGAAATCCGTCACATACATTTTCAATGGTTCTCAATTATAACGTTACATTAATTGTTACTACCGATTATGGTTGTAAGGACACGGTAATCAAAACGCTGAATGTAAATCAAACGCCGCCAGCACAATTCACATACTCTCCTACCTGTTATGGAAGTCTGATGGAATTTTTTAACCCGGGTTCATCACTCGACAGCGCATATTCATGGAGCTTTGGCGACAACCAGTCGAATCAACTAAAAGAGCCTGCGCATTTCTATGCATTTCCGGGAACATATACGGTAACTCTAAATGTGACATCTTCATCAGGATGCATATCATCGGCAAGCAAGCAAGTAACCGTCAGTCCGATTCCTGCAGCAAATTTTATTGCAACACCAGCCTGTGTAAATACAAATTATCAGTTAATCGATAATAGTAGTATTTTATCGGGAAGCATAAATAAATGGAACTGGCGGATTACAGGACTTACCGCACCGGACTCAATAAAAAATCCCGTTTATCTTTTTTCTGATACAGGAAATTACTCTGTCGTATTAACAGTAACATCAGATATTGGATGTACCAAAAGCATTACTAAAACCATCGGTGTACACAACCTGCCTATAGCTAATTTTAGCTCCGACCCTCAGTTTGGAAATCCACCACTTGACATACAAACTATTGACTATTCTACAGGTGGAAGCTATTACACATGGAATTTTGGAGACGGAACAGACACTGTTACATTGCATGAGCCGACTCATACTTACATGGATACAGGCATGTTCAGCATTACGCAGGTGGTAACAAGTATTTATGGTTGCAGTGCTCAGTTCAGCAAAAACATTTATGTGATAAAACCGATTCTCGACATAGCGGTGACAGGCGACTCATCATACTTTGACGATAAATATTTTCATATCGTAGCCCGAATTGCAAATCTTGGAACCCGGTCGATTAACAATCTGAAGATGCAGGCAGAATTGCAAAATGGCAGCACCGTAAGCGAAGAAAGTCAGACCACGATTCCGAACGGACAAAACGGAATACAGACATTTTATTTCCGGTCATCATTTCTGATTGACCCTTCAAATCCATTCAAGTATTACTGTATAAAGGCAGTATTGGCTAATGGTGAGAAAGATGATTTCCCATCTAACAACGAACGATGCATTAATTTAACTGATCAGCTTGTTGGACTTGAAATTTATCCAAATCCTTGTTTTGAAGAAATGACCATAAAACTGGTACCCCCATTCAGCGATCAATTATCGGTAGAAATGTTTGATCATTCCGGAAAAAAAATTGCCACGTTGTTTGAAGGAATGACTCCTAAAGGCATGAAAGATCTTCACTATAATATGGACGGTCTTGCAGAAGGAGTTTACAGATTATCCATACGATTTGGAGAGGCGGCTTATTCGCGACAGGTAATTCATTTCAAAAGAAAAAACTAGTCCCAAGCCACGCTATTTCTGAAAAGGCCACTACTTTTTACGAAACAAATATCGCATTGACCCAAAGCGCCATCATATGGCCGTCTGAGAAAGCCGGGGAAATCGTAAACACTGTAATTTCTTTCTTCCATAAATCGAATCACGTCAGTAATCAATGGGACTTTAGGGTCAAAACGGAAAAGTGATACTTCGAGAATATATACTTCGGTGACTCCGAATGTTGAGGATGCCCCTTTTAATGCCTCCAGTTCGAAGCCTTGAATATCCAATTTTATAAGGTCAGGAATGGGTAATTGCTTATCTGCAATGAGGTCATCTATTCTGACAACTTTAATACTTCTCTGTTTGCCTTTTTCTCTCAGGGTTTTGTTTTCATCCGGGATGAAAGAAGAACCCTGAAGGTCGTCCCAAACTGTAAAGGTAAGTTGGGTAGCTTCAGCACCTGCTCCAAATGGTATATGTACGGATCCCGGAAAATCTTTAATAAATTTTTCCAAAGCAGGTATTGTTTCAACAAGGGGCTCGATGAGTATGCATTTTGAGCTTGGGAATACAGACTTTGCTATCCTGCTCCAATGGCCTGTATTGGCGCCTACATCGAGAATTGTCGAGCAACTAAGCCCACGAGCCTTCATATCCTGAAGAAGTTTAGACATGTTTCCTATAGGCCTACCGGGTCCTCCGGGATAATTTCCAGACTCCTTTCCGGTATAAAATATTTCATACCCAAAATTTTTAAATAGATTTCTTATTAACTTTTTGACTGTTGATGTCATCTTGAAATTTGCATTTTAGGGGCGAAAAAAATATGTTTCTTTACAAACAGAAGTCAATATTAGAAAAAAGTTCTCAGTCTGTATATTTTCTATTAATTAAGTTAAACACAATAATAAATTCAAAATAATAGTCGCCTCAACCTAATAGCTTTATAAACCGTTCGACTATTAATTACTGACCAATATGGAATACGAAATAAGGGCCAAAGAAACTTTTAACCTCAATCTCAAAGAGCTGTGGAGCTTTCGGGAGTTGATCTATTTTTTCACTCTTAGAGACATTAAAATCAAGTACAAGCAGACCGTTTTAGGAGCCTTATGGGCTGTTCTGCAGCCATTAATGTTAATGATTGTATTTACGTTGTTTTTCGCGCCGAAATTTTCGATTACGGGCATGCCTTATCCTGTTTTTGTATTTTCAGGGCTTATGCTCTGGAATATCTTCTCGTCCGGAATTACCAATGCAGGAAATAGCATGGTTATCAATTCGAACATAATAAAAAAAATATATTTCCCGCGACTCATCATTCCGATATCGGCCATCATTGGCACCCTTGCTGATTTTGCCATGACGCTATTGATATTTTTCTGCTTGCTTGTTTATTATCACCAGCCGTTCTCTTTCTTGCATCTCTTAGTAAACCTTCCTCTTGCACTTGGCATAACTTTATTGACGGCCTTCGGACTCGGCAGTTTACTTGCTGCATTGAATGTAAAATACCGTGACTTCCGATATGTAATACCTTTTATGGTACAGATTTTATTATTTCTAACTCCCGTTATCTATCCGGTATCTACGATTCCGGAAGGATGGCTCGGACAACTTCTGTTATTCAATCCGATGGCCGGAGCTATTGAAATATTACGCAGTTCATTCTATGGCACTCTACCATCAGCCATACTAATTATAAAAAGCTTTGCAGTAGCAATTGCTTTATTCATCACTGGAATTGTTTTTTTCCGCAGAACAGAATATTATTTCGCCGACCTGGTTTAATGAAGCCCATCCTAGAAGTTTACAATATTTCAAAGAAGTTTAAGATCTATCATGAGATGGTTCCTTATGATACGTTAAGAAGCAAACTTGCCAATCCTTTACGTCTTTTTTCGAGCAGGAAGTCAGAAGAATTCTGGGCGTTAAACGATGTTAGCTTTAATGTGTACCCCGGTGAATCGGTAGCCATCATTGGTAAGAATGGTGCCGGTAAATCAACTCTTCTGAAAATACTTTCGAAGATCACTCCTCCTACTTCAGGAAAAATTATATCACGTGGAAGAATAGCAAGTTTGCTGGAAGTCGGAACTGGATTTCATCCGGAACTGACTGGCAGAGAAAACATTTTTCTAAACGGATCTATTCTGGGGATGAAAAAAAGGGAAATTACTTCTCAGTTTGATGCCATTATTGATTTTGCTGGTGTAGAAAAATTTCTTGACACGCAACTAAAACATTATTCAAGCGGTATGCAGCTGAGACTTGCATTTGCTGTTGCTGCATTTCTGAATCCGGAGATTATGGTGATCGACGAAGTGCTTGCTGTAGGAGATGCAGACTTTCAGAAGAAATGTATCGGAAAAATGGAAAGCGTTGCACAAAGCGGCAGAACAATTTTATTTGTCAGTCATCAGATGGGCCTCGTAAACCAACTTTGTCCACGCTCAATACTTCTGAATAACGGCGCTGTACTTATCGATGACAAGACATCCGTAGTTACCGGACAGTATCTTTCCGAACAATATCAGAACAATGAAAATCATTTTCGAAATACGGCAAAGAATACGGCGGATAAGGAATTGTTTATAGAAGAAGCTTATACTGTTGATGATAATCAAAATCTAAAAGCTGTTTTTGGATTTAATGAAAAGCCTGGAATATATATTTCGGGTGTGGCTAATAGAAATGTGAGCAATGAAGTATTGTCGATGGCTTTACTTGACAAATATGGTAATAGGGTCTTTACAGTACATAAACCACTGAACGAACTAGATCTGAATAATAATGTTTTCAGTGGTATCATGCGTATTCCATCTGATTTCATCGCGCCTAATTTCTACAGCTTCCACTTTGCAATAGTAAGGACCGATGGACATGTATTTGATATCCATGAAGGACAATGTAGAATTCGCATTGCTGATACGGGTACTCCATTTTCTCAATACGAAGGAAAAGAATACGGAAATATTATTTTGAATTGCTCCTGGGAGCGGAAGAATTAATTACAACGATGATGATGAAGAATCTTTTTTCTTTAAAAAAATCTGCTAAACCTGTTGATTATTCAACCGGTGAAGGAACTGTTGTATCCGGTGTAGTTTATAAATCAGTGAATGGCGCAGAAATTAAAATCGGAAAAAACTGTTTGATAGAAGGCACTATAACCACTTATACAGCGTCGTCAAAAATTAATATCGGCAACAATGTATTTGTAGGCAAAGGCACCCTAATCGGTTCTGCAGAAAATATTTCTATCGGGGATAATGTATTAATCTCCTTCGACTGTCTTATTCAGGATAGTGATACTCATAGTCTCGATGCCAAAGACAGAGAAAATGACCTTGTATCATGGAGGAAGGGCGAAAAAGACTGGTCAAAAATAATCATGAAGTCGATAACTATTGAATCGAATGCGTGGATAGGTGCGAAGAGTATTATCCTTAAAGGTGTACGAATTGGGAAAAACGCAATCGTTGGTGCCGGAAGTGTTGTAACAAAAAATGTTGAAGATGATACCGTCGTTGGCGGAAATCCTGCAACTTTAATTAAAAGATTAAAATAATGTCTGCCTTTCCACTTTTCATTAGAAAACCATATGCAAAACTTAAATGGTTTGCAAAAAACTATAGCAGGATCAAATATGATTCTGAAATTTTCAATAACATTCAGGGGCAACTAACCTATAATACCGACGGTCTTGCTACAAGCAATAACTGTGACTTTATAAACGAACCACGGTTTGCCAAAGCATATGAAGCGGCGAAGGCAACCAATCCATGGCCTGACTTTACATTGATGTGGCGAATTCACATTGTTTGCTGGCTGGCAGAAAATGTCAGACATCTTGTAGGAGATTTTGTGGAATGCGGTGTCAACACTGGCGCATATGCGCGCGCTATCATTGAATACATTAACTTCAACAGTACGGGAAAAACTTTTTTTCTACTTGATACATTTCAGGGATTAGATCCTGCCTATGTTACAGAAGAAGAAAAGGAAGCGGGAATCCTGAATTACAAATATCGTGACACCTATGAAGAAGTTTTAAAAACATTCAGCCCGTTTAAAACAAAAATTATAAAAGGAAGTGTGCCTGAAACTTTAGCTGAATGTAAGACAGAAAAAATTTGCTATCTGTCTATTGATATGAATAATGTCGTTCCGGAAATTGCAGCAGTAAAATATTTTTGGGATAAAATTGTCAAGGGCGGAGTACTTATCCTCGACGACTATGGATTTCCTATGCACATGCAGCAGAAAATCGCTTTTGATAAATTTGCAGGCGAAGTACATCACGAAATATTATCACTGCCAACAGGCCAGGGATTAATCATCAAGAACCATTGATCAATTTATGAAAATACTAGTTATTGGTGCAAAAGGTTTTATAGGTTCTCATCTCGTCGATTATTTCACGAAGAAAGGAATGGATGTTTTATCATGCGATGTAAAAGAAGGAATTATTGATCCGAATTACGTACACGTTCAAAAATACAATTCAGACTTTAAATCAATTTTTGCTGAGTATGAAATCGATGCATGTGTGTATGCTGGCGGAAACGGAAGTGTGCCCTATTCACTTGAGTATCCTGAAATTGATTTTCAGCTGAATACACATACGGTAAACAGTCTTCTTGCAGCTATTCTGCAACACAGACCAAAATGCCGGTTTATTCACATCTCAAGTGCTGCTGTTTATGGATCTCCATCAAGGTTGCCTATCAGCGAAGACGAAGCAGTGAACCCACTATCGCCATATGGCTGGCATAAATACCTGAGCGAATGTATTTGTAAAAAATACAATACGTTATATAACATACCTACTTGTAGCATCAGAGTTTTCTCTGTTTATGGCGAACGACTAAGAAAACAACTTTTCTGGGACATTTTCCAAAAAATAAAGAAATCATCTTTGATAACTTTATTCGGAAGCGGAAAGGAAAGCAGAGACTTTATTTATATTGATGATCTAAACATTGCAATTGATAAAATTCTCAGTGGCTCAGAATTTAAAGGCGAAATTATTAACGTCGCCGCCGGAAAAGAAATTACCATCAAAACTGCGGCAGAAATATTTTGCAAATTATATGACCCATCCCTTGAACTGAAATTTAACAACGTAGTAAAACCGGGAGATCCCACTAACTGGTGGGCTAATACCACGAAACTCGAACGTCTCGGTTTTAAACCTGAAACATCAATTGAAGCAGGACTGCGCAACTATATACAATGGCTGAAAGAAAACGAATAGCATTAAACTACCGGACAGGATATGATTTCGCTGCCGGTATTGTAATCTATATTCAAAATGTAATTAAAGGACTTAAACTGGTCGACGATTCAATTCGCCCTCATCTTATTATCATTTATTCTAATTCTTCATCCATTGAAGAGTTAAAAAAAATCGATTACCCTTATCTAAGCTACTATAAATTCCGGCCAATTAAATCCAACCTGCTGATAAGAGGCATTAATAAATTTTCGCGTAAATTTTTAAACAAGAACATCATCAAACGTTATTCATTTCCTACAAATGCGGATATCCTTTATCCTCATTTTGAAAATGATGAAACTCATTATTATAAAAACAGTCTGTATTGGAAACCGGATTTTCAGGAAATGTATTATCCGAATTATTTTTCACAGCTTGAGCTGGATTACACTTATAATTTCATGAAACGGATCGCCGCAAACCCAGACTATACACTGGTATTAAGCAGCGAAGACGCTTTCAACGACTTTAAGAAATTTTATAGTCCGTATAAGATTAAAATAAAAATCCTCCGCTTCACTTCTATTCTTCCTGATTTGACGAAAATTAATGTTGAAGCTACTTTAAAAAAATACAACATAAAAAAAAGATATTTTCTGATTGCCAACCAATTCTGGCCTCATAAAAATCATTTACTTGCGCTTGACGCATTGCGTCAGACTGTTGGAGAATACGATGATTTTGTACTGGTACTCACGGGCAAGAAAAGTACATATCGTGATAAAAAATATTTCGTTACACTCGAGAAATTTATCATCGATAATAATCTCAAACAAAATGTGAAGATGACCGGATTTATTTCACGGGAAGATCAGCTTATCCTCATGCAAAATGCCGTCGCCGTTATTCAACCTTCCCTTTTTGAAGGATGGAGTACAGTAATAGAAGATTGCAAAGCGCTTGGTCAATTTGTTATTGCGGCAGATCTGGATGTAAACACTGAACAGTTGCAAACGAATTGCGTTTTCTTTGGCAGAAATAATTCTGAAGAACTGGCTGGCCACATGAAAAATCTACTTAAGAATGGCAAAAAAATAATTCAGAGTGACTATTCAAAAAATATAGACGACTTTAAACAGGACCTGATAAAGGTTTTTGATCTAAGTAAATAATGGACGGAGTATCAGTCGTAATATGCTGCTTCAACAGCGAAAAAAGAATACGAGAAACACTTGAGTGTATTCAGTCGCAGATTTTTAAACGCGCAATACCTTGGGAAGTAATCATTGTGGATAATATTTCATCCGATAATACAAAGAAAATCGTTGACGAAACATGGAAGAAGAATCCAGTCACACAACTTAGGATTTTTGACGAGTCGATTCAAGGTCAAACATATGCAAGAAAAAAAGGGGTAGATAATTCACATTATGACTTTGTTTCATTCGTTGATGACGATAACAGGGTTGATAGTCATTGGGTAGAGAATGTTTATCTTGCACTTACAAATCATCCTGATTGCGCTGCATGTAATGGCATGTCAACTGCATCATTCGAAACAGTAGAACCATGGTGGTTTAAACATTTCGCGTTAAACTTTGCAGTTGGCAAGCAAGGTGATCAATCAGGATACGTGCCGGTTGAACGGGGTTTTCTATTTGGCGCCGGACTTTCAGTAAGAAAAAGCAGTTTGCTCGATTTATATGAAAGAGATTATCCCGCCATTCAATCCGGACGACTTATAAACGATATGCGCGGTGGTGGTGAAGACAGCGAATTGTGTTTTTGCTTTCTTCTGTGCGGATACAAATTGTACTATGATGAAAAAATTAAATTCAGTCATTATATGCCGGCATCACGGATGAATGAGACTGGTCTAAAAAGAATTCAGACTTCGCTTGGGAGAGACGAAGTAGTACTTTCTATGTATCGTTCGATGCTGAATCCCGGATTCAATCCAAAGAAAAAATGGTGGCTCGAATATCTGGCTTATTTAAAATATTATTTGCGCTTCCTCACAGGAGCTATATCGCTCAACCATGAAAAACAGTTTCTGTTCAGCATTAAAAATGTATATCACATTTCTTATCTTAATGAACTAATACACCTACGTCAAAAATATGAACTCTATCAATCAAGAATAAAGGCATTTACATTAAAGAATAAAAAAAGCAGTTTATCAAAAACTTCGGTAACTAAGACTCAAAATGCCCTATGATATTATCCCATTCTAAGAAATTTATATTTATTCATATCTATAAAGTTGCTGGAATAAGCATCAGAAAGGTTCTGCAACCTTATGACAACCTAAGCTCCAAAGACTTCCCATGGTATATGAATTTAAAATTTGATATAGGACAGAGATATCAGCTTTTCTCTGATTGGGCAATAAATCATATTCGTGCCAAGGAACTTCAGAAACATTTACCGGTCGAAATTTTCAATAATTATTTTAAATTCTGTTTTGTAAGAAATCCATGGGACTGGCAAGTATCGTTATATCACTTTATGCTTCAGTATAAAGACCACCCTCAGCATAATCTGATAAGTAACATGAAGACATTTGATGAATACATTGAATGGCGGATAAATAATGATTTTGAACTTCAAAAGAATTTTATCTACAATGATAATGATGAAATTCTTGTAGATTATGTAGGAAGATTTGAAAGCTTACAGGAAGACTTCGATGAGATATGTCTTCGACTTGAGATTCCTACTGTAGAATTGCCATTTGCCAACAGAAGTAATCATAAACACTATAAAGAATACTATAATAAGTACACAATAAACCTTGTTGCCGAAGCATTTAAAGACGATATTGAGCTTTTGCATTATGATTTTTAGAACTGAAAACAATTTATGAATTCATCAAATAAAATATATACATCTTGTCTCCTTTGCGGTAGCAAAACGCTAAGGAATTTTTTTGGTGATGAACATTTTCTCGTTCAATGCAAAAACTGCTTACTGACATTCAGTAAGATTGAACCAGATGATGAAGAATTAAAAAATTTCTATTATGATTATCCTTCTTATGAAGAGTTATCTAGTGTAACACTAAAAAGGTATAATGACATACTTGACAGGCTTGAAACGTTCAGAAATACAAATAATCTTCTTGAAACAGGTTGCGGCTATGGATACTTCCTTGAGGAAGCAAAAAAAAGAAACTGGAATGTATATGGAACTGAACTTTCTGTTAAAGCGATAGAAAAATGCAGGGGAAAGAATATTTATGTAAGTGATAATTTAAATGAATTTGAGAAAAAATCAATTCAATTCGATGCAATTGTTTCATTGGAAGTTATTGAACATTTAAAAAACCCCGTCAAAGAAATTGCTGAATATGCAAAAATACTCAGGCCTGAAGGTGCGCTATATTTCACAACTCCAAATTTCAATTCATTCTCACGACGGCTGTTAAACAAGAAATGGAACGTCATTATTTACCCTGAACACCTATACTATTTCACTGTCAATACACTGAACCGATTGATGGAGGGGAATAATTTCAAAGTATTGACTTACCAAACTTCTGGCTTTAGTCCAGCCCGCCTAATATTCACTATGCGTAGTAATAATTCGCATGGGTATGCTAACTCAGACTATGATTACAACGAAAAAGACCGTCAGGTAAGAGATTCCATAGAAAAAAATATCTTTCTCCGATATACAAAAAATCTTATTAACGGTTTGCTAACCTTGCTTAAGGCCGGAGACTCGCTTAAAATACTTTATATTAAACAAGCTGTTCCACAGAAAGCGCCTGTTGTAAATGGTCGTCCAACTGAATTTGAAAAAATCACTATTCATCATAAGCGGGAAGAACCGTTATTAAAAATCTCTGTTACTGTTCCTTCCTATAATCAGGGAAAATATCTGGAAGAAACAATACTCTCTGTTTTGGAGCAGGACTATTCGAATCTTGAACTATTCGTAATGGATGGAGGAAGCAACGATGAGTCTTTAAATATTATTAATAAGTATAAAAAAAATCTGACTGGGTGGATAAGCGAAAAAGATTCTGGTCAGAGCGATGCAATCAATAAAGGTTTTAAAAAATCGACCGGAGATATAGTATCCTGGCTTTGCAGCGATGATTTGTATACTCCGTATGCTTTGAAAAAAGTTCATGAAATATTTTCGTCACTTCCTACATCGACAGGTGTCGTACATGGGAATTCTGAAATATTCAAGGGAGAACAAATTCTGAGGTATGATAAAGGTTATGAAAAATGGACGATTGAAAGACAATTGGCAGGGATGGCATTTCCGCAACCTTCCTCCTTCATCAGAAGATCAGCTTTTGAACAAACCGGACTACTGAACAATTCACTTCACTATGGAATGGATTATGACCTTTTCAGCAGACTCACTATGATCTGTGATTTCCATTATGAAGACCATTTCTTCTCGAAGTACAGACTTCACGGAGAAAGTAAATCGACAATTGCCGAATCAAAATTCATTGAAGAATGGATCCTGATATTTAACAGCATTGTAGATGGACTAAATAATGAGGAATTAAAAAACTTTCTGGTTGTTACTAAACTTAAAATTCCTGGCGACAACGAAATAATAAATTTCTACAAAGGAATTAAATCAGTTAAGAAATTTGACAATAAAAAAGTATTATTCTTTTTTCTCATCAATGTAATACGCTACGATTATGCATCTGAACGATTTGCAAGGGTAAGAAAAATCGGAAGTTTTGTAAAAGAAAATTTCGGCGATAATCTTAAATCAGAACCAGATATTAACCGAATCCTAAACCGCTCTAATGTGCCTTCACTAATCCTGTTAATTGCCCGAAAATTTAAAAGATCATTGTCTAAATGATGAGAATTGCATTCGTCATATCGCACATAAATACCTCTACACAATGGGTTTGGTTTTCTGAAGAATTACAGAAACGGAAGATTCCTTTCATGCTTATTATCATAAATGATTCTACTCCTCTGCTCTATGAAGATCTGAAAAAGAAAAATGTAGATGTACACTACCTGCCTCATAAAAACAAATTATCCTTTTTTATAAATCTTTTTAAAACACTTAAATTATTTCGTCAGTTTAAGCCAGATTTGGTACATACAGAAATGCCTTATGGAAACGTTATAGGTCTGACAGCGGCAGTTATTGCCAAAATAAAAATGAGAATCACAACTTGCGAGAATACAACATGGTTTTCCGATTTTAACAGCATAAAACAAGAAGCTATTGATAGGTATACTTACTTTTTATCAAAAAAAATAATAGCTCTTACACATGAATCGTATGAATTCCTGAATCAACATTTTAAAATATCACCAAAACTTCTAAGTATAATCCATCACTCACTTAAAACCTCCGATTATCTGGAACTCACCGATGAAGAAATAGATGAGTTTCGTGCTAAATTGGAAATCCCGAAAGACATTTTTGTAATTGGTATGGTTGCTCGTTTTGAATTCTGGAAAGGGCACATATATGCCATAGAGGCAATGGAAAAAATTTCGAAAGAATTTCCTCACGTAAAGCTTCTAATTTTTGGAAGCAAAGGAGAGAGTTACGAAAATTTAATGAAGCAGATAAAAAAACGCAAACTTGAAGATGTCATAATCTACAAAGGATTTATTCATAATAATATCGCACTCTTTCGTCTGTTTGATATTCACCTTCATATCCCTATTAAATTAAAGAGTGAAACATTTGGGATCAATATCATGGAAGGAATGGTTTCCGGATGTGCCCAGGTGCTCACGCTTTCCGGTATAAGCACGTTTACAGCACGCGATGGGAAAAACTGTATTGTAGTTCCCTATCAGTCATCTCAGGCTGTTTACGAAGCGCTTAGACTTCTTATTTCAGATGACGATTTACGTCTTCGTCTTGGCAACCAGGCAAGAGAAGATGCTATTAAACATTTTCGTTATGAAGAAAAAGTGGATCTCCACTTAAAACTATATGAAGATCTGAAAAAAGAATTGAAAGCATGAAGGATAAGCCCTTTTTTTCGATTGTAATTCCTACATATAACAGAGCAGCAATCTTAAAAAACACTCTTACAACTATTTCCAATCAAACTTTTACCGATTTTGAAATAATTGTTGTAGATGATGGCAGCAACGACAATACTCAATCCGTTCTCTATGCATTAGCCAATATTGATCCGCGAATAAAAACAATTAGACAGGAAAATAAAGAACGTGGAGCTGCTAGAAATAATGGTTTCCAAAAAGCAGTCGGTGAGTATGTTGTTTTTTTCGACTCCGACGATATTATGCACATTAATCATCTGGATACTTTGCATAAGAATATTCTCAAAGAAAATTACCCGCTATTTATTGCAACCAAATTTGATTTCATCAACGAATCCGGGAAACACAGGTCCTCTGATATAAATTTGCTTAACTCCGGTTATTACGATTACCAACTGTTTTTAAATGGTAATCCGTTGGCCTGCAACGCATGTGTAAAAAAAGACAATCCTACCCTCCATCCTTTCGAAGAAAATAGAAAATACTCGATTAAGGAAGACTGGATGTTTTTGATTCAGAATCTTAAGTCACATCAACTTTATATAATTGATTCAGTTACGATAAGCATGTTCGATCACCAGAATCGGTCTATGCGCTCAGATAATAATCTGATAATAGAACGTACTATACTTGCCCTAGACTGGATCATGGAAAAACTGATACTGACAGCAAATGAAAAAAGAATCCTTACCGCACATGTAAACTACTTCTGCGCCATCCATTCATATCTTGACGACAAAAGAAAGAAAGGAATACGGTTCATTTTATCTGCAATAAAAAATGGTGGAATAAAATTAAAATATATTTCACTTTTTGCTAAATTAATTGTCGGACGAAAATTAATACAGCGGAATAAATGAGCTGCAAAAAAAATATTCTTGTACTAACACAGTGGAGTTATAAGGATGCTTTGATACAAGCATATACATTGCCTTATGTGAAAATTATTGCAAAGTATTTGCCTAAAGGAAGCAAAATATACCTGGTCACATTCGAACAGAAGAGTCATAAAATACAAAAGAGTGAATTAAAGGACATAAAATATGAACTTAAGGAAAATGGAATCCACCTGTTAAATTTCAGTTATTCAACATTCGGTATTATAAGTTTGATTAAATATTCGCTTGCATTCTTCTCACTTCTCTTTGTCATATTTACAAAAAAAATTAAATTCATTCATGCCTGGTGTACACCTGCCGGTGCTCTTGGATATGCTTTGAGTATATTTACTGGCAAACCTCTCATAATAGATAGTTATGAGCCGCATGCTGAAGCAATGGTGGAAAACAAAACGTGGAATAAAAATAGTTTCAAATACCGGCTTCTCTTTTATTTTGAAAAAAAGCAAAGTCAACGAGCAAAAATTATAATCACTACAACAGAAGGAATGAAAGATTATGCGCTGAAGAAATACGGTGTTGATCTCGATAATTTTTATGTAAAACCTGCTTGTACAGACCTGGAAATCTTCAGCCTTAGTAAAAAGAAAGACAAAAATCTGTCGGCAGAGCTTCAAACTATCAATAAAATCGTCTGCATATATGCCGGAAAATTCGGAGGAATTTATTTATCAAAAGAGGTATTTGATTTTTTTCGTGAATCAGAAAAAAAATGGGGTGATAAATTCAGAGCCCTTCTGCTCACGCCAACTCCAAAGGAAGAACTGAATAAGTTAGCGAAAGACAGCGGTTTTGATCCTACTAAAATGATTGTGCGATTTGTTGATCACAAAGATATAAGTCGATATATGGGACTTGGGGATTTCGCCATAACACCTGTAAAACCGATACCGACAAAAAAATATTGTACTCCTATTAAAGACGGCGAATATTGGGGTCTTGGCTTACCTGTTGTGATTACAGCAGGAATATCGGATGATTCTGAAATCATAGAGAAATTCAACGCAGGAGCTGTTATAAAAGAACTCACGACATCTGGTTATAAAAATGCAATTGATAAAATTGAATTGCTTTTGAATGATGCAACCACTGCTTTACGCATTCACAATATTGCAGAAAAATACAGAAGCTTTGAGATTGCAGATAAAATCTATAAGTCCATTTACGGAACTATTCATTAATAATATTTTTTACTTCGTCCTCTTTTTTTAGTTCTTTATAGGTTGAAGATATAATTATCAGACTGACAAGAAAGAATGGAATTGCTGGGATTTTATACCTGACAAGACTTCCGAAATTGGAAGTTGACAGTCCGACGGAAAATGAAAAGAAGATACTAAAGTACACTGTAAAAAACAGGATCCTGTGTCTGAACATCAGCCGGAAGAGGTTATAAACTCTTAGTTTAATGACCAAATAAATGGTAAACATCATCATTATAAAATTTTCAATTCCTGACATGAGCATGGCGGCGTTATATGTTTCCCATATATATGGCCTGAAGAGTGCAGCGTTAATTGCTGCAGGCATTTTCGAAAGGATGCCGGCTACAGTTGGATCAAATGACCCTATATCAAATGAAGAACCCTGGTAATAATCGCTCTTAAGATCATTCTGTGATATTGCTGCCTTATCGATTACATTATCGATAGAATATTCACCAAGAACATTGCTCATCAGATTAAGCATGACATATCCACATAAAAGCGAAACGATGATTAAAAACGGAGTTGTCAGAGACTGAACAAGATTATTTTTTACACGAAAAATCTGTATACCGCCGTACCATAAAATACTTCCAGGAAGTAATGCAAAGAAAATATAAGGTTTAATCCAAATAAGGAATGTTGAACTTATGATTAGAAATAAAATATTGGTTCCATAATCCTTCTTTTTAGTTAAGATAATACTGTACGATGACGCGAAAAGACAAACAGATGAAAATGTAATTGTATCTTTTAAGAGTCCGGATCCCCAAAAGAAAACAGAAGGAACAAATAAAAGGGCGATTGCAAATTCCTTTGAAAGTTTAGGGAATTCGCCCAAGAGAACCTGATATAGCCGCCAGATAGGATAGTAAGATATCCATGCTATTAGAATTGTCATCCCGATAAAACTTTTAAAGGAAATGAGGCATAATACCCAACACAACTTTACTACAGCAAGAGCATGAGGATCGCTGAAGTAATACATATATCCTGTATTGGAATCGAGTGCATACCAGGTTTCAGGATGCGGGCCGATTATAAGGTCTAACAAATCAGCTGGTGATTTGAATAGCATATTTACATAGACTACACAATCGTTGTAATAGTTGAGGGTATCACCGCCTCCGTAGTAAAATACATAAACCAGACAAACTGAAATACCACCAATAATTTTAACCCAAAGCCCCCAGATAAAATATTTATAGCTTGGATTAGATTCAATCCGTTGAAGCTGTATTTTTTTCGCAATAAGGTAAATGATAATAATAAATATTGGCGGAATAATAAAATCAACAAGTGATATTAATTCGAGCATTCGGTTGGAGACTTTTTACAAAAATAACAAAGTATAGTTAAGAATTGCAATAGCTGATTAAAATGCTTCTTCAGCAGGACAAATAATAAACAAATCATCTCAAACATATTTAGAATTTTAAATCTTTTAATTTGGGAGTTTTTGTATAACACCAAATCTGATTTCAATATCAATTTGTTACTGAATAACTTCTAATCATGATGATATCCTTCATTTCTGGTAATCGTCATCGCTCTATAAAGCTGCTCCATAAGCAGAAGCCTCACCATTTGATGCGTAAATGTCAATTTAGACAGTGAGAAAATCAGGCTTGCCTTTTCTTTTAACTTTGGGGATACACCAAAAGCACCTCCAGTTATAAACACAACTCTGTTTATACCCTGAACCATCCATTTGTCAAAAAGACTTGCAAGTTGTCGTGACGTTTTTTCGACGCCATTTTCATCCAGTACCACAATGAAATCGCCCTGTAAAATTTTTAGCATAATCTGACCTGCCTCATCATCCATGGCCTTTTTATTTTCCTTCGATTTAGATGGGGGGATTATTATTTCACTCACAGCAACGTAATTCAACAGTCTTTTCATATAGATTCCAATACCTTCTTTAAGATATTCCTCTGTGGTTTTCCCTACATTTACAATTAGAAATTTCATTTACGTATATCGAAATATTGTGTAAGATGCACGAACATTCTCAATGAGTTATGCGTTCAATCAAACTAAAACTGACAATTAAACGTTCATAATCTTCTCCCTCTTTTCATGTAATTTTCCGAAAATTCCTGTACATTGATCCCTTATGTGGCAGGATTTTTGACAAAGACGACCGCTTTATAATAAATGATGAAAATTAAAAAACTAGCCCTATTCCTTCTTATATCGACATCTGTAATGGCTCTGGACATTTACGATGATGTTTCCAATGCTATAAGAAGCGGAGATGCAAAACAAATAGCCACTTTTTTTGGTAATACAATTGAGCTCACAATTGGCGATAAAGAAAGCATTTACAGTAAAGCTCAGGCTGAATTTATACTGAAAGATTTTTTTACTAAAAATCCACCGAAAACATTCGTCATCCTGCACAAGGGTGCATCACCTGAAGGAACCCAATATGCAATTGGCAATCTTCTTACAACCAATGGAAAAAATTTCAGAACATCATTTTATCTTAAAATCAGCAATGGAAAAAACCAATTGCAGCAATTAAGAATAGAAAACGAATAAAACGGCCGCATTGTGCGGCCTTTTTCATTTAAGCCCAATCAGCAAATTATTTTGTGAATATCTTATTTTAATGCCGGATAAATTAATTTTTACTACTCGTATTTTCACACTTTAGCAAAATGATTATCATCGAATCAGGAAATATATTAACCGTTGACGAATTTATACGCCTTGCTTTTGCAGAGGACACTGGCGATGGAGACCATACTTCATTGGCAACAATAGGAGAAAATGACGAAGGACTTGCAACTGTAAAAATAAAAGAAGATGGGATAATTGCCGGAGTTGATTTGGCTGTGAGGGTACTTCAAATGACTGACGCTACACTGAAGATTGATAAAAAGATTACCGATGGCAGCGAAGTAAAAATCGGTGATGTAGCTTTATTAATTCATGGAAACGTACGAAGCTTGCTAAAAGCTGAGCGACTTCTTCTCAACTGTATGCAAAGAATGAGTGGAATTGCTACGCTTACAAATAAATTTGTTAAAGAAACAGAAGGCACCAAGTCTAAAATACTTGATACAAGAAAGACGACGCCAAACTTCAGGCAATTCGAGAAATATGCAGTAAAAATCGGTGGTGGAATGAATCATCGCTTTGGCCTTTACGACATGATCCTGATCAAAGATAATCATGTTGATGCAGCAGGTGGAATTACAAATGCATTGAAAAGAGTATCCGAATACCTGAAACAAACCGGAAAAAATCTGCCTGTCGAAATTGAAACAAGAAATATCGACGAAGTGAAACAGGTTATGGAAGCAGGAATAGCCAATAGAATCATGCTCGATAATTTTTCACCCGAATTACTTATGAAAGCTGTTCAACTTATTAACGGCAAATACGAAACTGAAGCATCGGGCGGAATTACAATGTCCAATGTTCGATCCTATGCGCTATCCGGTGTTGATTTTATTTCAGTGGGCGCACTCACCCATTCATATAAAAGCATGGATATAAGTATGAAGATTAGCAAATAAAATGGCTGGACAGGAAGATATTAAGGAAGGCAAACAAACTGGTAAAAAAATTACCGGAAGTGGGGAAAACAATTTAGCAAAAAGTAATTTCAAGAAAATTTCATTTAGGATTGCCCAGAATATTGCCCGATCTGCGCCTTTTATTTCATTCATTAATTATACAAAAAGAATAGCCTTGCCGGGATTCGACCAAATGCCGGTTTATTATGTAGCAGATTTCTTTTTCACCGGTATTCAAAGAGGAAGTATTGTTACACGTGCACAATCACTGGCATTTAGTTTCTTTCTTGCCATCTTTCCGGCCATTATTTTTCTTTTCTCGCTTATCCCCTATATTCCTATTCATGACTTTCAGAAACAGCTTCTGGACATGATACAAGCCTTTCTCCCTTCCAATGCGTATAGTATGGTTCGTTCAACGATCGAAGACATTGTTAAGATTCCTCGTAGTGGCCTTTTATCAGTTGGATTCTTAACAGCACTTTACTTTACGACAAATGCACTCATGTCGCTGATGCGTGGCTTTAATAGTTCGTACCATGTAGCGGAAACGAGGACACCATTTAAACAACGCATTGTAGCAATAATCCTCACCTTCATTCTTTCCACTCTTGTTCTCACATCAACTGTCATGTTGATCTTTAGTGAATTTGCTACGAAGTATCTTGTTACTCACAGCATTCTAAAAACTAAAACACAGGTTGCATTATTGGTAATTGGTAAATGGATAGTTGTATTGTCCTTGTTTTTTACCGGCATATCTTTCCTTTACTATTATGCACCTTCAAAAAGAAAAAGGTGGCGCTTTATATCAGCGGGTTCTACGTTCGCAACAATCCTGGTCATTATCGTATCTCTTGGCTTTGCTTTTTTTGTAAATCATTTCGGCCGGTATAATAAGATATACGGGTCGATCGGAACACTCATTGTAATCATGTTATGGATTTATTTCAATTCTCTCATACTCATTCTGGGATTTGAATTAAATGCAAGCATAGAAAATGCAAAGAAAAGACTCAAGAAAAATAGTTAGTCTTTCGTTTCAGATATTTTTTTCCCGATCAAAGGAATATATTTATGAAATTCCGGAACGATTTTAAGAATGAATACAATTCCAATATAGATAACAGAAACTATCGATGTCCTTATCAGTATATCAAAGTAATTATTTTCGAAATGCGGAAGGACGAAAATTAAGGACGATAACAGTATAATAATAACCAGTACGCGAAGATTCTTTTTATCGAAGGGCTGAAGTCCAAAAAACTTTTTCACTGTTAAAAACATCATCAGATTATAGGCCAATGATGCAGAACATGTGGCAATAGCTGCACCGGTAATTCCAAAAATAGGAATGAAAATCATCTGCAATGTTAGTATCAAGATTGCGAGAAAAATCAGGAAGAATGCGCCATATCGATATTTATCAGAATTAAATAATATTGGCATGTTGAGTCCTGTAGCCATATTAAATAAGGTGCCGATGCTGATGATGACGACGACAATCTCTCCTTGCTGATACCCTTCCGGAAGGAACATAAATAACGTATGAATATTTGCATTGATATTGAGAAAAAGAAAGCCCCCTATCAGGAACATATAGAGCGATGACTTATGGTAAATTTCAAAGATCTGGTTTTTGTCGCCCGCCGACCAGGCAAAAGATATTTTTGCAGCGGCAATTTTTTCGAAAGCATTAATAGGTGCTTCAATGACCGTTGGGATAAATGCAGCAATGGTATAAATACCGACAAATGCCAATGGCATATACTTCCCTATCATTATTGAGTCGAAGTATTTGAGTCCAATCGACGCTACACCGGCAAACCATAGTAGCAAACCGTATTGAATGAGGTTTAAAAATTTCTTTTCTCTGAAAATAGCCCAGTCGATTTTTAAGACGGGTCTGTCAAAATGGTAAACATAAATGATCAGCAAAATCAACTGCACAGCATAAACAAGGACGAACAGCATAATAAACTGATGTAGTGTGACAAGTTTGAGAAAATAAATACTAACCACTGCAATCGTTAGTATACGAACGACTACATCATTTATAAAGGCAGGAATTGTTGATTTGTAATTGCTGCTGCAATAGACATTCAGTACGGCAATAAAGGAGTTGAGGAAAATTAGCGGGAAAATAAAATTGAAAAATTCCAGAAACATGGGTGATTCATGTCTGTATTGATTCATGATAAAATCGCGCGACAGCCATATTATCAGACAAGCAAGAACATATCCGATCAGTGGAAAAATATTCATGAACGCAAAAAAACCATGATGATTTTTATCCTTGTCTTTGAAAATCGGGAAATACCTGATCGTGGCATTGCCGATTCCAAGCGGTACAAACATAGCTACCAACAAAGAAAATGAATATAAGATGCGCGTTAATCCGAGTTCCTCAGGCGTGAGAAACCGTGGCTGGATAATGATCAGGTTGATGAAACCGATAAATATTCCGGCGTAACTGGTGATCGTATTTTTTATGCCTTGTCGGCGGATTACACCCATTTGATGAAAGATTGCAGCAATAGTATACTTTATTCAAATACATTTTTTAGTATATTTCGAAAAATTTACACAATGAAAACTATAAAACTCTTCTTTGTATATCTACTTTTATCAAATACTACTTTCGCCCAATACAATTGGATTTCCCGACATGATTTTGGAGGGTTTACTCGTTATTCATCTTCTTTCTTCACAATCAATCAGGTGGGATATGCTGGCTTAGGCTATGATGGTGTTGCCCATAGCGATTGGTGGCAGTATGATGACTTGAGTGATACATGGACACAAAAAGCAACATTCCCCGGAGCAGCAAGATGGTCAACGCAATACTTTTCAATTGGCAACCTAGGTTATATAGTAAACGGAACTTCAGGCTCATATTTAAACGATTGTTATTCATATGATCCAATTGCAAACTCATGGACACAACTTAATAATTTCTCAGGGCCCACCAGACAGGATGCATATAGTTTTTCAATTAACGGGAAGGGATATCTTACTTGCGGATACAGCAGCATATACCGGTCAGACCTTTGGGAATATGATCCTCAATCTGATACATGGATGCAAAAAAGTAATTTTCCGGGAGGAGCAAGAGACGGCGTAGCCGGATTTGTTATTAATGATATTGCTTATGTAGGTATTGGATACAAATCAGGAATAAATTATACTGACTTTTATGCATACGATCCGATAAATGATACATGGACGCAAGTGTCCGACTTTCCAGGGGCTCCCAGAAACTCTGCTTCAGGGTTTTCAATTAACAATAAGGGTTATTGTGGTATAGGATACGATGCTAATTCCACGTACTATAATGACTTTTATGAATATAATCCTGCAAGTGATTCCTGGTCCAGCATTACACAATTTCCTGTTAAAGGAAGAACATATCCATTTTCATTTGTTGTTAACAACAGAGGATTTGTAGGCACCGGAAAAAACGTCACTACTGCATCAACCTATCACCGTGATGTATATATGTTAGAAGTCCCAAACATCGGAGTTGATGAAATCAATAATTCCATTTCCATTAAATGGATCACCAATGGGGATGAGGTTATTTGCAACTATGATTTAATAACAGGGGTAAATGGGTCAATAAAAATTTATGATGTTAATACAAAGTTGACGTATGAGGAGAAGCTTAACAAATCAGGCATTATAAGAATTCCCAGAAATGTATTTAGTGATGCAATCTATATCTATCAAATTTCATCTCAAGGCAAAAGTAAACGAGGAAAAATATTGCTCTAAATTTCTATGAAATTGTTTAAAATGTTCAGTAGGAAATTAATTTTCCCTACTATTGTTTCTTTAGGTCTTGAAAAGTATATTTCAAAATATTCAGCTAATAAATGCTTAATTCTTAACTATCATGGAGTAGTCAAAAACTTCGATCTGGCCTTAAGTAAAAATCATATGCCGGCCGAACAATTTAAGAAACATTTATCCTATTTTAAGCGGGAATTTAATGTCATTTCATTATCAGATATTTTCCATTTGTACCAGAACGACATTACTCCGGATAGAAATACTATAGCTATTACTTTCGATGATGGATATGAAAATAATTTCACAAACGCACTTCCAATATTGCAAGCGTTTGGATTTCCTGCAACTATATTCGTAACAGCCGAAATTTTATTGAATCCAAACGAAGCCTTGTGGTACGATCAAATAGACATATTGAAGACAAAGGAAAGTTTTAGCTCCTTTAAAAATTACCTAAAGGAAAGCTATCCTCAAATTACTAATATCGAATCATTCTCATCGTTGAAAGAACATTTTAAAGATTTAAACGCTGATAAAAAGAAATTTTTACTTGATATTATTAATTCAAGAAAGGAATATAAAGAAAGTATTTATTCATGCAATAAGGAGTATTGGAAAATGATGAGTGCTGAACAAATAAAGATAATATCATCTGAAACAAATGTTGAAATCGGATCACATAGTGTAAGTCATTCAAATCTCGATCGATTAAACGAAGATATGCTAAGAGATGAATTAAAGTCATCTAAGGAAATTCTTGAGAGATGTATTAGTAAAAATATCGATTCCATTGCATTTCCAGACGGGGCCTATAATGAAAAGGCAAAAGAGATCAGTATTGAAAGCGGATACACAAAACTACTGGCCGTAAAGTATCATCTGGATAGTGACAAAAAAGACTTTTCCATTCTTCCTCGACTGAGTATTAGCAATACAACAACATTCGAATCAACGATGATTACTATTCATCGTTCTTTTAATACTCTCGGATTTTAGAAAGTATCTATATCTCCAAATACATATTTGAATTTTGCGGGATCAATCTTTCCTGAAAGATTAAGATATCCCATAGGGAAAACTTCTGTTGATGGCAGAAAAACAGATAATGCTTTATCATAAAAAACATCAGGACAAACTTGAAATATCAGAGTATCAACACCCAGCAAGAAACACAACTTTTTTAATTTACGCCATGTTCCTGAATAATCAGTGGACTCTACTTTTTCAATGTCTCCAATAAACATAAACCCATCAATTTTAAGCCAAATCTGAAGGCCGTCTATTGAGATTATTCTGCTTCCGGAAAAAATTTTATAATTTATGAAAGCTTCTGATCGCTCAACGCCACCAATCCCGGATTGAATAACTGAATTCTGAAAAGCCTTTTTATCTGCCCGATAAAAACTTAATATCCCGTTTACATAATATTTATAAATAGAATTAAATATCGAAATTTTCTTAGCGAGCTTAGCTAATGGAATTGTGTGAATTTTAGAACGGAATTCCTTTAGATTATAAGGGCATGTCCAGCTCAATTTTTTAACAAAACCCGGATAAGAATTATAATTAGGGAAACCAAAAATAAAATCAATGCCCTTCTCTTTAGCCAAATCATAAGTCATCTTAGCTAACGTAGTAAACAAACCTTTTCCACCGTGAAGCTTATGTGTCATTGTGTCACCAGATTGAGCAGCGATATATTTAACCCCGTCGATTATCATTGGGTGTGCATACACCCCATAAAATGCCGCTGGCTCACCGTCTTCGCTGTAGGCAATATATCCCAGGTGAGGCTCGCCAAAATATACTGTATCGTTTTTTCTTTTATAGTATTCGAGACCAGGGTTAATATTAAAAGCGCTCTTCGAAATCAGAATTAAATCTTTATAAGAATCAGAATTTATACGCTTAAAGTGATAGGTTTTTTCCATTTATTTCATCCAGTGCTTATACCACATTTGAAAAACAAATACAAACCATATTCTCTCAAAATTCTGAAGCTGACCTTTCATATAGCCATCACGAATTTTTGCAACTTCAGCTGCATTAATATATTCATTTTGACTTAATGCTGCATCAGACATAAAATCCATAAACAATTCTTTCATCTCACTCCTGCACCATTTATCTAATGGTATTCCAAAACCCATTTTAGGCCTATCCATTATTTTCTTCGGAATGTATTTATGCACGATGTCTTTTAATATTTTCTTCTGAAAATTTCCCTCCATTTTATAATTAGAAGGAACCGTTGCCAAAAACTCCACTAGCCTGTGATCAAGAAAAGGTTCCCTCGCTTCCAGTGAAACAGACATGGATGCCCTGTCAACTTTTTGCAATATGTCATCAACAAGGTATGTTGAATAATCAACTGCTAATATTTTATTTAACGTTTCAACCTCTGAAGATAATTCTTTTCCGATCTGGAATGGATTTTCACTTTCCATCACAGGAAATTTAAGCAATCGTTGAAGCTCACCAGCAGAAAAAGTCTGATTGATGACATCGAACATTTCCGACTCGTAGCGTGTATTTAATACGCGACGAAGTTTATCGTTCCTGTCGGCCGTCAAGAGTGACTTATTATTACCCGGAACGAGATTTGAAGAAATACTTCTTGCAAAAAACGGAATGCCTTTAAACTTTTTAATGTAGTTCAGACTTTTCAAATGTCGTGGATAACCTGCAAAAAGTTCGTCACCCCCATCGGCAGACAAAGCAACAGTTACATGCTCTCTTGCAATGCGGCTGATTAATGTAGTTGGAACTGCAGAAGGATCGCCAAATGGCTGATCATAAATTTCAGGCAGTTTGGGGACAAGGTGCATGGCATCCTTGAAGGAACAATAATATTCATGATGATCAGACCCAATGTTTGCTGCAACTTCCTTCGCATAAGGCGCTTCATTAAATCCCGGCTCGTCAAAACCGATAGTATATGTTCGAATTTGTCCCGGGTATGTTTTCTGAAGAATTGCTGCAACACAAGAGCTGTCATAACCTCCGCTGAGAAAAACGCCAACGGGTACATCAGAAATCATCCTGTAATTAAAAGCCGATATCAGAAGCTCTTCTGTTTTATCTAATACTTCCTCATAACTCATTCGCGACTGAGGCTTGTTGTAAAACGTATTTACATTCCAGTAAGTCTCTGTGCTGATTTTTTTCGAATTCAGGTCTAGCTCTAGCCATGATCCGGGCTTCAGCTGATAGGTGTCATTAAAAATTGAATGAGGACTGCTTATATATCCATGCTGAAAATAATAAGCGAGTGCATTATTATCGATTTCTTTTTCGAATGAGGGATGGTGATGAAATGATTTTAATTCGGAGCCAAACAGGAAAACGTCATTTTTCCAATAATAGAAAAGTGGCTTCACTCCTGCTCTGTCGCGGATACAGATCATCTTCTGCTTCCTTTCATCATAGAGAACGATTGAAAACATTCCTATGAATTTATCCACGCACGATTTACCCCAATGCTGATAGGCCCTGAGGATAACCTCTGTATCACCTGTCGAATGAAAAGTAAATCCAGAACCTTCCAGCTCCTTCCTTACCTCTCTGAAATTATAAATTTCGCCATTGAAGATGATGAAATCTCCAGTATCAGGATTCTTCATTGGCTGATGACCGGCAATGGAAAGATCGAGGATAGCCAGGCGGCGAAAGCCAAGTCCGATGGAAACTCCCCGGGGACTTAATAATTCATAGCCCGAATCGTCGGGACCGCGATGACTAACGGCATTAGCCATATTCATCAGCACATCCATGCCCGACCGACCTTTGAAATCTACAAAACCTGCAAAACCACACATAATTGGTGTAAAACTAATGAAAGGATATGATTTTGTATAAACTACATCAGAATCCTATTAACATCATCAACTAACTAAATGATAAGTTCAAATTGCTATTTTTGCGGCCTCATTACATATACTTAACCACTGATGCAGGCAATTGAAAATAAGGACGTCGCCGAATACTACGACAAATTCTGGAAGGATCTGGATGCGAAGAATAAGGGAGGAATTAACTCGAGACATCGTTACATACTTTATCACCTGAAGAAGGCAGGGCTGAAGAAGAACTCTAGCGTTCTTGAAATTGGTTGCGGACTCGGAATGCTGACTTCATTTATCGGGAAATCACTTTCTTCGGGAAAAATAAAAGGCGTTGATATAAGCCCGGAATCGATTCAGTATGCGACGAAAAAATATGGCAAGCATAACATCACCTTCGAAGTAAACAATATGTCCGATTTCAAATCAGGTGAAAAATTTGACTTTATTGTCTTCCCCGATGTACTCGAACACATTCCGGTAGAAGCGCATAACAACATCTTCGCAACTATTCGCAAACTTGTAAATCCTGATTCCGTTGTTCTGATAAATATCCCAAATCCGATGGCTCTTGAATACATGCATATTCATTACAAAGATGAGCTTCAGATTATCGACCAGCCCCTTCATACTTATACATTCATGAAAGCGATATATGACAATGGCTTTTATCTTGAATCGTTGAAAACATATCCTATCTTTTTTATTCAGCCAGATTATCAATCTATGATTGTGAAGCCTTATGAAGCATTCAGCATAATGAAACAAAAGAGTAATGCGGCTGTCATACTTAAAAATATCTGGCTTAGGTTTCTCAACTTCATTAATTAATCCTGTTTGAAAAAAAGGAAGGCCCTTTACTTTTTTGTCGGACAATCGACATTTGTAAAGAAAGACATCGACATTATTTCGGAAAAATCTGAAGTACATACTTTAAATTTTGAAGTTGATGCAGGCCAGAAATGGAAAGTTTTGCTTCAGTTTGTCAGACAAATATTCTTCCTCCTCCGCTACGGGTTTACCTCCACTCTTTTTGTATCACAGTTTGCCGGATATCATTCTTTACTTCCCGTCCTGTTTGCCAAAATCACCGGAAAAAAAAGTTTGATTATTGCCGGTGGGATGGAATGTGTTGCTTTCCCATCGATCGGTTATGGAAATTTTCAAAAAAAATACTTGAAAAATTTTACCCGATGGAGTCTGATGAATGCATCACATATATCGCCGAAACATGAGACCTTGTGGCATAGCAGGTATACATATACAAACGACGATTTCAGTGAACAAGGAATTCAATTTTTTATTCCTTCAATTAGAACTCCGCATACTGTTATTTATAATGGATATGATTCTATTAAATTTCAGAAAAAGGGAGATAAGAAAGCCAGTACTTTTATTACTGTTACAGGAGCTATGGAATATCCGTTTCAGACAGCATTAAAAGGAATAGACCTTTTACTTGAAGTAGCGAAAGATTTTCCAAAGGCAACATTTTTAATAATCGGAGCGCTTTCAGAGAGTCAGTTTCCTGATCGTCCTTCAAATGTGATTGTAAAGCCAAAAGTTCCTAATGAAAAGCTGATTGAGCTTTACAGCGAATCGCAATTTTATTTTCAGTTGTCAATGGCAGAAGGTTTTCCAAATGCTCTGTGTGAAGCCATGTTGTGTGAATGTGTTCCTATCGGCTCTGATGTTTTTTCTATTTCGGATATTATTGACAACACAGGATTTCTTTTACGCAAACGGAATAAAAACATGCTCGCGGAAGTTGTTCAGAAAGCGCTTACATGCGATGCTGCTGCACTTGGAAAATCGGCGAGGGAACGGATTTTAAAAAACTATCCTCTCAGCAGAAGAAATGCCGAGCTTTCATCACTTATTGATAAACTTTAAGGTTTTGCTGAAAAAAAATTATCGGAGGATTGTCAGAATACCCTCTCGTCTCTGGCCATCATTTTCTAATATATAAACGTAGACATCCTGCGCTAATTTTTCGCCAGCAAAGTCTCCATCCCAATTAACAGTAGCGGCATCGTTGCTTTGAAATACTTGCTGGCCCCAGCGATTAAAGATTGTAATCTTATATATTTCACAAGGTCTGAAAATACTTGGCTTGAAATAATCATTTATGCCATCACCGTTGGGCGTGAATGAAGTAGGAATAAAAACTTTTTCTCCGATGGCAGATTCATACTTTATTGTCTGCTTCATTGAATCTGGGCAAGCAGATTGACTATTCACGTAAAGGGTAACCGTATGTTCGCCTTCGGTAGCGTATTTATGAATCGGATTTAAATCTTCGCTCGAAGTTCCGTCGCCAAAATCCCAGTAGCGATAAGCGGCATGATTTGAAAGATCTTTAAAACTAAATAAGTCGTTGCATGTATCAGGCACTGCGAGGAAATCAGCTTTTTTGTAACTGATGAAGTAGATTGGCTTGTTGAGAGTTGCCTTACATCCATATTGTGATATGGCCGTAAGATGAACCGGTATATTTCCTGAAAGAGAAAATGTATGTAGGGGAGAATTGTCATGAGAGACAGTGTAATCACCGAACTCCCAGATGAAGGAATTTGAATTGTCTGACAAGTTAATGAATTGTACCAGCGAATCGCATGGCGCTACCTGAAACTTAAAATCGGGATCAGGCAATGGAGGAATAGTAACCATCATTGAACTGGTATCTATACAAGAGGAATCGGTAGCGACGATGAGCTGAACTTCATATTGGCCCGCATTCTGATAATGATGCGTTGTTTCGGAACCTAAGAAGGTCGTTTCATCACCAAAAGACCATCGATATGCCACGGCGAAATGTGACAACTGTTTTGTCTTTAATGAAAAGTTGCAGGTGTCGAGCTTAAGTGAAAAATCTGATGTGGGATTCTGTAAAATATAAATCTTCCTGGTAAGTGTGTCTGTGCAGCTTGAATCGGTAGATGTAATAAGAGTAACATTATACTCGCCGGAGGTTGCATATGTATGCACAGGATTAACTACAGTTGATCTTGTTTGATCACCAAAATTCCATGACCAGTAATCGGAAAACCCATTTACCCCATAAGACTTATCAAAAAAAGAATAATCGTTTGAACAATGGATTCCGGAGGCAATAAAGTTTGTAATAAATTTAGGATATACATGCACAATTCCCGTGGCAGTATCATTACACAAAGGATTTATTCCTGAATATGCGATGAGAGTAGCAAGGTAATCGCCTGTATCCGGATAAATATAACTTGGGTTCTTCATCGAGGAAGTATCATCAGTCGCTGTAGTATCTCCGAAAAACCAACTGTAAGTTGCCGCATTGAAGCTGTTGTTTTGAAAATCTGCTGCAAGACTTCCGCAAGCTATTGTTGGTGAATAAATAGAGGCAACGGTAATCTGCGGACATGGAACAACATTTACCTGGAAGTCGCGGCGGGTTTCGCCCAGATAGATTCCGTTTCTAAATTCTTTAACACTTACACCATAAACAAACTGACCTTGTGCTGCCGGAGTTGCAGTAAGCAATCCTGTATGTGCATTTATACGCATAGGAATACCGCCGAGAGGATTACTAACGGAATAAGGCGATAAAAAAACGACGGAATCATAGGGCGGACCCTGAGGAGGATTGGGAATTGCATTGGACATGCTACCACCGTTGAATGGATAACTTAACTGATATACTAATGAATCACCTTCAGCATCGGTGGCCGAATGATCGAATGTAAATGGGGCATTCCTGCAAATAAATGTAGGAGGCCAGTGCTTAAAAACAGGATTACTGTTAACGGCAGCAATCAGAGGATTTGTAATCACAGCCATATAAGTAGCACCAGTGCCTTGTACGTTTGCAAGATTTGCAATGGAACTATTCCTGCAACAACGCTGATAGGTAATTGTATAAATGGCGGCTTGCGGAACGGTTAACGTGAAAATATACTGCGCCACCTCATAACACACATTTGTTGGAGGTGTGAGACAAGGAGAATTTATCACATTAGGTACTGATTGCTGATGCGTGATAAAAACCTGTGTTGTACTGACAAGATTACTACTCTGATCATATACTCCAATTATTGCAGGATTATCGAATGGAGGAACACCATTGAAGCAGTCCCTGTAAACAGTCAATGTTACTTCATACTGATTATTAGCGATATAATGGTAATTCATCTCGCCACCAACAATATGCGTAGCGAAACACCTGAGTGCGGGAAAAGCGAATACGAAAAGAATTAGAAGGTAAAAATGCTTTTTCACTCTAAACCAATATAAGCAAATATAGAAAACACAAATTATCTGGCAAAGAGATATTTTGTTAAAACCGCCATTATAATTATCACCTGTAAATCTTTACAACTTCCTCGTTTTGTGTCATCCAGCCTCTGTACATACCTTCGGAATTAAACGTTAATGAGAAGTTCCCAGCTGAATCGACAGCGATTACCCCTCCTTCTCCACCAAGGTTTACAAGCTTTTTATTAACGACGATTTCACAGGCCTCTGCAAGAGAATGTCCTTTGTACTCCATCAAACAGGAAATATCGTAGGCAACTACAGTTCTCAGGAAATATTCACCATGACCTGTACAAGAAACTGCGCATGTACTGTTATTGGCATAAGTTCCTGCGCCGATGACAGGACTATCACCAATGCGATTGAAACGCTTGTTTGTCATGCCTCCTGTTGATGTTGCTGCAGCTAAGTTACCATTGACATCGCAGGCAACAGCACCCACCGTTCCGAATTTTTTATCGCTGTGGTCGAGTTTTATTTTTCCTTCTGCAAGACTTTCCTTGTATTGATCGAATCTATGTTGAACGAAGAAATATTCATCCGTCTCAAATTGAATATTCATACTTCGGGCAAACTCTTCAGCTCCTGCTCCTGCAAGAAATACGTGTTCAGATTTTTCCATTATCGCTCTGGAAAGCAAAACAGGATTTTTAACGCCCCTGATATTGGCAACGGCCCCTGCTAACAGAGTTTTCCCATCCATTATAGATGCATCCATTTCGTGAAAGCCATCGTGGGTAAAGACTGATCCGCGTCCGGCATTAAACAACGGAGCATCTTCGAGACAGGTAACAGCCTTCTCAACAGCATCTAATGCATACCCGCCTTTATTTAGAATTTCAAAACCAGTTTTGAGCGCGTTTTTAAGCGCCAGATTGTAAGCAAGCTCTTTTTCTGGAGTCATAGAAGAGGGCAAAATTGTACCTGCGCCACCATGAATGGCAAGAACTATTTTATTCATAGTTGATTATTGATTGGCAAATTAAAGCAATAGAGTCACTTATTTGACAGAAACCCGGCTAAAAAATTGTGATTAGAGAGCAAAGGTCTTAATTATTACATGCCGTGAAAAAGTAGTTGTTCACAAAGACACCAAAATGTAAGGCTGAAATTGTTCATTTTCTCCATGATCCCAAACAATCTGGCAACTCACCAATTTATGTTGCCATAAAGAAATCTAAAACTTACAAAAGAGGAATACGGGATTAAATACAAGCATCCATTTTTTTTCTGAATGTAGTTTGCATTCGAACATATGAATCGAACTATGAAGATAAATTATTACTACGCGTTTTTATTATTTCTGATCTGTCATACAGCATCAGGCCAGACTAGTCTTAGGGGAATGTACATTGATCATTTCAATAATATCATCGGTAACACCGTAAAGGAAGACAGTCTTCTTCATTATGCGCAAGACAGCTCCTATAATTACCTTGCATTATATAGCCTGCAATCATTAAGCCTGTCGAATACATCGACAGCCAATATGGTTGCCTCATTCATCAAACGGGCACGCGATGTTTACGGTATACAGTATGTAGGTGCCGTTGCAGAATCATTTTCTACTATTCAGAATAAAATTGCTCCATATAATAATTCAAGAGCTGATGACCATGAGAAATTCAATGTCTTCAATCTTGAATTTGAATTCTGGACAACATCATCGGTTCAACCAGGCGGATACTATTGTACGCAATATCTTCAGCAGGCAAACTGCTCATGCGACAGTAGCGGGGGATTTAAATTTTTCATCGATCAGATGCATAAAATAGATTCGCTTGCCGCTCAACAACAGGTAATTTCAGAAACTTATCTCGGATGGTTTAATCAGGGGCAGGCGCAACAGATTCAGAGGAATGTTGACAGGATTTTATTGCATGCATATCGAACTGGAACTTCCTCCCTTTACAGCTATAGTAAGACAAGACTTCAATACCTGGCTTCCAATAATTCTCCTGTTGATGTAGCTCCGATCTTTTCCGCTGAGCCGAATTTTATGGGACCATGGCTTGGATCACATTCACAGGCAGAAGCATATAATCAGTATGAGACAGATAAAAATGCTGATAACTCATCGTGGCTGCAATACATTAATTTACTTGGATACACATGGTTCGACTGGGAATTTATGCCAAAGCCAGTTCCCGGAACCTCCACAACATTTAACCCTGTAATTACTGCATCAGGATCCACCAATATTTGTCCGGGAGGAAATGTAAGTCTTTCAGCTACCCACGGAGATACATACAATTGGTCGAATGGAGAAAGTACTCAGTCAATCACAGTAAATAGCTCGACGACTGTTACCTGTACAGTTACATTTAATGGAACAACGAAGACAACACCTCAGGCAGTTGTCAGCCAGAAGAACCAACCATCTGTAACTATTGCTGAAGGCACATATGCTCCGGGAATGGTTCCTCTGACGGCCAATGCAACAGCAGGAAGCGGATCTGTTTCAACCTATCAATGGTTGTATAATAATGTATCAATCGGAAGTTCAAATAGTAATACATATACTGCCACTAATTCAGGAACTTATGCTGTTTTAGTGACTAATAGTTATGGCTGCAGTTCAGTCTCGGCCAACCAAAGTATAACAATATCAGGAACGGCATGTATGCCTTCAGTTCCTACAGGATTATCATCAATACCATCTACAGAAACGTCACAGATTTTATCATGGCCCGGAGGTCAATCCGGAGACAGCATAATTGTCCGTTACCATCCGGACACTACGACAACATATGATTATATAAGGATGGCAAATAACGGACAGACCAGTACTGTTTTAACAGGACTTGCTCAAAATACATTGTACTCATGGAGGGTAAAAACAGTTTGCGGAGGCACGTCAGGCGCATATTCAAGCAAGGATTATTTTACAACGGGATCAACAACGAATGGCATTCCACATGTAAGAGATATCGTAAGTGATGGCTCTGAATCATCAACCCTTATTAGCTTATATCCGAATCCTGCTTCGACCAATGTGAATGTTAACTTCTACTCAACACTTGGAGGAAGCGGCAGCATTATCATCACAGATATTAACGGAAGAACAGTAGCATCAGATAACCTAATTATCAACTCAGGCAAAAACACTATTACTCTTAACACGACGACATATTCTAACGGTCTCTATTTTATTTCCATAAATAGTAATGATGGCTCTATAAACAAGAAAATTTTAATAAGCCATTAATCGATTTCGGTCAGTAGAAAAAAGACCCGGGAGACCGGGTTTTTTTATGTCCGCTTGTGAAAAAAAAAATCTAAGAATTTCAGACTTGAATGATATGTGCATTCTTCATAATCCATC
>JANPNV010000002.1:0-108603 GCA_031427625.1 Bacteroidota bacterium
CTGTGCTTGTTGCACAATGGTGTAATAATCTTTTTTCTTAAAAGTCATAACTCAAGATTTAATTGGTTTGAGTTTGTGATACGAAAAAGATATATTTACGGTAATATTACTAACACAGGCTACCGGAGGTTTAGTTCAACAGCGTGTATTTGCAATAGCAGATGAAGTGGTAAATAGAAGGTCAGTGCATTTAAAAAACTTTGTGCTAAACGGACAGGAAAGTGCTTCTAGTCCGCTACAGCACAAACACGCAAAACGTTCATCAAACTGTCTAAAAACTCACAACAAATTGTGCACTGCTTTCCTGGTAAATTGCAGTACAAAAGTGTAAGTGGGTTATATTTACTTCATGCAATTTATACAAGGAAAAAACAGAACTCAGAGCATTTTATTTCCTGAATTGAATCGTTGGATCAGATTATTGATCAGAATTACGAAGTTCGCATGATCGACCTTTTTGTCGATTGGGGCGGCTAGTCATGAATGGGAAAATTGAAAAATCAGAATTAACTCAAATCAGTCTGAATATGGAGAATATTTCTGCAGGAATTTATTGCCTGTCACTTTACGATAGTAATGATCCTGCGAAAAAAAGGATTGTTAAAGTTTTAAAATCACAAAATAATTTTTGAATAATTATTTATTGAGAATAACACCAACCAGGACGCAAGGTAAATTAAATACTTTGTGTCTTGGTTTAATTTAGTGGCTTTCAATTTGAAATATCTAACACACTTCTGTCAGTCAGATATACAATCTTTGACTCAACTTCCTCATATCCTATCGAATGAAGGATTCGTGCATAACCAATTATCTGATCGATATGTTTTTTTTCTCTTCGTCCTGTTTTAAAGTCGATAACTATTGCAGCATTATTTTTAATTAATACTCTGTCTGGACGAAACACCTCGCCATCTGGCATTAATAATTCACGCTCCGCGAATATTTTATATGATTCATTAAAAAGTTTTGCAATTTCCGGAACGTTTAGGATTTCCTTTATTTCATTTTTCAATTGTAAAGAGTCTTCCTCGTTAATTATACCTTCAAATAATATTTTTTCGACGACACTATCTACTTCACTAATTTTGTGGATCTCGGCAAGTACAGAATGTACAAGAATTCCATAATTGATCTTTGACATCTTCTTGTCGTTAAAAATCGAAAGTAGATCTCCCGAGTGGCTTGCAAGTGACAGTTTATCTTGCCAAAGTGTAGATGGATAGGTTTTTAAGTATTGAGTATCCATATGCTTCTTCTTCCTAAGATCCTCTTGTTTTCTAGGCTCATCCATACCAATATCAAATGTGTCTGAAAAACCAGTATCGATTGACTGGCAGGTGCGAAAAATAAGTTTAGATATTGAATTTAGTTCATTCTTATTATCAGCCGGACACCATACAAATAATTTTTCTTCTGCTCTTGTAAATGCAACATAAAGCATGTTGATATTATCGATTATTGTTTGATTTACTTCCTCTTCGTATTCTTTCTGAAAATAGGTGTCACGAAGTTTATCGCTTGATGAAACCACAACCATTCCAAGTTCTTCCAGCGGACTGTCCTTTGTATCCATCCACATTAATTCATTTGGCTTTGGAAGTAATCGCCAATCAGTAAAGGGCATTAGCACGATTGGAAACTGTAATCCCTTTGACCGGTGAATCGTCATGATTCTTATTGCATCTGTATTCTCGGGAATAATTACGCTTGCATTAGAAACGCTTTTCGAATTCTCCCACCAATTAAGAAAACCATCAAGGCTACTATTTGATTTGGATGAATATTCTAAAACCAGATCCTGAAATCTTTGCATGTATGAATCTGGCGAAGAGTTTAGATTAAATATGCTCATCAATTGCTCTGTAAGTTCGTAAACAGGTAATTTAGAGAAACTGGAAATTTGAGAAGTGAAACTTTCCGGTAATATTCTGTTGAAGAGATTTCCTTCAAGTCCTTCAAATAAAGTCCCCTTGTTTTTTTCAAAATTGTTTTTGCTTTTAAAACCGGCCTTTTTATGATCGGAAAAAACCTCATGCCAGTTTTCATTTTTATTATCGGTCAGATATCGTCTGTAATAATAGATAATCTCACTTTTTGCGATTGCATTTGAATTATCCAAAAGAAAACGGAAAACATCAAGGATAAATGATATTTTCGGCGAAGATGTAATCAATAGTGAATCAGGAGAAATTATTTCTTCAATTCCATTTTCAAAAAGCATATTTGCGATGTCGTTACCATCACTATTTTTACGAACCAGTATACAAATATCTTTATAGGAATAATTATTTTCAAGTAGTTTTTTTATTGTTGATAGAAGCTCTGTAAAAGCGGGATCTTTCCAGCCATCTTTCCCATTATCTTTTTCAGAGGCTGTCAAAAAACGCATTCTGACAAACCCGCCGATTTCATTCCTTGTATCAATTTTTTGTTTCAGATCTTCATTGTATGCAAGTTGTAAGGGAGGATAATTATTCATTCCAAGTTGCTCGTTAACCAACTCAGGTGCATTTTTAAAAAAGCTATTGTTGAATTCGATAACGCATTTTTTACTTCTGTAGTTAACCGATAAAACTTCTTCCTTTATCAGCGATTTAAAATTATTCAAATCATTAAAAATTCCGGTCAAGAGCAAATTCATGTTTCCACCTCGCCAACGATAGATTGATTGTTTGGCATCTCCAACGATCAAAGTTGTGAAACCACTTCCAAGAGTGTTGATGATGAGTGGTAAAAGATTCTTCCATTGCAGCTGACTAGTATCCTGAAATTCATCGATCAATAGATGTTTATATCTGTTACCTGTTTTCTCATACAGAAATGGAGCATCCTGATCATGAATGACATTGTTTAATAACCGTGTTGTATCTGATAAAAGAATTACATTGTTATCTTCTCTGTATTCAGAAAACTTTTTCTGTAAATCATTTACAAGTCCGAAAAGATATATTTTTCGTATAACTTCAACTGCACTTTGATAATTTCTGAATTCAATCTCTACATATGAATTTATGTTTAAAAGGAGGGGGATAAGTTCTTCGCTGGCAACAGTCAGGATTTCATTTCTCCTGTCACTTTTCTTTGTTGCCCACTTTTCAGATGATTGCATAGCGTCTGCAACACGTCCTTTAATTTTATAATCCTCCGAATCCTTTCCATTGATGATTTTTAGAAAATATCCGGCAACGCCTTTGCTTCCATGAGAGAAATCGGAAATTTCTAAATTATTTTTTTGAATGATTGCCAGCGCCTTATTACCTGAATCTTTCATTTTATTTTCAAAGTGCTGTCTTATCAGCAAAAGTCGCTTATAGTGTTTTTGGATTTCTTCACGTGAAAGCGTTTTTGAATTATGTCGTTTTTCCTTAAAAAGTTCTCTCGCAACAGATGCAATATCCTTTTCAAGGTTCCAACCTTTTTCATCATCTATTTTTTGGATAGCCAGATCGGTAAGCCATTGAGTAAGTTCTTTGTCAATACCAATCTCCTTTAGAAGTTTATCGGTAACTTCCAGAATAGCATCATCCATTTCTACTTCTACTTCCATATTTAGTGGAAGATTTATTTCCCTTGCGAGGGCACGTAGTATTTTTTGAAAGAAACTATCGATAGTACTTACTGAAAAAGAAGAGTAATCATGCAGAATGTTTTTTAGAGCCCTTTCTGATTTTTTTGTAAGATCAGAATCGGAGAATTGTTCGGATAAAATTTTCCTTACAGCGGTATCTTCCCCTGAACTGAGAGAAACTAGAGCATCAATAATCCGGTGCTTCATTTCATCAGCAGCCTTATTGGTAAATGTTATGGCCAGGATTGCCTTATAATCGTCTGGATGAGCAAGAACGAGTTTTAGGTATTCCAATACCAGAATAAAGGTTTTTCCGCTACCAGCAGATGATTTATAAACTTTTAAGGTATTCATCAGGAGGACAAGATATACTGAAAAATGAAATAGTTAACATTGGATTCTATGATTCTGATACGTTAATTAAATTATTCTAAAACCGGTTAACAATGAATTTCGTACTTTTATCATCAATCTAAATAATCTTCTACATGCTGGGTTATCGTTTTGGGAAACCGGAAGATGAAAAAAATTCGGGTACACCTTTCGAAAAATTATTTAATATTTTTATGCAGCTGTTAAATTATACGGCTGGAGATGTTTATGAGGCACTAAACTGGCTGAATGAACTTGACAGAGAGTATAAAATGACCAGTGATGAATATACGATGGCTGACTTTATCGAAGATTTGAAGAGAAAAGGTTATATAAAAGAAAGTGGTGGCGATGGACAGTTTTCTATTACACCAAAGACAGAACAGACACTTAGAAAAAATGCACTGGCTGAAATTTTCGGAAAGTTGAAAAAATCAAAACAAGGGAATCATACTACTTTGTTTACAGGAAATGGTGATGATCTTTCGAGTGACTTGCGGGAATTTCGTTTTGGTGATACATCAGATCAGGTTTCTATGACTGAATCGATTCAGAATGCGCAAGTCAACCATGGAATTTCAGAATTTTCGATGACAGAAGAAGATCTGGTCGTCAGGGAAAAAGAATATAAAGCACAGACGTCAACAGTTCTGATGATTGATATCAGTCATTCGATGATATTATATGGAGAAGATAGAATTACACCTGCTAAGAAAGTAGCCATGGCCTTAGCAGAATTAATAAAAACCCGGTATCCAAAAGATACTCTTGATGTAATCGTCTTTGGTGATGATGCCTGGCAAATCGAGGTAAAAGATTTACCTTATTTACAGGTAGGACCCTATCATACGAATACTGTGGCAGGACTTGAGTTAGCCATGAATCTTTTGAGAAGAAAGAAAAATCCGAATAAACAGATACTCATGATAACGGATGGAAAGCCTAGTTGCATGAGGGAAGGTAATAGCCTGTACAAAAATAGTTTTGGCCTTGACAGAAAAATAGTTAATAAATGTCTGAATCTTGCTGCTGCTTGCAGAAAGCTGAAGATCCCAATAACGACATTTATGGTTGCTGAAGATCCATACCTGCAATCATTCATTCGTGAATTTACAGAAGCAAATATGGGTAAAGCATTTTACTCAACGCTGAATGGATTAGGTGGATATGTTCTTGAAGACTTTGAAAAAAACAGGAGAAAAAGAGTTTAGTTTTCTCCGTAATTTATGTTAAAATAATAAATGTAATATATGGCATCTGGTAAATTAATAGCAAAAACTTTAGGCGAATTAAAGTCGTCTGGTTATAAACCAAGAAGTATAAAAGAAGAGTTAAGAGAGAATCTCATAAAAAAACTGCAGTCGAAGGAAAAGCTTTTTGAATCGATAAAAGCTTTTGACGAAACAGTTATTCCCGATTTACAAAGGGCAATACTTTCGCGTCATAATATACTTTTGTTAGGGCTTCGTGGCCAGGCAAAAACACGTATTGCGCGATTGATGACAGAATTGCTCGATGAATATGTTCCGGTAATAAAAGGTTCAGAACTTAATGAAGATCCGATGCAGCCGATTTCCAAAGCAGCCATGGAGTTAATTACTGTCGAGGGGGATAAATTAAAGATTGACTGGATGCACCGTAGTGAACGATACACGGAAAAATTAGCGACGCCAGACGTTTCCGTTGCTGACCTTATTGGTGATGTTGATCCTATAAAAGCAGCAAGTCTGAAACTTCCCTATTCAGATGAGAGAGTAATTCATTTTGGTTTAATACCCCGATCGCATAGAGGTATTTTTGTGATTAATGAATTACCGGATCTCCAGGCACGAATCCAGGTATCTCTTTTTAATATTTTACAGGAAGGCGATATACAGATCAGAGGATTTAAACTCAGACTTCCATTAGATATAGAATTTATTTTTACAGCAAATCCTGAAGACTATACAAATCGTGGTTCAATAGTCACTCCACTTAAGGATAGAATAGAAAGTCAGATCCTCACGCATTATCCGAAGGATATTGAAACCGCTAAAGAAATCACTATGCAGGAGTCATCACTTGCTGCAGGACAAAAAGAAAAAATAACTTCACATGTTCTTATCGAAGATCTTTTAGAACAAATCGCATTCGAGGCAAGAAGCAATGAGTTCATCGATCCCAAAAGTGGTGTTTCGGCACGGCTTACAATTTCAGGATATGAAAATCTTTTCTCCGCAGCTGAAAGAAGGATGCTAATTAATGGGGAGGAAAAGACTGCTATACGAATATCTGATTTCTGGGGAGTGATTCCATCAATAACCGGAAAAATTGAATTGGTGTACGAAGGTGAGCAGGAGGGATCGCTTATTGTTGCTCAGAATCTTATTGGACAATCGATTCGCAAGCAATTCCTGAATTATTTTCCGGATCCGGAAAAATTAAAGAAACGAAAAGAAATAAATCCCTTCTCCGAAATTATCGAATGGTTCGGGTCAGGAAATGAGCTGGATCTGCTCAATGACATGTCGAATAAAGATTATGTAAAAACGTTGAACCTGGTTCCCGGTCTTGACGCCGCAGTAAAAAAAATATTTCCGAAAGCAAAAGCAGATGAGAAATTGTTGTTAATGGAATTTGTGCTTCATGGTTTATCAGAATATTCCTTACTCAGCAAGAATAGTTTAACAAGTGGTTTACGATTCAGGGATTTATTTTCTTCGGTTTTTAATCAGGGAAAAGAATAGTAAATACCGTCACATACTTTTTATAGAATATTGCCACTCCAGACAGCACAACTACGAAAGTATGTATCCAAATGCTTCTCTTCTGTAAAGAGGCCGTATACTGCTGATCCGCTGCCCGACAAGGAAGCATAGGATGCGCCAAGTTTGTATAACCTGTTTTTAATATTCTTTACAGCAGGGTATTTTTCGAAGACAACTTTTTCAAAATCGTTTGTGACTATATCTTTCCATTCATTGAGTGGAAGTTGAAGAATATCTTTTAATGATTCTTTTCTTTTTTGTGGTTTGATCCAGGAATAGGCTTGGGCTGTGCTAACGTGTATTCGTGGCTTGACGATGATGCAGAAAATATTTTTAAGTTTTATTTTTACTGGTTCAAGAATATCGCCTTTACCGCTGACATATATTGGTTTTGGATTGATAAAAAAAGGACAATCACTGCCAATTTGAGACGCAAAATTTTTGAGTTCCTCATCTGACATATTTAGCTTAAAGATTTTATTTAGGAGTAAAAGTGTAGAAACAGCATCTGAAGAGCCGCCGCCGAGTCCAGCTCCGACAGGAATAATTTTATGCAGATGAATTTTTACAGAAGGCAGATTATATTTTTCTGATAAAAGATTATAGGCCTTTGTACAAAGATTTTTTTCTTTTGACCCAAAGACTCTGTTTCCGGTGCTGCGAAAATCCGTTTCCCCGGAAGGTCTATCATCAGGGATGATTTCGAGCATATCCTGCCAGTAAGCAGGTATCATCAACGTTTCAATGTTATGAAAACCATCGGAGCGTTTTTCTGTCACATACAATCCGATATTTATTTTACAATTTGGGAAAGCCAGCAAGAGGAGGAGAGCTTTAGAAAATAGAATTAATATTTAACCTTGTCTGCTTTTGTTGCCCATTCTTTAAAAGCTTCGATGGCTTCATTTTGCATAATTCGTAAGAGCGGTATTTGCCTGGTTTCATATGGCAATGCAAGTTCTTTATAAATGAAATCATCGTCGAATCCGATTTTTGCGGCATCCGTTTTTGAATTGGCGTAAAAAACTTTTTCCGGTCGTGCCCAGTATATAGCGGCCATGCACATCGGGCATGGTTCACAGCTTGTATAAATTTCACATCCGGTTAACTGAAAATCTTTCAATACTTTGCAAGCGTCGCGAATAGCCACAACTTCTGCATGTGCAGTAGGGTCGTTGGTGGAAACAACAAGATTAAATCCCCTTGCAATAATTTCCCCATCCTTTACAACGACGGCACCAAAAGGACCGCCTGTATTATTTCTCATTGTTTCAAATGAAAGGCGAATTGCTTCATGCATAAATGATTCAGGAGCAGGCATATTTTTTAGATTCTTTCTTTAACTTGGTCGGGCGTGGGTTCGACGACGACACCCATAGCGCAAAATTTATCTATACGTTTATCTACAAGAATTTTCTGGTCTTCCTTCAGTAAAGTACCCAGATGTTTCATGATTTCATTCTTGACAATTTTAAACATTTGTTCAGGTTCTGTATGAGCGCCACCGATAGGTTCACGGATAATTCCGTCGATAAGTTTTTGCTTAAGCATGTCTTCTGCTGTAAGTTTTAATACTTCGGCCGCTTTTTCTTTAAACTCCCAACTGCGCCATAAAATTGACGAACAAGACTCAGGTGATATTACAGAGTACCAGGTGTTTTCGAGCATAAGTACACGGTCACCAATTCCTATTCCAAGCGCGCCACCTGAGGCGCCTTCACCGATAATAATGCAAATGACTGGAACCTTTAATTTAGACATCTCAAAAAGATTTCGGGCAATCGCTTCGCCTTGTCCGCGTTCCTCTGCTTCAAGTCCCGGAAAAGCACCAGGAGTATCTATAAATGTGACAACAGGTTTGTTAAATTTCTCAGCCATCTTCATCAATCGAAGAGCCTTCCGGTAACCTTCAGGGTTTGCCATACCAAAATTTCTGAACTGACGCTGTTTGGTTGAAGTGCCTTTTTGCTGACCGATAAACATAATAGTCTGACCATCTACGGTACCAAGACCGCCAATAATGGCTTTATCATCTTTTACCGTTCTGTCGCCATGCAATTCCACAAAATTCTTATCAGTGATAGCATTTATATAGGTAAGTGTATATGGGCGATCGGGATGCCGGGATAGCTGAACCTTCTGCCAGGGGGTAAGTTTCGCATAAAGATTTTTGCGCGTCTCTTCCAGTTTAATTTCGAGCTGTCTGACAGCTACGCTTACATTTACCTTATTCTTTTCACCAATCAGTTTTTGCTTTTCAATCTGGTCGACCAGTTCTGAAATCGGTTTTTCAAAATCGAGATAATTCATACGCTTGTTTAAGGAAATGCAAGATAGGTAATTGTTTGCCTGTAAATATCTTGAAAGTATTTACAAATTATTGATTAATACTCTGATGGCCAGTAATGAATTGCAGGTGGCAATCGGAATAAAAAGTTTTTTCAAAAAAATTACCGCATTGATAATGCGAATTTTATTTTTTGAAGAACATTTTTTGATCTATTTATTTCATCGAATATATAAAAAGATATTTATTGAACAAGGATCATTAAAAATGATTGCAGAAATTTTTTGAGCGATTTAGCCACTTTTTAGCAGGAGATTATCAGAAAAATAAAAATAAAAAAGTCGTCACCGTTCCTGAATGAATTATTATTCTTTAAAAAAATGAAAAGTTTTATTTCATTTCACCGAGTCGTTGTAAATCAAAGTTTTTAAAGTTATCAACATGTATAGGTGTGCAATACGATTTACTTAGTTTCGCATCCCTGCTGAAATTATTTACATTTATTATCCATCGTTTATTTACAGAAAGATTTTCAATTTATCATGACAGAGTCAGGAGAGCCTAATTCTTTTAACGAAACCGCACTAAGAAAGCGTCCTTCTTCTAAAGCAGGATATGATACATTCCAGGCACAGCATTTTGGCAAATTGCCACCACAGGCCCTGGATTTGGAAGAATCTACTTTAGGGGCACTGATGCTTGAAAAAGAAGCGCTAACGAAGGTTATTGATATTCTACATCCAGAGTCATTCTATAAGGATTCACACAGAATGATTTTTAAGGCCATACGCCGATTATTCGAGCGATCAGAACCGATTGATATACTTACAGTAACCAACGAATTGAAGAAAAGCGGTGAATTGGATATTATCGGAGGGCCTTATTACATCACGCAACTTACTAATCGTGTTGCCTCTGCTGCTAACATCGAATTTCACTCGCGGATAATACTTCAGAAACACATCCAGCGGGAGCTTATTCGGATAAGTAGCGAAACAATTAAAGATGCCTACGAAGACACAACCGATGTATTTCAGCTTCTTGATAAAGCAGAAAAAAATCTTTTTGAAATAGCAAAAGGAAACATTAGCCGGAATTACCAGGACATGAGTACGATGGTAAGTGAAGCATATCGTCAAATAGAAGCGGCAAGACTTCATGGAACAGGCGTAACAGGCGTACAAAGCGGCTTCACTGACCTCGACAGAATAACTTCAGGATGGCAGCGATCTGATCTCATCGTTCTTGCTGCACGTCCGGGAATGGGAAAAACAGCATTCGTTCTTTCTCTTGCCAGAAACGCCGCAATTGGATTTAACAGGCCTGTTGCTTTTTTCAGTTTAGAAATGTCATCTGTACAGCTTGTTCAAAGAATGATTTCTTCTGAAACAGGAATCCCTTCCGATAAGCTTCGAAAAGGTACACTTGACACCAACGAATGGCAGAAGCTACTTTCGATGACAGGAAAGTTGTCACAAGCACCTGTATTCATTGATGATACTCCCGCACTTTCGGTATTCGATCTTCGCTCAAAATGCCGTCGATTAAAGTCGATGCATAATATTGAATTGATAATCATCGACTACTTGCAGTTGATGAGAGCAGATTCTGATAATAAAAATGGAAACAGGGAACAGGAAATCAGTACTATATCCCGTTCATTAAAAGCAATTGCCAAAGAACTTGATGTTCCGATAATAGCGCTTTCTCAATTAAGCCGTGCTGTCGAAACTCGTGGGGGAACAAAACGTCCTCAACTGAGCGACCTTCGAGAATCAGGAGCCATCGAGCAAGATGCAGACATGGTTATGTTTATCTACAGACCAGAATATTATAACATGGATTTCGACGAAGAGAATAATTCGACGAAAGGAATGGCCGAAATTATCATCTCGAAACACAGAAATGGAGCGCTTGATTCAGTAAAACTGAAGTTTATCAGCCATCTTGCTAAATTTACCGACCTCGATTTCAGAGAATCTGGAGAATCAGCACCTTCTGGAAGCATCACGGATTATCCGAATAACAGGATTATCGTCGGATCGAGAATGAATGATATGCAGGAAGATCCGTTTTAACAGAGGAATAAATTACCTTTATTAATGAAGGCTTTTTTCAATATGTAATTCTATTAAAATTTTCAATTATGATTGTTGTTGACCTCATTACTACTTCAGGCTTTTCCGGTTTTCAGTTTTATTCATTAAAAAGATTCTACTATTGGAATCCTAAAGTGAAACGTAGCAGGATAGTTAAGCATTATACATTTATAAATTCTGTAAAGACTATTTAAGTCATAAACAGGTTAGCCTTCGAATTGTTCTTCAAGCATTTGTCGCTCATACAATTCAAAGTATTCGCCTTTCTTTTCTAACAGTGATTTATGATCACCCTTTTCGGTAATTTTTCCATTATCCAGTACAATTATCTGATCTGCATTTCGTACACTTGAAACACGATGACTGATAATGATGGCGGTTTTCTCCTTCATCAGACTACGAAGCTGAATAAGAATTTTGTTCTCTGTGCCGGTATCTACTGCGCTCAGACAGTCATCAAAAATCAACAACCGTGGATGTTTTATTATAGCTCTTGCAATTGATATTCTCTGCTTTTGTCCTCCTGAAAGAGTAATTCCTCTTTCACCAATCATCGTCTCAAAATTCTTTGGAAATTCCATAATGTTATCATAGATCACCGCTTGAGCAGCAGCCTCATGTATGCTGGCATTTCTCCTTTTTATATCAGAGTCATCCTTTAATCCAAAAGCAATATTGTTTCCTATTGTATCGCTGAAAAGAAATACATCCTGTGGAACGTAACCAATTTGCTGACGAAGAGATGAAAGTGAAAAATCCTGTATAAGAATATCATCAAGAAAAATATTTCCGCGCGTTGAATCATACATTCTGACAAGCAAATTGGCGATAGTGGATTTACCACTTCCTGTTTTTCCAAGAATTGCAAGCGATTTCCCCGAATTTACGGTGAACGAAATATTATCCAGAGCAAGTATTCCCGAATCGGGATAAATAAAACTAACATTTTTAAATTCAATTTTTCCATTCAATTGTGTCATCAAGTTTTTGGCTGAAACAATTTCAGGTTCGAGGTGAAGAAACTCGTTAATTCTTTCCTGCGAAGCGGCAGCCCTCTGTACGATTGAAGTCACCCATCCAAGAGCAGCCACTGGCCATGTAAGCATATTCACATAGATAATAAACTCAGCAATATTGCCCGCAGAAGCCCTGCCGGCAATCACTTCCTGGCCTCCAATATAAACTACCAGAAGCGTGCTTAAACCTACAAGCAAAAGCATAAGTGGAAAGAACATAGCATTGATTTTTACCAGTTCCATATTCTTTCGTTTGTACGTTTCACTTTCACGTGTAAACTCCTTGGCCATCGCATCCTCTTTCACGAATGATTTCAGGATTCTGATTCCGCTGAAAGCTTCCTGTACAAATGTGCTCAGACGACTCTGTTGATTTTGTACTTCTTCGCTTTTCTTATTCATTAAATCGCTTACGTAGTAGATCGAAATAGATAGAAAGGGCAGGGGAGCTAATACATAAAGCGTAAGTTTAACATTTACATATAACATGCTTATCATTATCAAGATAAACAATACTACCAGATTAATTGAATACATTATTGCAGGTCCGATATACATTCTTACCCGGCCTACGTCTTCACTGATTCTGTTCATCAGGTCACCTGTGTTATTTCGACGATAAAAGGCAAGACTAAGAAGTTGATAATGATTATATATCTCATTCTTCAGATCAAATTCAATTTTTCTCGACATGACGATGATCGTTTGACGCATCAGATACATCAGCAACCCACGCACAAGTGCCACCCCGATTATAAGTAGTAGAAACATTCCAACCTGATGAGAAATGGAGTGAATGAGAGAGTCTTGAATCTCCTTATTGTTTTCAGCTTTTATCGTTTTCATGGTTTCCACCACTGCATCAAGCGCCTTTCTAACGACCTGTGCGGGATAAATGGCGCCAAAATTTTGAGCGATGACAAATAGTCCACCAATAAGGAGTGTCCATTTATATTTTAGAAAATACTTATTTAAATGCTTTAATGATTTCATTTTATTGAGTCATAAGTTCAGCTTTGGTGGCCTAAAAAATTAGGCTACCTTTGCGCGCTGCCACAATAGGCAGTTAATTTTATTAAAATCATGCTTGAAGTTAAAGATATGAAGGAACAGAAAATCGGTGGAAATCTGATTTTTAACAACCCTTCTTTTGATAATCACGAACAAGTGGTTTTTTGTCACGATAAAGGTACCGGTTTAAAGGCAATAATCGCCATTCATAATACGACCCTTGGTCCGGCACTTGGCGGAACCAGAATGTGGCTATATAAAACAGAGGAAGAAGCGGTTAATGACGTATTGCGTCTTTCGCGTGGAATGACCTATAAGGCAGCAATCAGCGGACTTCAGCTTGGAGGAGGAAAAGCAGTAATTTTTGGCGACTCAAAAAAAGATAAGACTCCTGAGTTGTTTATGAAGTATGGTCAATTCATCGAATCATTAAACGGAAAATATATTACTGCCGAAGACGTCGGAACAAGTACGACTGATATGGTGAATGTAAAGAAGTCGACGAATCATGTTACCGGACTACCATTAGAAATGGGTGGAGGAGGAGATCCTTCTCCTGTTACTGCATACGGTGTTTATATGGGCATGAAGGCGGCAGCGAAAAAAAGCTGGGGCGATGATAGTTTGAAGGGAAAGAAAATTGCCATACAAGGTGTCGGACATGTGGGTGAAAATCTCGTTCGACTTGTAACAGAAGAAAATGCAAAAGTTTATGTTACCGATATCAATCAGGAGCAGTTAAAAATTATAGCTTCAAAATATGGTGCTGAGATAGTTGGATTAGAAGACATCTATGACCTTGATGTTGATATTTACGCGCCTTGTGCATTAGGTGCGACACTTAATACGGAACATATTGCACGACTTAAATGTGCTATTGTCTCCGGTGCTGCCAATAACCAACTGGAAAATGAGGACATTCACGGAAGAATGCTTACTGACAAAGGCATTCTATATGCGCCCGATTTCCTTATTAATGCAGGCGGGCTTATTAATGTGTATAGTGAACTTAAAGGCTATGACAGAAAGTCTGCATTAAGCCACACCGAAAAAATTTACGATACAACATTGGAAATCTTTAATAAAGCCAGCATCGAAAATATTACGACTGTCGAAGCTGCTTCTAGAATTGCTGAAGAGCGTATTGCCGCTTTTAAAAATAAATAACGTTCATTTAAAGTCTTCCTGTTTTTATCCTCCCGATTCGAAAAAGTATGCTTAGCAGAAGACAACTCCGTATTAAAGTTTTACAATCCTTATATGCTTTTTTTCAGGCAGGTAAAAACGACTTGGCTGTGGCCGAACGCGAATTATTCAGAAGCATCGATAAGGTGAATGAGCTTTATGTTTATTTGCTTGCATTCCTGCAGGAGTTAGCCGATTCGGACAGGAATGATGCAGATGATCTTCACCTGCGTTTTTTTCCTAACCAGGAACAAGCAAAGGCAAGTCGTAGATTGTTTGATCTGAAATTCAATATCGCTCTAGGTGAAAGTAAAGAGTATAAGAATCAGATTGCCAGAATGAATATCAGCTGGCAGACGGAACAGGATTTAATCCGGAAAAATTTCCTCGAATTAAAAAAGTCGGAACTTTATAGTGATTTTTTGAAAGATAATGATGCCAGTGAAAAAGATTTTCTTGTTGAAGTAGTCAGGAAATTTATTGAAAATTCTGAGGCATTAGCCAATCATATTGATGAGAAAAATATTTTTTGGAGTGACGATTTCGAATTTACTGTTCAGCTGGTTATTCGAACCATCCGTAATTTTTACGAAAAAAATACAATGGAATTAATCCCTTTGTATAAAGATGAAATTGATGATGTTGAATTTGTCAGAAAATTATTCACTCAAACCATTCTCAACAATAAAGTGTTTGAAGAAGACATCAGCGAACGTACCAAAAACTGGGAAATTGAACGGATCGCATTGATGGATATACTTATTTTAAAAATGGCACTTGCCGAGCTTATCTCATTTCCAAATATTCCTGTGAAGGTTTCCATCAATGAATTTATTGATATCTCAAAAGAATACAGTACACCGAAAAGCAAACAATTTGTAAATGGAGTAATTGACAAGCTGGCGACTGATTACAAGGAGAAAGGGAAAATTGTAAAAGCCGGCCGTGGACTAATAAATTAATAAAAATGAATAGTTGAAGTATATCAAAAACGAAAAAATCATAACTTTAATCCCTGCTTAAACACTTACTCTTCATAACTCAATTCACATTCTCAAATTAAAAAGAATGCCACGCATCATCCTCTCATTTCTCCTCCTTACTTTTTTCTGTTGCAAGAATGAAAAGAAAAGTGATTTGCCAGATAATGCAATCAATCCTGCAATTATAGAAAATCCTGTATCCGCATCGGGTACATCAAATTCAAAAGACAATATTCCTATTCTTGAATTTGAAAGCACCTCTCATGATTTTGGGACAATCGATGAAGGTGAAAAAATCTCCTTTGCATTTAAATTCAAGAATGTTGGAAAGGGTGATCTTGTCATTCGCGCCGCTCAGGGAAGTTGCGGTTGTACAGTTCCCGAATATCCAAAAGATCCGATTCCTCCTGGCAAAGGCGGAATCATCAATGTGACTTTTAATTCAGAAGGTAAAGAAGGACAGCAACATAAAACAGTTACTGTCATCAGCAATACCATGCCTAATACTTTCATATTAGATGTGCTTGGAAATGTGATTAAGAAAAAATAAGACCGGCTGAGTTAAGCTATTCTTCTATTAAATTAGTACCCTTAAAAAGTTAACTCCAATCCAAAACAAAATATATCAAATGAATAAAATGATTTCAATTCTTCTACAGGCTCCTCAAGGTGGTGGTTCAATGCAACTTGTTTTCCTGGTTGCAATAATCGTAGTATTTTATTTTTTCATGATTCGTCCTCAGATGAAAAAGCAAAAGACAGAGCGTGAATTCCGGAATACACTTGAGAAGGGCGCTAAAGTTGTCACGATTGGCGGAATCCACGGTCGGATTGTTGAAGTAAATGAGCGCACGTTTATGGTTGAAATAGATACAAATGTGAGAGTGAAAATCGAGAAGTCTGCCATTTCTGCCGATGCAACAAAAACGATAGACGCTGCCAGTCTTGCAAAGTCTTAAAAAATTCCGGAAAAATTTTTCCTGATGAAAGACCTGATAACAGGCCCTGTAAGTACTCCTATACGTCAGCGGATTAATAAACGGCTATACGTAGTACTACTCTGTTTTTTCATCTCTGCTATTTTCTGGTTACTTATTGCTCTTTCTCATGATTACCCGACAACACTTATTTTTCCGGTACAGTATGTAAATCTTCCCGGGAAGAAAGTGGTTATGAATGACCTCCCGGCTAAAATTGCAGTACAACTGAAAGCATCAGGATTCAAAATCATGCTTTTTGGTTTTAAAGATGAACAGGATCCAGTTCAGGTTGATGTATCTTCGAGCCTGAGGACTTCACTCATTCATACAGATGTTCTATCGTTGCCCACCCAGTCATTTCTCCTTGATTTTTCCCGGAAGCTGGGAAAAGAAATTACAATCACTGGTTTTCAACCCGATTCAATTGTTTTCAATTTCAGTGATCTAATTACGAAAAAAGTTCCTGTTATTCCTGCATACTCAGCTACATTCGAGAAGCAATATGATTCTACCGGTGTTGCCTCCGTGAATCCCAGAGAAATAGATGTATCTGGTCCTCCATCAATTATTTCAGAATTGCAAAGCGTCAGTACTGAATCAATAAAACTTGAAAATTTAAAAGGGACCGTCAAACAAAAAGTAAAACTGATTAAAAATAAATTGCTTTCATACAATGTGAATGAAGTTGAATTAACTCTACAGGTGGAAAAATTCACGGAAGGATCAGTAGAAATAGAAATTCATCCTGTTAACAAAACGACAGGTTATTCGCTGAAAACATTTCCCGATAAAGTGAAGGTAAGATACCTTGTGTCATTAAGTGCATACAACAATGTGGATCCTTCGATGTTCGATGCCGTTGTTGATGCATCAGAAATGGAGAAAAAAAATCTGACGAAACTTAAAGTCCAACTGATGACGAGTCCGTCATACGTCAGAATAACGATGATAGAACCGGAGAAGGTAGATTATATTCTTAGAAAACAATGACGATCGTAGGAATCACTGGTGGTATCGGAAGTGGCAAGTCAGTTGCCTGTTCCGTTTTTCAGCATCTGGGAATTCCTGTATACGATGCCGATTCAGCAGTTCATCATCTCTATGAAAACTCACCTGAGTTGATTGAAAAAATTAAAAAAGAAATTTCGGAGGACGTCATCGACAAGAATGGAAAACTTATCAGAAAAAAACTTGGCGAAATAGCTTTCAATGATGAATCAAAACTGAAAAAACTAAATGCCATCGTGCATCCACTTGTAAAGACCGATTTCGAAAAATGGGTTTCGAAGAATAAAGGTTATCCTTATCTGATTAAAGAAGCTGCTATTCTTTTTGAAAGTGGAGCAAATGCAGGCTGCGATAAAGTAATTGTAGTTTATTCCCCTGTAGAATTGCGCATTACCAGGATTCGTGAACGCGATCATAAGTCGCGTGCCGACGTTGAGCAAATAATAAGCAAGCAAATTGATGAAGAGGAACTCATAAAAAAATCAGATTTTGTTATTGTGAATGATGAAAAGAAAATGATGATACCTCAGATTCTTAAGATACATGCAACATTGCTGAAATAAAATCCATTTTATATTCTAAAAAAATAAAAATTGATCAATAATTTTCTCACAAAAACAACAGCTGGTCTCTATTGCATTGCAGGAGATTTTTATTTAGACCCCAAACGCGCCGTTCCGGTGGCCATGATTTCTCACGCTCACAGCGATCATGCAGTACCGACCAAAGGAAAAGTTTATTGCACAAAGCCGACACGTTCGTTTATGGAGCATCGTATGTTTGGAAAATCATTTCCTGATTTCAGCAACGTAAAATTTGGTGAGACTTTTAAAGTTAACGATGTAGCCATAACATACTATCCTGCCGGACATATTTTGGGAAGTGCGCAGATACTCATGGAATACAAAGGAGAGAGGTACTTATACACAGGCGATTTCAAAACTCAGTCAGATGATTCATGCGAGACATTTGAATATGTCGAATGCAATCACCTAATTACAGAAACTACATTTGCATCTCCTGAATATCAGCATCCTGATCCTGTCGAAGAACTTCAGAATCTGATGAATGAAAAACGAAACGTAGTGATCGGTGCCTACGCTTTGGGAAAGGCTCAACGACTCACACAGTTATTAACTACTCATTGCAAAGGGAGGAAAGTTTATATTCATCCTGACTTGATAGCATATCATGCGATGTATGCTGATCATGGTGTATCACTCGGAGAATGGTTCCATTACCGTCGCGATGACTTTGAAAATGGTAGTCCTTCTTTCTACATTGTTCCACCTGCTAAATTTAAAAGTTATGGTAGATCACTGAACGCATTAAAAGTATTCGCGACCGGATGGAAACAATCTTTCTACAGTTGCGATCGCGTTCTTCAGGTCAGCGATCATGCCGACTGGCCGGGAGTTATAGAATTAATATCAAAAACAAAGGCTCAGAAAATATATACCGTTCATGGCAATGGAAATCCGTTGAAACAGTTTTTCAAAGATAAAATTGAGGTAAACATAATCGGATAAAATGAAGATCCTGTCAGCTATACAGATGCACCGGGTAGACGAATTCACGATGAGGAATGAGCCAATTAGTTCATTGGCTCTCATGGAACGTGCCGGTAAATCCTGTTTCGACTGGATCAGGAAAAATACACCAGTCGGTAGTCGATTTTTAATCGTCTGTGGCAGCGGAAATAATGGTGGCGACGGACTTGTTATTGCACGCCTGCTTACTGAAGGTGGAATAGAAACAGAAGTATACATTATTCCATTTACTAAACACAGCGACGACTTCAGTAAGAACCTTTCTGCCGCAAAGAAATCTTCAGTATCAATCAGAGAAATTAACAATGAGGCGAATATTTTCATTCAGGAGGGAACGATTGTCATTGATGCTATTCTTGGCACAGGAATTTCCCGTTCGGCTCATGGTATAGTTGGTCATGTAATTGATACGATAAACAAAAGTGGCAATGAAATCATTTCGATTGATCTTCCATCCGGGCTTTTTGCTGATGCCAAAAGTGAGGGTAACGTCATTCATGCACATCACACACTAAGTTTTCAAAATCCTAAGCTTGCTTTTTTCTTTTCAGAGAACGAAAAAAATATTGGCCAGGTTCATATACTCGAAATAGGACTGGATAAAAATTTTATTGAAGAGTGCGATTCAAAAAAATATATACTCAGTCAGGAATTTATAAATACATTAATAATTCCCCGAGCAAAATTTTCTCATAAAGGTACCTTTGGTCACAGCTTGCTTATATGTGGAAGCATGGGAAAGATAGGTGCTGCCGTGCTTTCTGGAAGAGGTTGCCTTCGTTCGGGTACAGGTCTGCTGACGGTTCATATTCCTGCTTGCGGTTATACAATTCTTCAAACTGCAGTTCCTGAAGCGATGGTTGAAGTTGATGCTGATGTGAATATTATTACTGAAGTATCTGGCATCGACAAGTTCGATGCAATTGGCATAGGTCCCGGAATTGGCAGGAGTGAGGCAACGGAAAAAATGTTTATTCACCTATTAGAGCAATACAAGAAACCGATTGTTATTGATGCTGATGCATTGAATATACTTTCTGCCAGCCATGAAAATTTTAAACTTTTCCCGGAAAATTCCATTCTCACTCCACATCCGAAAGAATTCGAAAGACTTGTGGGGAAAAGTTCCGACGACTTCGACCGTCATCAGATGCAAATTGATTTTTCTCAAAAACATAAAGTCATAGTTGTGTTAAAAGGGGCGCATACTTGTATTACCACTCCAGATGGAAATGTATTTTTCAACAGTACAGGTAATGCTGGAATGGCGAAAGGGGGAAGTGGCGATGTGCTGACAGGAATTATTACAGCGTTACTAGCACAGAAATATCAACCGCTGGAAGCAGCGATAATTGGTGTTTATGTACATGGACTAGCCGGTGATTTTGCGGCTATAAAAAAGGGATTAATTTCAATGCTACCTTCAGATCTGATTAAATGTCTACCGAAAGCTTTTAAACGACTGTATAATTCTCGTTTAAATAAAACTTAAGTAGACAAGTATAAACAAGCCAATATTCTCTAACAAAATAACACATATACAAATGAAGATGCAGATTAAAATTACACTTACAGTAGCCGGTTTAATTGCATTGATTTTTACGGGTTATGCATTCAAGCCAGCACAATTAAAAACGCTTTACACACAGATTACAACTATCGAATCTGTTGTACCCGGCGGACTTGGAAGATCACGAATGGTTACAACTGACCCCGATGGCAATTACAAAGAAATAGATATGGAAAATTTCTTCAGTTTTGTTGGGATTAACTTTGGAAACGTTCGTAAGAATGATAAAATGATTACAGACCGTATCAACGATATGACTGCTCAGGGCTGGGCATTGGAGTCAATCAACTCAGGAGTTTACAGCGCCGATAAGAGCACTGGAATTTTCATTACACGTTACCTCTTCAAAAAAAGCGAATAGTTAAATAGCCAGAAATCATAGTCAAGAAAATTAACACAGAGCATACAAAGAACACGATGAAATAGCATTTATACTTTGTGAAACTTCGTGCGTTTTTAGTGCACTTTGTGTTATTTATTTTGATCAACTCCTTCGCATACTATGTAATTTTATTTTATTGCAATAGCAACAAATTTACAATGGGAGTAATGTATGAAAGGATGGAAATAACCCTTCAGAACCAAAGTATTATGCACATTCCATCATTTTAGAAAAATTTGATGTAATTTTAGCGAGTTGATTAACAAGTCAGTCACTGCCTCACAAACAATAATTAAAAACCTATGAAATTCTTTATAGATACAGCAAACCTTGCACAGATTAAAGAAGCAGAAGATCTTGGAGTGCTCGATGGAGTAACCACAAATCCATCGCTAATGGCTAAGGAAGGAATTACAGGACACGATAATATTCTAAAGCATTATGTAAACATCTGCAACATTGTAAGTGGCGATGTAAGTGCAGAGGTAATATCAACTGACTTCAAAGGTATTGTCGACGAAGGTGAAATGCTTGCATCACTTCACAAACAAATTGTCGTGAAAATTCCCATGATTAAGGATGGAATAAAGGCGTTGAAATATTTCTCGGATAAGCAGATTAAGACAAACTGCACGCTTGTGTTCTCGGCCGGACAAGCCTTGTTGGCTGCCAAAGCAGGCGCAACCTATGTATCTCCATTTATTGGCCGCCTCGACGATATCAATATTGACGGTGTTGAATTGATTCATCAGATTGTACACATTTACCGAACATACAATTACAAAACGCAGGTATTAGCTGCTTCTATAAGAGGACCTTTACATATTGTAAAATGTGCAGAAGCCGGAGCTGATGTGGCAACCTGTCCGCTCTCAGCCATTCTTGACCTCATCAAACATCCGTTGACAGACAGCGGATTGGAAAAATTCCTATCCGACGCTAAAAAATTCAGCGGAGTAGCAGCAGGAAAGTAAAAGTTGGCTGATAAAATTATGGGAATAATAAGCATACAATTCGTTCCATGAAAAAAGCCATCTAGCATCTTCTTCTTCAATTCCACACATTTTCAAATTCTCAAATTCTCAAATTAAAAAGTGCTACTAAAATTCTTCGGCGAATCCATTAATTCAAAATACATCGCACAGATTGTGACGACGCTGAAGACAGGTGGAGTAATTATTATTCCTACTGATACAGTTTATGCCTTTGCAGGTGATATTTATAGCAACAAGGCCATTGAACGAATCGCACTTTTAAAAAACATAAAGCCTTCGAAGGCAAATTTTTCATTTCTCTGCCACGACCTGCGAAACATTTCTGAATTCACGAAGCCCTTCAGCTCTGAGATTTTCCGGCTGATGAAAAATTCACTTCCTGGACCTTTTACATTTATCCTGAATGCGAACAGCAACGTGCCAGCCATGTTCAAGTCAAATAAGAAAACCATCGGTATCCGTGTTCCTGATAATGCTATTGCCCTCTCGATTATCGAAGCCCTTGGCAATCCGCTCGTTGTTGCTTCTGTTCATTCAGACGATGAGATTGAAGACTATAAGACTGATCCCAAAGACATCGATGAGCATCTTGGAGAGCAGGTCGACTTTGTTATTGACGGCGGCCCGGGAAAGCTGGATCCTTCAACAGTAATCGATTGTACTGGAGAAAATCCTATCGTCATTCGTGAAGGCAGAGGGAAACTGGAAGATTAAATCCTCAGTATTGTTAAAATCCTACACTATCAGGCATAAAAAAGGGGTAAGCTACCTATATCTCACCGCTCAACCGCGGACCCTTGCTCCGTTCCCGGCCTGGGGGGTTGGCAGGAGCTGGTAGTATAGGACTTACCCTGTGCAAAAGTAATTAAATAATCAGTAATCAGACAGAATATTCATGCCTTCTTATGAATAATTAATAAGTGAGTGATAATGATAATAGTGTGTTTATAACTGAATCGTAGACCGCTTGTGTATTTATCAATTTCATGTACGTTTGCAAAATATATAATCATATGGAAAACCCACGCACTCAATCAAAGGTTGCAATGAGCTATGGAGCATTGTATGGCCTATCTTCAATCGTTGTCTTCTTATTATTTTATTTTATGGGGACAGACATACAATCAAAAATGCCGCAGTATATCGGCTATATACTGCTGATTCTCTTTATCATAGTCGGTGTTAAAAGTTATCGCGATACAGAGCTTGGAGGTTTTATTTCCTATGGCAAAGCATTTGGTACCGGTGTTTTAATTTCGATTTTTGGTGGAGTTATAACCGCTATTTTCACGATCATCTTTTTCACATATATTTCCCCTGATATGGCTCAGAAGATTCTTGAAGCCGCACAACAGAATATGGCTGATAAAGGAATGAGTGAAGATAAGATACAAACGAGCATGTCATATGCTGCGAAATTTATGACACCCTTCTGGCTGTTTCTGTTTTCAATTCTTGGATCAGCATTGATGGGGGTAATCTTTTCACTGCTCATTTCTATATTCATGAAAAAAGAGCAGAATCCGTTTAACTCAAACATAGGCTGATAGTTGTGGATATTTCCGTAATAGTTCCTTTATATAATGAAGAAGAATCGCTGAAAGAATTATGCGAGTGGATTGCTCGTGTAATGGAAAAAAATAATTTCAGTTTCGAAGTGATTCTCATAGACGATGGAAGCACAGATAATTCATGGAAGATCATTGAAGAGCTGGGAAGAAATAACAGAGACATAAAAGGAATCCGTTTCAGACGCAACTATGGTAAGTCCGCCGCCCTGAACGAAGGATTTATTGCATCAGAAGGAAGAGTAATAATAACCATGGATGCCGACCTTCAGGACAGCCCCGACGAAATTCCCGGGTTATATTCGATGATTCATAATGACGGATTTGATCTCATCTCAGGATGGAAAAAGAAAAGGTATGATCCGATTTCCAAAACCATTCCTACAAAGTTGTTTAACTGGGCAACACGCAAAATGTCGGGCATAAACAACCTACACGATTTCAACTGCGGTCTGAAGTCATACAGACGTGAAGTCGTAAAAAGCATTGAAGTCTATGGCGAGATGCATCGTTATATTCCTGTGATTGCCAAATGGGCTGGATTTACTAAAATAGGAGAGAAGGTAGTAGAACATCGTTCACGAAAATACGGTGAAACAAAATTCGGCTTCGAACGATTTGTCAATGGCTTCCTTGACCTGCTGTCGATCACCTTCGTATCGCGCTTCAGCAAAAAACCCATGCACCTGTTCGGATTGCTTGGATCCTTGATGTTTCTGATTGGTTTTATTGCTTCTGTTTTCCTGGGTGCAGGAAAACTTTATAGTGTCTATCATAATCTGCCGGCGCGATTACTTACAGAACGTCCTTCATTTTATATTGCATTGGCATGTATGATTCTCGGAACGCAACTATTTCTTGCCGGCTTTATCAGCGAACTCATTTCACGCTCTGCAAACGACAGAAATAAATATCTGATCGAAAGTAAAAGTAACCTTTAGCAGAGTTCAAAATAATAAAATTGAAAGTTGTCATAATTGGTCCGGCATTTCCATTACGCGGCGGCATTGCCGATTTTAATGAGGCGCTTGCAATTGCGTTGCAGAACGACGGAAATGAAGTAATTATTTATTCATTTTACTATCAGTATCCCAAGATTCTCTTTCCCGGAAAAACTCAGCTTGCTGATGGGGGGAAACCCGCTTATCTGAAAATAAAATCAACGCTTAGTTCTGTCAATCCATTTTCCTGGCGAAAGACCGCTTCCGCAATCGTAAATGAGAAACCAGATTTAGTGATAGTAAGATTCTGGCTTCCTTTTATGGCTCCTGCATTGGGAACTGTTGCAAAACATCTGAGAAAAAAAAATATTAAAGTGATTGCCATTACAGACAATGTCATACCGCATGAAAACAGGATCGGTGATTCTTCACTCACAAAGTATTTCATTAAAAATTGTGATGCATTCATAACAATGTCCGGTTCTGTATTGAAGGATCTAGAAAAATTCACTTTAACCGATAAAAAAGTTTTTCTTCCGCATCCGATATATAATATTTTCGGAGAAAGACTTTCGAAAGCAGAAGCAAGAAAAAATTTTAATCTTCCTTCAGAAGAAAGGATCATATTATTTTTCGGCTTCATCAGAAAATATAAAGGATTGAATCTGCTGCTTGATGCTATGGCTGATGAAAGAATCAAACAAAGAAACATTAAACTTCTTGTTGCTGGAGAGTTTTATGGAGATGAGCAAATGTATCATGATAAGATTAAAGCACTGAACATTGGAGAGAATATTATTCTCCATACTTCTTTCATCGACAAACAAAAGGTGAGGGATTATTTTTGTTCAGCCGACCTTGTTGTTCAGCCATATATTACTGCCACACAGAGTGGCATTACACAAGTTGCATATTATTTCGGACGACCAATGCTTGTTACGAATGTCGGCGGACTTTCCGAGATAGTAAAAGATCGTCGCGTCGGTTATGTAACTGATGTAAATTCGAAAGCAATTGCCGATGCATTATGCGATTTTTATGATAATAACAGAGAGATGGAATTTTCGGCCAATGTTGATGTCGATAAGGAAAAATTCTCCTGGAAATATTTTCTTAATGGATTGAAAAAATTATATGAAAGCATTAAATAAAACTCTTCTACTTTCTTTCTTTGCATTATTTCTCTCTTTATTTTCTATAAAGGTGGATGCCGCAAAACTAACTGGTTTGATTACGGATGAAAACAATCAACCACTACCTTTTGTTATCGTCTATATTTCCGGAACAACGAATGGAACAACAGCCAACATTGAGGGCATGTATACTCTCGATTTGGATAATGGTAATTATGATGTTTCATTCCGCATGATAGGTTATACTCTTATTCAGAAAAAAGTAGAGATTAATCAACCCGTTGTCAAACTTAATGTAATGATGACAACTGAATCAGTAAAACTAAAGGAAGTAGTAATTCGCGCCAATGCAGAAGATCCAGCTTATGACATCATTCGATCGGCGCAAAAAAAACGGAAATTTTATCGCGATCAGGTTGAAGAGTATACTACTAATGCCTATGTGAAATCGACACAGAGGCTTTTATCATATCCTAAAAGAGTATTCGGACAGAAGGTGGATATTGGCGATATGCTCGATACAACTACCAAAGTTTTCTATCTGAGTGAATCCGTATCTGTTTTATCCTATAAGGCGACTAACAATTACAAGGAGAAGATGATTTCGAGCAAGGTCAGTGGCGAGCCAAAGACATACAGCTTTAATCAGTCGACTGATGTATTGATTAGTTTCTATGATGCATTGGTAAACATTGGGGGATTAACACCGCGAGGAATTGTTTCTCCTATAGCAGGAAATTCGATCTTTTATTATAAATTCAAATTGGAAGGTACTTTTTCCGAAAACGGAGTTTTAGTAAATAAGATTAGTGTCATACCACGGCGGAATTCCGATCCTGTTTTTACTGGCACTATTTATATTTCGGAAAACTCATGGAGAATATATAATGCTGATCTATTTATTACACGTGAACAACAAATGGAATTTGTAGATACTTTCAGAATAAGACAGAATTTTATTAAAGTCAACGAAGATGTATGGATGCCATTCAGTCATCAATTCGATTATAAATTCAGCTTACTCGGATTTAATGGAGAAGGTGTTGTTCAGGGCATTTTTAGTGATTACAATTTGTCACCGGTTTTTGAGAAGGGAACCTTTGGTGGAGAAGTAATGAAGGTAGAAGAAGGAGCAAATACAAAAGATTCTACCTATTGGTCAACTGTAAGACCCGTTCCGCTCACCGATATAGAAGCAAATGATTATCAAAGGAAGGATAGTACACGCATTGTGCATGAATCGAAATCGTATAAAGATTCAGTTGACAGGAAGTCGAATAAATTTTCTGCAGGCGTAATCATTAGCGGATATTCATGGCAAAACAGTTACAAAAATAAATCATTCTCTATAGGATCACCCCTTCAAACAATTTCATTCAATACAGTTGAAGGGTGGAATGCTGAGTTGAATATTAATTATACAAAAGGTTTTGGAAAAGACGATAGAAGAGAATATTCAATATCACCGTCATTAAGATATGGCTTTTCAAACACTCACCTGAACGGACACATCGGTTTCAGATACCGGTATAATCCTAAAAAGTTAGCTGTACTCGAAGCTGACGCCGGAACAGATGTTTCTCAGATAAATAATCAGAAGCCGATCAGTGAGCTGGTAAATTCCCTATACTCCTTATTAGCGGAAAAGAATTACATGAAACTATTTGAAAAAAAGTATTTCATTGTAAGACATAAATCAGAACTTTTCAATGGCTTTGTTTTCAATGCTGAGTTATCCTATATGAGAAGGAACTCACTTAGTAACACGAGCGATTATAAAATCCACAATGATCCTTCGAGAGATTACACATCGAACGATCCATACAATCCTTCGACAGACGATTTTCGTTTCCTGACGCATAACGCAATTGCAGCAGAAGGCGGTGTGGCTATCAGGCCAGGACAAAAATACATTAACAGGCCTGATGGCAAGTATATCATCGGTTCCATATTTCCAGTCTTCAGAGTTGTCTATAAGAAAGGACTGAACTTCGCAGGTAGCGATGTTGATTATGATTTGATACGTGGCTCAATCGACGATGAGATGAATCTTGGATTGCTTGGTACATTTAAATACATTGCAGTTTACGGTGATTTTCTAAACAGTAAAAAATTATTTATTCCAGACCTGAGGCATTTTAATGGAAACAAAACGTTTCTATCAGATTTCCGTCTCAACGATTTTAAAAACCTCGATTATTATTCATACAGTACAAACGGTTCTTTTGTTGAGCTGCATGCAGAAGAAAATTTCGGCGGATTTTTTCTTAATAAAATTCCGCTCATACGTAAGCTAAAACTTCAGGAAGTAGCAGGAGTTCACTTCCTGCATACCAACACCCTCGATCGATACTTTGAATTCAGTGCAGGAGTAGAGAAGCTCGGATTTTTCAGGGCTGAAGTTTACACATCGCTAATGAATGGTAAAAAGGGAACTGTTGGATTTTTATTTGGATTCAAAACATCTTTTGGCTCCTGATCGTACTATTGTGCTATTTTTGCAACCAATCAATTTTTCATGTTAAAGAAGAAAACAAAAAAACAAATCAAGAAGCCAGCTACTAAGGCTTCCGCAAACGGTAAAATCAAGGATCCTATCGGGTACATGAAAAGTACAAACCGGACGAAGAGAAAACCATATACTACATTTTTGAGGGGATTACTCCATCGAAAAGTAAGGGGCATTGACGGTGTAGCTAAATTCCTTAATGATAAAGCATTCGAAAAAATTAATTGCCTCGACTGTGCCAACTGTTGCAAGACTATGTCGCCAACCTATACGAAGGCAGATATAAAACGTATTTCAAAACATCTTGGAATGACGTCGCAGCAATATCATGACAAGTATTTAGAGAAGGATGTGTCTGGTGACTTCATGAATAAAAGTGTTCCTTGCCAGTTCCTTAAAAAAGATAATAAATGCGGAATATATTCTGTTCGTCCAAGAGACTGCAGTGGATTTCCACATACGCAATACAGGGATTTTAAACTGTATATCAGCAGTACACACATTCAGAATATCAGCTATTGCCCGATAACACTGAATGTCGTTGAGAAAATGCATGAGCTTGTTATCGAGAAAAAAATGAAAAATATAACGGTTAGAGATTGCAAGTAATTGGCTGCTTTGTCTAACGTATTGTTGAATTTCAGTCAAAATCAGCTTACACTAGATAATCTATTCACCAAATTAAACCCGTCTTCATGGCGCTGAATAGACATTTGGCTTATGCTCAAACAGATAGTCGCCAAAAGAAGTTGCCAAATTCATCGAAAAGGTTTAGGTTTGAAATACAAATTAGAGCAATGAAAAAGATAACATTTCTTTTGGCCTTGGCTTTGTCCACAGGTACTTATGCACAGAATGACAAGAATGCAGCATCACCGAAGATTCAAAAAGGTTTTGGTGTAACTGTAGCTCAGATTCAGCCACAATTTCCCGGTGGTGAAGACAGTCTTCAAAGCTTCCTCTATCAAAATCTGGTATATCCTGAAATTGCCCGACTGAACCATACAAAAGGAAGAGTATATGTTGGTTTCCTCGTAGAAAGAACCGGAAAAGTTTTGAATCCACGAGTACTAAGCAGTGCAACAGAAGAATTGGACAATGAGGCCTTAAGGGTTGTTAGTCTGATGCCTGTTTGGATCCCGGGAACTAAAGGTGGAACACCGGTTGATGTACAATATATTCTTCCGATTGATTTTATTACGCCTCCGCTTATTCAGAAAAAGAATGATTAATATTTTAATCGATCCATTTATAAATAAAAAAGCCGGCTCATCACCGGCTTTTTTATTTATTTGAAAATCTACTTTTCCAGTATAAACTTATTTACAATTCGTTCTGAAGAATTCCTCAGCTCGATAAAATAGATTCCATCTGAAAGAGCATTAAGATCAAGAGTGAATTTGTTTAGTCCTTCTGTTACACTCACTTGTTGCGATTGAATAGTTCTTCCCAGCATGTCAAAGACTCTTAAATTGATGTTATCATCAATAGCCGAAGCAAAGGTTCCTGAGATATAGTCAGTTGCAGGATTCGGGAATACGACAAGGTTACTTACAGCTGAAACTGCTGTATTAACTGTAAGCGATGAATCATCAGTTAATCGGAAATTGGTATTCGATGTACTTACCCTTAGTGAATAACATTGCTTTGCACTATAAGCACGATTATAACCATATACTTTTATATAATAAGTGGCTGCCGAAGTGCTGTTTTGGATTATAGACTCTGGTGTTGTTCCTCCAAATTGAGATGTTGCAAGTAATGTAAGTGACGCACTGTAAAGACGAATATCATAATCTCCGGCCAGATTCGCGAGGGTTATTTTTATTCTTGTAGCAGGAGAAACTGTTGTAAACACATACCAATCAACATCAACTGATGTTCCGATTAATGCAGAAATATCTGTGTTAACAGGAATAGTTTTAGCTGCTGTATATGTTTCATTTGATTCATAAGAATCAGAACAACCAGTTAAAGGTGTAGTGAAAGTTATGGCTGTTGAATAGGTGCCTGCTCCTGAAGTACAAATGGCTTGAACCTGCCATTGATATGCTGAGGCGCTAATAAGTGTCGTAAGTAAAATGGAGTTCCCCGAAGCGGCTACAGTTGTCCATGTTGACGATGTACTTAATTTGTACTGGACATTATAACTCGTAGCGCCGCTTACTGCAGTCCAGGAAAGCGTGACACCTGTTGCAATAATCGAAGTTGCAGATAACCCGGAAGGAGTTCCGCACGTAACAACAGCTGTAGTAGTGAATGTTGATGGGGTAGAATAAGCTCCCAGACCAGAAGAACAAATTGCCTGAACCTGCCAGCTATAAATACTTCCGCTTGCTAAAGCTGATAACGATATTGAATTTGTAGTCGATGTAACCGTTGTCCATGTTGTTGAAGTGCTGAGTTTATACTGGACATTATAACTTGTGGCGCCGCTGACAGCAATCCACGAAAGCGAAGCACCGGTAGTGGTAATCGCAGCGGCAGATAATCCTGAAGGAATTCCGCAAGTCACGATTGGAGTAGTAGTGAAGGTTGAAGCTGTCGAATAAGTTCCTGCTCCTGTTGAACATACAGCCTGAACCTGCCAGTTATAAATGCTTCCGCTTGCTAATGGAGTTAATGTAACAGAATTAGTAGATGACGTAGTTGAAGCCCAGGTCGTCGCAGTGCTTAATTTATATTGGATATTATAGCTTATCGCTCCGGTTACGGCAGTCCAGCTTAGCGATGCTGAATTTGTTGTCGCTGTTGCCGAAAGACCTGTTGCAATACCGCACGATGTTCCCGATGGTGGTAAGCAGCCCAATGAAGTGAGAAGTGAATATCGCGCACCGCCCGATGAAAACAAGGCATTCATTCTTGTGCTTTGACCGGCTGTAAACATATTCATACAGGCATCGTCTGTGTAGTCCATGTAATTCATAAACATTACTCCGGGAGAAGTAGTAGCGCATGCATCTGTATGTGGGAACGTAGGGCAACCGTAATTTTCCGGTCCCTGATTTGGAGTATCGCCTACATTATCTGATCCAGAACATGCGGATTCATCACCCCAAATGTGATATAGGTTTAACCAATGTCCGACTTCATGGGTAGCCGTTCGGCCTAAATCATATGATGCCTCTGTACCGGGAAGAGCAACGCTTCCAATACTAGAATATAGAATTACAACACCGTCAGTACTTGCTGTTCCGCCGGGAAACTGAGCATAGCCTAAAACACCACCACTCAGGTTACAAGACCATATGTTCAGGTAACTCGAAGAAGGCCATGCACTCATTCCTCCATTTGTTGTTCGCTTAACATTGTCATTTGTTGAAAAGGATGTTGAAGTAGTTAATCTTCGTTCAATACCTGTAGTGGCAAGACCGTTTGGATCTCTTTGGGCCAGACAAAACTGAATATTCGTATTCACGGAAATACCCTGCCATACAGAAGGAGTATTTGTTCTGTCTGCATTCAAACGGGCGTAATCCAGGTTAAGCTGGTCGAGTTGTGCCTGACATTGAGCATTGCTTATATTTTCTGCTGCTGCTTTGTAAACGACATGAAAAACTACGGGTATAGTAATTATTGAATTTGTTGTATTCTGATTGCTATGATTTGCCACAAAAGCATTCGTCAGATTTTCAATTTGCAGCATTCTTGCCTGCAAACCCGGATCTTCAGATTGAAGGCGGCTTAAATTGTCCATCGTACCGCAATTTCTCAACAGGGGATTGCCGGCATTCGCTAGCAGACCTATGGTCAATGCCAAAGCGAATAGTAATAGTTTTTTCATGGATGATTAGTAATTAGTAGTTGGTGATAATATTTTCGCAGACTTTATTTTCATTTACAAACGAACTTGTAACCAACACCACGCACTGAAAAAAAGTATTGTGGTTCTTTGGGATCGGGTTCAAAATATTTTCTAAACGCAAGTATAAAATTATCGACTGTTCTTGTGGAAGGATATATGTCGTAACCCCAGACTGATTCGAGAATATTTTCTCTCGAAACAACTTCGTTCCGTCTTTCAATTAACAATCTTAGCAGAGCGATTTCTTTCTTCGTTAATCTAATTGGTTTCTGGTCTTTACCGATTATTTCAAATGTCCGGAAATTGATTTCATTTCCTTCAAAACGAAAGATGTCATTCATCTCCTTTTTTTCATCCTGACTGAGACCGCGTTTAACAAGTGCATTTACTCTTAGAAGAAATTCTTCCAGGTTAAATGGTTTCGTCATATAGTCGTCAGCGCCTCGCTTTAGTCCCAATATCTTATCCTCACTTGCATTTTTTGCAGAAAGAAAAAGGATTGGAACGGTTGAATTATGTAATCGAATGGCTTCACACACTCCGAATCCATCAAGTTCCGGTAACATGACATCAAGAACGACAAGGTTAAATCGTTCTTGTTTAAAAACTTTTACAGCTTCGATTCCGTTTCCGACTGCAACGACTTTATATCCCTCTAATTCGAGGTTTAATTTGATAGCTTCCTGCAGGTGCTCTTCATCTTCAACCAGCAATATTCTGATCATAATATTTAGATGTTAATATAGGGGAATAGGTTGGGTAGTTTATGTGGAAATAATGGACTTATTAATCTTTTTAATTTGAACAAGAAAAGTGATTTGTCACTCTAATTTATAAAAAGGATTGAACAAGTTCAAGCAACAACATTCTTTGTCATTTCTTGCATCAAATATGAAATTATGATGCATTCTTAATGTCAGGAAAAGGTCAGATTAACAACAGTGTATCATCCATACGATTTATGCTGAACCTGTTTCCTCATACAAGAAAATGTATATTTGCCAATTAATGAACGAAAGCACGAAAAAATATATCTCCAGCATTACCGATAATTCGGCACTGGCTATAATTGCTAATAAGGTCTTAAATAATAAGAGGTTATCATTCGAGGATGGAGTGTTACTTTATGAAGAAGGTGACCCCGGTTTTCTTGGAACGCTTGCGAATTATGTGAGAGAGGAAAAGAATGGAAGTAATACCTTTTATAATAGGAACTTTCATATTGAGCCTACTAACGTATGCGTATTTTCATGTAATTTCTGTTCGTATTCACGAACTCTTAAAAACAGGGAAACAGGCTGGGAACTTAGCGCAGAAGAAATACTGGAGAAAGTAAAATCATACGATGGGAAACCAGTCACTGAGGTTCACATCGTAGGTGGGGTTCACCCTAAAATGGATCTCTACTATTTTTCATCAATTCTTGGTCAGATTCATACTCACCGACCAGACCTTCATATCAAAGCATTCACTGCCGTGGAACTGGATTACATGTTCCGAAAGGCAAAAGTATCTGTTTTGGAAGGGCTTAAAATTCTTCAATCATCCGGTCTGGCATCACTTCCAGGCGGAGGGGCGGAGATATTTGATGAGGATATCCGGACAAAGATCTGTGCCGATAAATGTTCATCTGATGAATGGCTGAACATTCACGCCACTGCTCATTCACTGGGAATGCACAGCAATGCAACCATGTTGTATGGCCATATTGAATCATACAGTAACAGGGTTGACCATATGGATCGTCTCCGACAACTTCAGGATAAGACAGGAGGATTCAACACCTTCATCCCACTTAAGTTCAGAAATAAAGACAATGAAATGTCGCACATTCCGGAAGTGAGCGTAGTGGAAGACTTACGCAATTATGCTGTGTCCCGAATTTACCTCGATAACTTTAATCACATCAAAGCATACTGGCCAATGATTGGTAGGAGTACGGCTCAACTTTCACAATCATTTGGTGTTGATGATCTCGATGGTACGATTGACGATTCTACAAGGATCTATTCGATGGCAGGAGCTGAAGATCAGAATCCATCTTTAACCACAAATGAACTTATCAATCTTATTGAGCAATCGGGAAGAACAGCTGTCGAAAGGGATACGCTTTATAACGTTGTAGGATAATTCTAACAATTTACATTCTCGAATTTACGGAGAGTTTTTCGTGTATGCTCGCCACTTATCAAGAAGCATTTTAAAATTTTCAGGTAGTTCTGATTCAAAGAAAACTTTTTTTCCTGTTCCGGGATGAGTAAACCCAAGGGTCTTTGCATGCAGTGCATGTCGCGGTAAAATTTCAAAACAATTATCTACAAATTGTCTGTATTTCGAAAAAGTAGTTCCTTTCAGAATCCTATTTCCACCGTATGTCTCATCATTGAAAAGGGGGTGACCGGCAAATTTCATATGAACCCGAATCTGATGCGTTCTTCCTGTCTCCAGCTTACATTCCACCAACGTCAGGTAATTGAATCGCTCTAAAACTTTATAATGTGTGATGGCATGTTTACCGTGTTCCCCATTAGGAAAAACATCCATAATTTTTCTGTCCTTGAGATTGCGACCTACGTTTCCTGTAATAGTTCCTTCGTCTTCTTTGAAATCGCCCCAGACTAATGCAATGTATTTCCGTTCTATCGTGCGGTCGAAAAATTCTTTCGCCAGATGATTCAATGCCTTTTCGCTTCTTGCAATAACTAAAAGTCCTGAAGTGTTTTTATCGATCCGGTGAACGAGTCCCGGTCTGTCGAGGTTCCCTTTCGTTGCTGGTAAACTTTTAAAATGATAGAGAAGTCCATTCAAAAGTGTTCCTGAATAATTTCCGAAAGCGGGATGTACTACCATTCCAGCCGCTTTATTAACGAGAACGATATCATCGTCTTCATAGACAATATTAAGTGGAAGATCCTGAGGAATGAGTTCTTTCTCACGAACTGGATGCGGCAATACGATTTGTATTTTATCGTGTGGCCTTACCTTATAACTTGGTTTTACTTCTTTACCGTTAACAATGATATTACCGGCAATGCAGGCATTTTGAATTCTGTTCCTGCTAATGTTTGGCATCCTGTTAAACAGAAATCTGTCTATGCGGGTCGGCGCCTGACCACCTTCAACATCTAATCGGAAATGTTCATATAACTCGTCCTGATCAATAATTTCATCTTCCTCTGTCGACGCTTCGTTCTTATCTGTCATTTGTTGTTAGTTAATGACAAGTTTTCGAACGGAAAAAGTTTTAGCCGTTTCGTCTGAAAGTCTTACCATGTAAATTCCTGCACTGAATCCTGAAATATCAAAATCACCGGAGCCGGTAATCTTTTCTTCGCTGATGATTGAACCGAGGCAATCGAAAAGCTGTAGATGGAATTTTTTCTGTGCAGGATTATTAAAAGCCAGATGAAATTTTCCATTGGCCGGATTCGGTGATACTGAAAACTCAGGTCTGAGTGCAGCGGTTTCTTCAACAGATACACCGGAAATTCTTTTTCCAAAAAGCGGACGAATCATTAAGGATCCGTATACACCGGAAGGAAGCCACGAGCCGGCCAGTCTTACTGCTACTTTATCATGCGAGTCTGTATTCCTGTCAAATCCCACACCGTATAATGTCTGTGGTTCATTCTGAATAAATCCAACCCAAACAGGTCCCGGATTTACAACGATGGTATTAGTAAATAGAAATGTCTTAAATGCATTGATACCATCGAAGCTATCGGGTTTCTGATTAATCTCTCTGAATAATTCTGTCGATTGGTTTGTGGCTATATCAATATTACTCCATGCCGTAAGCTGGAAAAGTTTGTTGGTAATATTAACTCCTGTTGGATTAAAATAAATTTGTACACCTCTAAGTGTATCAAGCATTTTAACATCAAATCTTACTGCAAGCGAAACATCCTGACTTCCGGTTAATCCATAAGCGACTTCAGCGCTTCCATCATCGTAAGCATAATAATTATGAAAGTGCTGAGTATAATAACTTGTATCGTTAAAACTATTTGTCTCCACACCATTCTGACTAAAGTACGACCGTACAAGAAAGTCAGCTGTATCCTGATTTTGCACCGGAAATGCAAAACTGTTCATTGGAATGGAGAAAGGAATATACACTTGCGAAGTCAAAGTGGAAGCAAAGTTTGATCCAGAAAAAAGTGTAGTACCATTCTGTGAAATATCAGCAGCCGTTGTATAAGAAGTTTGACCGTAATCGATATTGTAAATTGTATCCTCTATTGATGTCTTCATGGCAGCAAGTTGGGATGAGAGTGATTTATAATGTGGATAGGGCATAGCTGAATATTCAGTCAGCAGTGAAGACTGTGGCCTTATCAATGCATTGTCAAGTATGGGTGCATTTGCAATTGTATTTTTCAGTAATGTCACATAATCGAGATTCCAGTGATCACGATTTCCATTTACTGTTGCGATATTGTAAAACCGAAACTGAAAACCGTTAAAGAGATACACAGCATTTGTAATTCTGATATTAACGCGCTGGAATGCTGTATCTGCCTGACCTTTTACCGACCATATGGTAGTCCATGTGTTGGATGTATCTTTAAACTGAAGGATCAGCGAGTCGCCAGTTTCCGGAACATCACCAAGTCCTTGCGGCTGGTAGAAAAAGCTAATCCAAACACTGGTATCTCCGGAAGGAACAATAAGATTTATCGGACGGGAGGTAAGAACATCTGCAATTGAATCAACGGTTGAGGAAGGATGATACGGTTGGCCATTTTGATATAATCCATCGAAGGTGGCAATTCCAATAGTAACAGGACGCTTTGTGTAGTTGTTATTGATATATACATTGCTATCAAGCCAAAGACCCTCATATGGATAATTACCCGGTCTCGAAAAATCATCGATAAAAGGGAGAATTAACGTGTCATTAATAGCCGATAATCTCATTATGCCGGAGGAAGAATTCTGTTGTGTGGCAAGTACATTGTTGATGCTTAGTGGGAATAGCTGTTCTTGAGCGCTGAGTGGAAAAATTACCAACCCTGAATTCAGGATAACTAAAATTAGGAGGATTTTTTTCATAGAAGTGCAAAAATACAATAACGGTTTTAAAGAACCTTTATCTGAGAGAAATATCCACTCCGTCACCTGATTTTAGGATGGAACCATCATCCGGAGAGGGAGATTGCTTGTAAACCCTAGCCTCTAAACTATCTTTCTCATCAGCAAATTGAACAGTTCCAAGTGCAAGAGAAAGTCTTTGAAGGGCTGACGCGGCCTCCTTTTTTGTCATACCCGTCAGGTCCGGAATAGGAATATCAATACTATTTAGTCCATCACCCAAAACAAGGTCGATTGTCGATCCTTTCGGAAGCATAGCTCCGGGTTTTATTACTCTGTTATTATAACGCTGTTCGAGTACTGCGTTTTTAGCCAGATCGGTTCTATAGGAAACACTGCCCATAACCAATCCGAAAGATTCAAGCATTGCTTCGGCCTGTCGAAATGATACATCGATAAGATCCGGCATTTTTACGTCTGGTGGCTGAATAGCATTAATGGTCAGATAAATTGTTCGGTTTTCTTTTACCTTGCTTTTAGGAGCAGGATCCTGATCGAGTACTGTTCCCGGGATTTTATCAGAATCGAATAATGAATCAATAACTTTATAATGAAAATTATGAATGCTGAGAATTGAATTCAGATTTGAAATTTTTTTCCCGCGTAAGTCAGGAACATCGATGTTTTCTCCATGATGGGTGAAACTGCTAAGCCAGGCAGAAAGAATAAAAAAACAGGCAATCATTCCTGAAATCAACAGGAAGATATTAAGTATGAAGGTGCGGCTTTTCAGAAAAGAACCTTTCTTGTTCGACATATAGTTTATTAAATATTTACAAGTCTTTGTTTTCTCTTCGTTCCATATGTTAATATGTGATCAATAAAATCATATGGTTTATAACCTGCTAATGCTGTCTGATGAAAAATACATGTTGCCGGAGTCATACCCGGAAGGGAATTTATTTCGATGAAGATTAATTCGATTCGTGCATCATCATAAATCCTGACGAATGCATCGATACGGGCATATCCTTCTATGTTAAGTAATGTGGCAACTTTTGCAAATTCACCTTTTACTTTTTCTGAAATCTGAAGTTGCTGCTCTGCTTCGGATGAATAACGTGCAGGCGTAATATTCTGTCCTTCTCCTGCCAGAAATTTTTCCTCGAGTGACAATACATCTCCTCCGGATAAGGCTTCTGAAGCTTCAAAAACTTCATAGATACATTTGCCATCATCGGTCAAAGTAGTTAGCAATCCACCTGTAATTTCTAAAAATCGAGAGGCCCCTGCAGAATCAATTAAAGTTTCGATGAGAAATTGTTTCTTCCTTGGGAATTCCTCTTTGGGCTTGAGCAATAGCCTTGAAAACTGCTCGGCAGTGAGTTCTTCAGTATCTCTGAAAATTATATCTGCAAAGGTTGACAACTCTTCGGCATTCTTAATTTTTTTTACGGCGCTGCTGCATCCGTCGTCGACGGGTTTTGCAATAAGCGGAAATTTAAAATTACTATTTACTTCGCTTAGTAATTTCTTTCTGTCTGATTTCCATTCATCACTATTTACTAATCGATGTTCGGCGACGAGAAATCCGTGTTTCTTAAGAATTTCATTTGTCTCATATTTATTAATGGTGATCTTGGATGATTTCACTCCGGAACCATTGTATGGGATTCCTGTTTTCTCGAGATTTCTCTGCACTTCACCATCTTCACCAGGTCTGCCATGCAGGGCAATGAATGCAATATCGGCAATCTCTGAAAGTTGATCGTATGTTATCTCTTCTGGTTGTAATACATCACGTGCAGAAGCATATTTCCCTGTAACTCCTTCACAAAGCATCATAATTTCTTTAACGACTTCGTGAACAGAATAATTCAATGCTTTCTCTTTTATATCATCTGCATTGTCTTTCAGCATGGCACTGACGGGAATCCTGAATAAACGGTGGTTGTCATCTGAGCCAGTTAGAAATACAGGAACAGGAGTATATTTATCAGACGAGGAAAGTTTTTCATATACATTTCTTCCGCTTTCTACTGATATATGTCGTTCACTCGAATATCCTCCCATAATTACTGCGACGCGTATTTTCTTCGACTCACTTTTCCTTACAGCGTCAATGTTTTTATCGAGCTGAATGAGTAACGATGAAATGGAAATTTCATTCTTCATATCGCTTAATCGTTCATAGAGGGAAGTCCTGACGATATAAGTGAGAAATTGTGATGGGTTCAATCCGATTTCTGCTGCCTGATGAAAGAAGAACGATGATGGCATCATTCCCGATGTAGTATTCGGATCATTCAGGAAAACTCTTCCTTCCTTGGTTACAAAGCCATCAATGCGTGCATAAACATTAAAATGAAATTCATTAAATAGTCTTTCGCATTCCTTCCTTATTTGCTGAATCTGCTGATAGGGTAATTCTATCGGCGTAATCTTTCTTGACAGACCGGGAAGATATTTAGATCTGTAGTCGAATAAATCTTTCGTAATCAGAATTTCTGTAGGGGGTAGGGCGACAGGATTTCCATCGTCGTTACGAATAACTATGCATGAAAATTCTTTACCTTTAATAAATTGTTCAACAACTATTTCACTCTCATCATCACATGCTTTGATGCTGATTTTTTTATTCCCGTTTGATAATGCTGTATTGATTTTTTCCAAAAGTTCTTCAGGATGAAAAATTTTTGTCATTTGTCCCTCGATGCTTATCCATACAGGCATACCGAGACCTTCACGAATATCAGAAAGCGATCTTACGTAATTAACTTTTTGGAGGTCATTCAGAATCTTCCATTGATCGGAATATATTTCGCGAATAAAAAATGCGGCATTAAATGAATCAGTAATCAGCGTCTTGTCTTCTTTTGAGACCACACTGACTCCAATAGACGATCCCTGATGAGCAGGTTTTACAACACAGGGAAATCCGACTTCTTTTCTGATATCTTCTATGACATTTTTTAAATTTTCCTCGTTCCAATCAGATTTCTTCAGTGTAATAAACATCGGTCCGTCGAATCCCGATTTTTTCATCAGGTATTTCTGAACGGATTTATTTATTCCTATTGATGAAGATAAAATCCCGGATCCGGAATATGGTATTGAATAATATTCGAGCAATCCCTGTATGCGTCCGTCTTCGCCATAAGGCCCATGCAGACATAGAAACGCAAAATCGATGATAGTATGTAATTCGGACGGATCAATGATGTGGCCGATGTTTTTAACGAGTTCCTTCTGCTGACTTCTATCGAGGTTGCCAAGGCTTTCAGAATAAATCTGAAAATTGTTAAGAGACTTGGGGAAAGCATTTGCTGGCGGATAGAAATCACGTATGCTTCCTTTGTAAACATATTGCCAGTCGAGATGAATGAAATTCCCAAAGCTGTCCACGAAAAGAGGAACCGCTTCGAAAAGGGATTTGTTCAGATTATCAAAAACTGTCCGTCCTCCGGCAAATGAAATTTCCCTTTCCCGCGAAAACCCGCCGAATATTATTCCAACTTTTATCTTCATTATGGCAAAGTTAATCAATTCAACCCCTTCACGTGGTTATGATAAGAGACTTTTCAAATCAGTATGTTCAAAAGTTGATGGCAGAACCATTCTCCTGAATCTTTTGACTTTATTTCAAGTTCATCCCCAGATTATACATCAAAAATGAAAATATATCTGACTGTTCATCGATTTGTTTGTTGACAGGTTTTGATGATCCCAATGGAGTACTGCTGGCATGACCTGAATCTACATCAATGCGAATCAACTGAGGGTTTTTTCCTTTGTATTTCTCCTGCAAAGTGGCAATGAATTTAAATGAATGTGCAGGAACAACTCTGTCATCGTGATCGCCGGTTATAACAAGCGTTGCTGGATACTCAATATTCGCTCTAATGTTGTGTAAAGGAGAGTATGTTAGAAGGTTTTTAAAATTGATTTCGTCTTCGCTGGATCCATAGTCACCTTTCCATGCCCAGCCAATTGTGAACTTATGATAACGAAGCATATCCAATACGCCGACAACAGGAATAGCTACTTTGAAAAGTTCGGGACGCTGCGTCATTACTGCTCCAACAAGCAAACCCCCGTTCGATCGTCCGCTGATGGCCATTTTTGATGGGTTTGTATATTTTTCTCTGATGAGGTATTCTGCGGCTGCAATAAAATCGTCGAAGACATTTTGTTTTTTAAGTTTCGTTCCTGCTTCATGCCAGTCTTCTCCATATTCACCACCACCACGAATACATGCCTGAACAAAAACACCACCGTTTTCGAGAAATACTAAACGCTCAATTTTGAAATCCGGTATTTTTGAAATATTAAATCCACCATAACCAAATAACAGCGTTGGATTATTACCGTCGAATTTAATTCCCTTTTTATGAACGACGAACATTGGAATTTTTGTGCCGTCTTTACCGGGGTAAAAAATTTCTTTTGTTTCATAATTATCAGAATTAAAATCCATTGTTGGTCGAAAATAGGATTCCAGTTTTTTTGAATTCAGGTCGTACTTATAAATAACAGTCGGTGAGGTAAACGTATTCAATGCAAAGAAAAAATTCACATCTTTTTTTGAGGCTGAAAACTGATCAGCAGAACCAAGAGTTGGTAGTTCAATCTCGCCTAATAATTCTCCTGTTTTAGAAAACATTTTAATAACACTTATTGCATCCTTCATATAGCGGGCAATAAAAATGTTGTTCCCAACGGTCACTTGCTGTAAGACATCCTTGCTTGCGGGAATAATATCTTTCCAGGCAGCTGTCGGGTTTTCCGCATCCATCATGACAAGTCGATAATTCGAAGCTTTAGAATTTGTAAGAACATAAATCTTTGAACTGTCGTTATCAATTACAGAAAAGTCCTGATCAAAAGTTGATACGAGTGTTACAAAAGGCGAATTATTATTTTTTAAATTTTGAACAACGAGATTATTTCCACTGGTACCTTCAGATCCTGATATAAACAAGTAATCCTCATTGTCGGAAACTCCGGCTACAAAATTGCGCAAGGGGTGTTCCCTGTCCTGAAAAATGAGTCTATCGTGTTCCTGAGGATTGTTAATTTGATGATAATAAATTTTGTGATATTCATTTTTGCCTTTATGAATATTTGCGGAATCAGGGGCATCATATCGAGAGTAATAAAATCCATTATCTCTCCATCCAATTCCTGAAAATTTTATCCAGTCTAATTTATCGCTTAACTGATTTCCGTTTGAGGTGTTTTTTACAAAAATCTCACTCCAGTCACTCCCAGCTCTTGAAATAGTATAGGCAAGAAACATTCCATCGTGTGAAGCAGCCAGAGTAGACATATTTGCAGTACCATCAGTCGTAAGTAAATTGGGGTCAATAAAAACTTCGGGTTTAGCCGAAGGGCCTCCTCTCAGAATATTTAATACGAACTGATTTTGCAGCCCATTGTTCGTATACATGAAATAGTTGTTGCCTGCTTTAAAGGGAGAAGATGCTTTTTGGAAATTCCACATTTGTGTCAGTCTTTCTTTTACATGAGCACGAAAAGGAATTTTCATCATATAATCCTCTGTATACTTGTTCTCTTCTTTTACCCAGGCTGCAGTTTCAGTCGATCGATCATCTTCCAGCCAGCGATAAGGATCCATGATAGTTTTTCCAAAGTAAATATCAGATTGATCAGACTTTCTTGTTTGCGGCTGTGCCATGGCATTGATTATTATTAGTACTGCGACTGCGATCAGGCATAAAGTTTTCATCATTTTAAGTAAAATTTGGGAGGGGTGAAACTAATGAATTAGACGGTATTATTAAAAAATGAATCAATCATAATTACTTATATACTAGCCTTTTAATTCATGTTATTGAATCCCGTTCGTACAGTATCGAAAATTCACATCAATTTATCATCTATTCACAATGCATTATTGAATGTTTACATAATAACCAAAAAATGAAAGCCTGTATCCCCATAATTTCGAAACGTCATTTCGTTCTTTATTAAATAATGCAGGAACTTTTCCGGAGTCAGTGAATCCCCTCAACCCCCTCAGCTCAGGAATTTTTCGGTAGCGACCAACAAGTCTTCGTGTTTCCAACTTGATTTTTTGACGGTCGCTACCAGCACCTGCTTACTATAAAAGTTCTTATAGGTTTTGTTTAGTTAATTAGTAAAAAAAATGCTGCAGCCGGTGAATCTGCGGCATTTTTTTTTAATTTTTTTTATCATGATAATTCTGTCATTCACCAATTAAAATTGAGCTAGCTCTGTTAATATGATTAATTTGTATTCAACAATACAAAATGAATCAATCACAGCTATATTACTTAGGGTTTTTTCCAAAGGATGATTATCAACGATTGCTCTTTGAAGACTTCCGGAACCTCAGAGCACTCTTTGGAACACCACATCGATATGCATATCTGAGGTCACTCGCACGAACAAGAAAACATACGCGCACTGTATATCCACCGGGATGGAAATTTATGTAACAAAAAGACCCCCCGGCAAACCAAAACCGGGGGATCAGAACACACCATGAAAAGCCAAACGCACTTTCTTTAATAAACAATACTTACGTGACCCACCCATTCTGAGTGTTTACCGTCAAGTCCTGTTCCAACAATTTTATATACATAGGTATCTGCCTGACATTTTCTGCCTTGATAAAAGCCATCCCAGGAGCCGTCAAGTCCTTCCCATGATGTTATCATCTTTCCCCACCTGTCAAAAACCCAAACTTTTATTTCTTCCATATTAGTATGATAAGGACGGAAAACATCGTTTCTACCATCACCGTTAGGAGTAAAACAATTAGCAATAAATAAAGTTGAATGTAATTTTATTTCAATCTTTTTCATGATCGTATCACGACATCCATAATTATTTACCGTAATTAGCATAGCTGAGTATACTCCTGTATCTGCAAACGTATGTGTCGGATTCAACTCTGTTGATGTTCCGGAACCATCTCCGAAAATCCATTGATAAGTTTGGAAATTTTGTGAGTTATTATCAAAATGTACCACAGGCATTTGAATATCGGTTTCCATTGGGTCAGCCGAAAAATCAGCTGTTGGCTGAGGATATACTTTGACTATTCCACTACGTGAATAAGAAGCCTGACAACCAAAATCAGAAATTACAGTAAGTGATACATCATAACTACCTGTGTTATTATAACTATGATGAGGTTGCGCATCAGTAGAAAATACACCATCACCAAAATTCCATAACCATCCGGCAATTGATCCCGATGAAATGGCTGCTTGATGGAAAAATCCTGCACTAACGGGAGAGCATCCTTCTGTTCCTGCATTGAATGTTACAGTAGGATTCGGATGTACGACTACCTGTCTTGCTACTGAACCGATACAACCTTTATCCGATACAGTTGTAAGTGAAGCTGTATAGGTTCCCGGTGCCCCATATGTATGTGGAGGATTAAATTGTGATGATTGTTGGCTGTCACCAAAAGTCCAGCTATAGCTGCTAATTGATCCACTCAGTACTGCTGATTGATTGCTGAAATATGTCGGAGAATTCTGACAAGTTTCATTCGTGGAAAATGAAGCAACAGGATTTGCATATACTATCAAACGATCTGAAGTTGTTCCTGAACATCCCATCGCTGATGTTGCAGTAAGTGAAACATTGTATGCCCCAGGTGTATTGAAAGTGTGGTTAAAAGTGGAGGAAGATGATGTATATCCATTGCCAACTGTCCACGAATATTGCATGTTACCTCCTACATTTGTGGAGGCAGTGAATTGCGCAGGGCTTCCTGCGCATGCATTGGCAATGGAAATATTAACTGTTGGATGCGAAAATGCAGCTACTGTATCACTGTATCTTGCCTGACAACCAAAATTTGTGATCGCAAGCAACTCAACATTATATGCTCCCGAATCAGTATACATGTGTATCGGATTGATTTCAACGGATGAAGTTCCGTCTCCAAAAGTCCAAAGTGAACTTGTTATATTTCCATCTTGAGTAGTGGACTGATTGCTGAATGAAATTGGAGCTCCCGCACAATTATCAGGCGCAACGAAACGTGCCATCGGCGGAATATGTACTAATGAATTCTGTGATGCATTTGCGCTACAACCATGAGATGATACTACCGTAAGATTAATATTATAATTTCCGGATGATTGAAATTGATGTTGAGGATTTAATGATGTTGAAACCTGTCCGTCACCAAATGTCCAGTTACTTGTAAATGGTTCTCCTCCCGGTACTGCAGACTGATTTACAAATTGAGTCTGACTACCCAGACAAACATCTGCAGTAGCAAATCCAGGAATAGGTTGAGGAAATATATTAAGGTTCATATTTCCTGTTGATGAGCAACCTTGATCTGAGACTGCAGTAAGTATTACATTAAATGTTCCTGAAGCTGCGTAATTATAAACCGGTGAATTTTGCACTGATGTATTTCCATCATTAAAATTCCATTGATAAGAAGCAATAGTGCCGGAAGATATTGTTGATGAATTTTGAAATGCCACCGGACTTCCAAAACAAACATCTTGTGCTGCAATTACTACCTGAGGTAATGGGTAAATATTTATATTCTGTGATATTGAATCTCTGCAGCCAGATGAAGAAGTGACCACAAGGCTTATAGGATAATTCCCAGATGAGGTATAAATATGTGACGGTTGAAGGCTGGACGATGTTGAATTGTCACCGAAAGTCCAATAAGCAGATTGAATTGTTCCCGCAGAAACCGATGAAGTATTATTGAAGACAACAGCTGTTCCCTCGCATGACGGTGTTGTCTGAAATGCAGCTGTCGGAACAGGATAAACAACAACCTGAGTTGATGTTGTATCTGTACATCCATTTGCAGAAGTGACAATTAGAGCTATGGTATAATTTCCAGCTGTTGCATATTGAACGACAGGTTGAGCAAATATCGAAGTATTACCATTCCCGAAATTCCACTGATAAGATAAATTTCCTGTTCCCTGCGAAACTGAAGTATTAACCAGACTGATGTTTTTATTCTCACAACTGTTTGAAAAAATAAAACCTGCTCTTGGAACATCTTTAACAGTGACACTGTGAGTTACCGAAGAGGAACATCCATTATTACTTGTAACTATTAAAGTTGAATTATATGTTCCGGCCGATGTAAACAAATGTGATGGAGTAAAGGATGCCGATGCCCCTCCGTCGCCGAATATCCAATTGTATGCATTCAAAGTTCCTGATGAAATTGTACTTTGATTTGTAAAAACCATTGGTGTATTTCTACAGGTTGCATTAGTTGCAAATTCAGCCACCGGCTTTGGGTTTACAATTGCCTGACCGGTAAATAGAGCCGAACAACCGAGCGTTGAAGTTATATTGAGAGTTACAGGAAACGTTCCTGTCGAACTATAAATATGGGATGCATTGAAAGAAGCTGATGAATATCCATCACCGAAATTCCAAACTGCGCTCTGAATTGTTCCGCTCGAAATTGAAACTGCATATTGAAATTGAGTGGCACTTCCAAAACATGCAGGAGATGCAGAAAGTGATACATCCGGTAAAGGATTTACTGTAACAATATGATTTAATAATGCAACACAACCGTTAGGATCAGTAATGGTCACAGAATAATTTCCTGCCGCCTGAACTGAAATAATCTGTGTTGTTTCACCTGTAGACCAAACATAGGATGACCCGGAATTTCCTGCATTTAATTGAGCTGTCTGTCCTGCACAAATTGTATATTTTACCGGTGGAGCAGTCATGCTGGCTCCAACCGTAACAGTTGTAGTTGCATAGGTAGGACAACCATTATTGCTTGTTACGATTACAGAATAGCTTCCTGAATCCGATATTGATATTATCTGTGAACTTTCACCAGTTGACCAACTGAACTGACTTCCTGGATTTCCTGCATCAAGATTGGCACTTGTACCCGGGCATATAAATGTGGGATAGAAATTTACAACCGGAACAGGAAGTACTGCCACTGTAATCGTATCCGAAGAAATACAGCCATTGCTATCAGTTCCAATTACTGAATAAGTTGATGTTGATGAAGGCGTAATTAATACGGATGCGCTGTTTAATCCTATAGGATTCCATTGATAATTTGCTGCACCGGTTGCCGTCAGCGAAGTTGTCGATCCATAACAAATACTTATATCCGGACCGGCAGTAACCTGAGGAAGGTTATGAACTGTTACTGTAACTGTATCCTTATCTATACATCCGTTTGCATCTGTTACTGTCAGAATGAAATTTGTTGTATTTGTCGGATTAACCGTTACAGTTGAAGTTGAATAACTACCGGGACTCCAGTTATAATTCATCCCACCTGTACCGTTAAGCGCTACAGAATTTCCAATACATGTTGCTTGATCAGTTCCGGCCTGGGCATCTGGCAGAGAATTTACATTAACAATGACTTGATCAGTCGAAACACATCCATTGGAATTTGTTACTGAAACGGTATAGGTTGTTGTCGATGCAGGTGAAACAGTAACAGATGATGTTGTCATTCCTCCCGGATTCCATGAATATGAAATGCCACCCGATGCCGATAGTACTGAATATGCGCCGGCACAAATTGTTTTATCAGATCCTGCATTCGCAACTGGAAGTGGATTCACGATTACATTTCTCGAGACTGTGTCCTTACATCCAAACGATGATGTGGCAATTAGCTGAACGGAATATGTTCCTGCAGATGCATAGGTATGACTGGGCGATGACTGTGTTGATGCATACGTGTCATTAAAATTCCAGTTGAAAGATGAGATACTACCTGTTAGTATCAATGTACTGTTTGAGAATACAGTTGTTCCGCCTAAACATACTGTACTTCCAAGAAAATTAACAACCGGAGAAGGATTGATCGTAATATTTTTTGACTTTGATTTAACGCATCCTCCAGCCGTTGTCGCCTGCAAAATCACAGTATAAGTTCCCGGTGAGGTATAATTATGTAACGGATTCTGAAGTGTAGATCCTGTTCCATCACCAAAATTCCAATTATATCCTGTAATGATACCAACTGAAACGGTGGATGAATTTGTGAATACGACTGCAGTTCCGAGACAATTATTAGAATAGCTAAAGTTTGTTACCGGTAAAGGATTAACTGTAACTGTTTTTGAAATCGTAGAAATACATCCATAAGAACTGTTTACTGTAAGACTTACAGTATAGGTACCGGATGTTGAATAAAAATGTGACGGATTTTGATAAAATGAAGTGGAGCCGTCCCCAAAATTCCACGACCATCCGGTAATTAATCCGCTTGTAATAGTCGACGTATTTGTGAAGAACATTAAATTACCATTACAGGTAGGAGTGAAGGTAAAATTTCCAACGGGTAATGGATTGACAGAGGTACTGAAATTGATATTTCCGCTACAGCCTGCAGTATCAGTAACTGTTACTACATAATTTCCTGCAGCAAATACGGGAATAGTCTGACTTGTTTGTCCTCCCGGCGACCATGAATAAGTCATTCCTGAATAACCTGCATTTAGTATTGTTGAATCTCCCTGACAAAACGAAACCGTTGGCCTGTTTACTGTAACAACAGTACTGTAAGTAATGTTGCAACCAGATGTTGCCACGCATCCATTGATATCGGTCACGCTAACTGAGTAATTTCCTGCTGCTGTTATCAGAATAGACTGAGTAGTTGCACCTGTATTCCATGAATATATTGAACCCGGATTGCCGGCATCGAGAGTCGCATTGGAGCCTGAACAAAGAAACAATGACTGAAGACTTGATGTTGGAAGCGGATTAACATTAACAACAACATTGTCTGTCGATGTACAACCAAAAGCATTGGTTACAATAACCTGATAATTTTGAGTTGCCGATGGACTAACTGTTATTGTTGATGTCGTCATTCCACCCGGGCTCCATAAATACGATGTTCCACCTGTTGCGGTTAATGTTGCATTGCTTCCATTGCAAATTGTTACATCTGGTCCTGCATTGGCAATAGGGTTGGTTCCAACACTAACAACGACATCATCACTTGCTGAACATCCGATTGCATCAGTGCCTACTATTGTATAAGTTGTAGAAGAAGCAGGGCTTACAGATATTGAAGGAGAGGTTGAGCCACCGGGATTCCATGTATAAGTTGTTCCTCCAGTGGCTGTAAGTGTCGTTGAAGATCCTGAACATACTAGTTGGTCAGATCCTGCATTCACTAAAGGAAGCGGGTTTATAATAACATTCATGGTATCCTGACTCTGACAAGTATTAGAATCCGTACCCGTTACGATCAGAATTACACTGGTGGAAGGCGATATAACAATCGATTGAGTGTTCTGTCCGTATGGCATCCATGAATAATATAATCCTCCTGATGCAGAAATAGTAACTGATTTGCCAAGGCAAACGGACATGTCAGGACCAGCATTTACAATAGGAAGCGGATGAACTGTTATTGTATTTATTGCTGTATCTGCACAACCAAAAATCGTAGTAACAATTAATGTAACGACATAAGATCCTACTGATGTATAGATATGGGATGGATCCACAAGATTCGAAGTTCCTCCATCACCAAAAATCCATGTCCATGTGCTTGGAACTCCCAATGTGTTATCCGTAAAAGCTACCTGAGTATTTATACAGGTAGGTCCCCAATTAAATCCAGCGATAGGAGTAGATTGGACAGCAACAGAAATTGAAATCGTATCACTACAACCAAGAGAATTTTCAACTATTAATGTTACCATGTAGGATCCAAGGGATGGGTATAGATGAACGGGGTTCTGAAGAGAAGTAGTATCACCATCTCCAAACGACCAGTGCCAGCTTGTTATTATTCCTCCCGCTGTTGTAGACTTATCATAAAAATTTATAAGTAGATTTTCGCAGGCCGGAGTTGTGGAAGTAAATGCTGCAATAGGAGTGAATGGTGCTTGAATAACTACAGTATCAGTCGCTGAACAACTTCCATCATTGGCGGTTACTATGTATGTTCCGGGCCCAACTGTAATTGATTGCATAGTTGAACCAGTGTTCCATAAATAGGTGTATGTTCCTGTGCTGCCTGTGGCATTCGCAGTAATAGTAGCAAGGTCTGTACAAGCGATCGACTGATCGGGGCCGGCATTTACATTCATCCCAATTACATTGATTGTATAGGATCTTGTCTGACTGCCGTTATAAGGACATGCATCGTCAGTTGCTGATGCTGTAAATGTAAATGAATGACCGATGTCTGCCGACGTAGGCGTCCAGCAAAATGTTCCTGTAGGATGTGGTCCAGAAGAAGTAGTAAACGTAGCTCCAGTAATACCGTAGTTCCAGATAACGGTAACCTTTTGTCCGATATCAGGGTCGCTTGAAAAAAGGTTAAAGCATGTTTTTGTATTTGCACAAATTGTCATGCTGAAATTATTCGTTCCGTTTATACCTGATATAGTCGGAAGATTATTTGCACAATTCATAACTGTAAGCTGAAGGTCCCTCTCCACAGTTCCAATCAAAACGCCGTTTCTATATTCCTTAACCAAAACGGCCATCACTGTAACCTCAAGTGCCTGAGGAGTAAGACAGATATCACCCGACAATGAACTGAATGTTGTTGAAGGCATAGAGTTCAATGGATTGGAAGAGTTATAAGGAGAATGATACGAGACGTTTGTCGTTGCTGTCTGCTTCGGCGTGATCAACTGGTATACAAGCGAATCACCATCTGCATCGTAAGCCCCATGATTAAAACAAAATTGCTGTCCGAGGCATAGAAATGGAACAGGTTTGTTTGAAAATGTTGGTGAAGAATTACACGGCGCAATAATATTATTTAATGAAGCATAAATATAAAAAGTATTAGAACTAGGACTATTGATAGTCGTAATCGCAGCATTTCTGCAACACAACGAATATCCGAAAATCCAATCTGAACATTGGGCAGGAAGTGTAATGATCCCATCATAAATCCATTCCTGAATTCCTGTAAACGTACCACCATTGCATGTCGTCACTGATGTGGAACAGCTCGGAGTTACTTCTTTTCCTGTTCCGGGACGAGGATAACAAGTTACAGACAAATTCAAATTGCATGTAACTGATTTTATCGTCACCAATGGATTAGCAGGAGCAGGGATACCAATACAATCCCGGTAAAATGAAACTGTTACCTTATAGGTATTGTTCCCCAGACATTGATATGTTAAGTCAGCACCCATCGTATGACTGGCGTAAACTGATCCTGAGAATACCATTTTCAGGAATAGGGCAAGCGCTAATAAAAATCTTCCTTGTAATTTTACTTTCATATCCACGTTTTTCGAACAACTCTTCCGGCGCATTTTCCCATAAGCAGAATTGATTGTTTATTAACATGGATAAAACTATTGTATTCACGAGCCTTATGTTGGCAATAATCGATTGTACATGCATTTGTAAGAAATATCTCAAATGATCATGTCTCGTATTTAACACATTCAAAAAATCAATTTATAAATGTCAATTGGCTTAGATCTCATAATATTTTTGAAAATACTGTCTGTAAGAATATCACAGAGTTTTTTAACCTGATAAGAAAGATGCTGTTTATGCAGCTTCTCAGGCTTCTCATTACGTTAAAAAATTATTTTTAAGTAGCGAAAAATGATAACTTAGCGACCCGTTTTATCCGGGAACAGCCATTGTTATGGGATAATATGCGATTTGGTATCTTTCTAAAATGCCCTGCCTACGGGATTTGGACTTAACCATAGCATTACACATTCTCTTATTATTTGTAACAGGTTAGGCGCATTTTCGATATAAGTCAATAAAATAAATTTATGTGCGGTATATATGGATTGTTTGGAGAAATCACGGAAAAAAAACCGGCCTCTGAAATTTATGGGTCTTTTAATAAATTAAAACGTCGCGGCCCCGACAGAAGTCTGACAGTATTTAATCACCAATGTTTCCTTGGATTTCACAGGCTGGCCATTATGGGTCTTGATATTGACGGTGATCAACCCTTTCATCTCATTGATGGAAGCAAAACGTTCTACCTCGTATGCAACGGTGAAATTTATAATTTCAGAGAGCTTATTGATAAACATAATCTGAATATAAGTAAAACGGGATCTGATTGTGCCGTAATATTGCCATTATATAAATTATTCGGATTTGATATTAATCGATTGAATAAAGAATTAATCGGCGAATACAGTTTTTCAATTGTTGAAATTGATAACGATAAACTGATCTCTGTTATAATAAGCACGGATCCTTTAAGCGTTCGTCCATTATTCTATTCAGTTAGCGACGATTATAAAAGTTTCGGATTTAGCAGTCTCCTTGCTGGACTAAGCAGTCTGTTTCCGAATGTTATCCGGATTAATCAAAAGAAAATTCTCAAGTGGGTTCCCGGTACGCCTCCTGAAATTTACTCCTATTGGGATAACATTATAAAAATCGAAAGTGAGTTTGATACAGATCCTGAACTAAAGGATTACAATCAAGTTGTTACTCTTTTTGAAACTGCTGTAAAAAGAAGACTCATTTCAGACCGCCCTGTTGGATGTCTGCTTTCGGGCGGACTTGATTCAAGTCTGGTCTGTTCTATCGCGGCAAAAAAACTGGCCGAAGATTATCCGGGGAAGAAGCTTCATACGTTTAGTATTGGCATGAAAGAAGGCACAGATATCATCTTTGCAAAAAAAGTAGCAGAACATGTAAATAACATGTATAACAATATCGAGCATCATGTTATTTATTTTACACCACAGGAAGGACTTGATTGCATTGACGATGTAATAAGATCGATTGAGACATATGATATTACTACCATTCGCGCAAGTGTTGGTCAATATCTTCTTGGAAAATACATCAGCTCAAAAACAGATATTAAAGTAATCCTCAATGGCGATGGTGCCGATGAAGGACAAATGGGATATTTATATTTCTATTTGCATCCGAATGCAGAAGCAGCTCGCGACGAAAGCTATAAATTACTGGATGAAATTCATCTCTTCGATGGCCTTCGTGTCGATCGTGCTATCAGTTGTCATGGTCTCGAGGCCCGTGTTCCGTTTCTCGACAGAGAATTTGTCGATTACTTCCGGTCAATTCCTACAAAATGGAAATTGCCAGTTAAAGAGAGGATGGAAAAATTCTTCATCCGTAATGCATTCAGTACGGTTTACAAAAACCAACCCGTATTACCTGACGAAGTACTTTGGAGAAAAAAAGAAGCTTTCTCCGATGGTGTCTCAGGCAAAGAGAAATCCTGGTTTCAGTGGGTTCAGGAATATTTAAATGGAAAAGTTTCTGATTCAGAATTTGAAAAAGAAAAAAACAACCTACACCCAACTTTAGTACCTCCTACCAAAGAAGCATATTATTACATGAAAAAATTCAAGGAAAATTTTGGTCCACAATGGAGTGTAATTCCACATTACTGGCTGCCCAATTGGTCAGGTAACATACAGGAACCATCTGCCAGAGTCTTAAAAGTTTATGATCAGGGTGCAGATGGAAAATAATTATTCGGGTTTAAATTATATTTTTGTCGTTCATTCGAAAGTTGTCGAATAATTAGAATAAACGGAATAGTGTATGCAGAATCATATTTCCCGATTTAATCAATCCATTTGCCAAAAAACAATTGAATAATTTATATTAGATGCTCCTGAATATTTTTTCTCCTGAAGGATTAGTAAGTCTGTTCACACTGATTTTCCTTGAAATTATTCTGGGTATTGATAATATAATTTTCATCGCAATTATATGTAGTTACCTGCCTAAAAAGGACCAGCAAAGATCGCGTACTATTGGATTAATGCTCGCTATGGTTTTCAGAATTTTGTTGTTGCTGGGAATTTCATATCTCGTTCGTATGGTAAGTCCTCTTTTCCACATTGGAGATTTTGGCGTAAGTGGGAGGGACCTCATACTTTTTGCTGGCGGTGTATTTCTGGTATATAAATCTGTTCTGGAATTGTATCATAAATTAGCCAGTGTTGAAGAAGGAAAAGCTCACAAGGAAAGAAAGCTTACTGTTTCAAGTGCAATACTTCAGATAACCCTGATAGATATTATTTTTTCATTCGACTCTATACTCACAGCAGTTGGATTAAGCCGTGACCTTCCGGTTATGATTACCGCAGTTGTATTTTCAATGTTTGTGATGCTTTTCTTCGCTCCTTATGTCAGTGATTTTATCGCAAAATATCCGACAATGAAAATTCTTGCACTAACATTCCTCGTGGCAATCGGAATGCTATTAGTCATAGAATCCCTTCATTTAGAATTCGATAAAAATCATATTTATTTTGGAATGCTTTTCTCCTTTATTGTTGAAACATTAAATATCAGACTAAGAAAAATGAACCGATTGTAATATCAAATATTATCTGAATTTAATACTAAATATTCCACGATCATTATCAGATTATTTATTCGATTTATTCCAGCTTGACAGGGATATTTCTGTTTGTTTGTATGCTATTTAATATGTAGATTGGGCTTATGATAAAAGGAAAATCTCCGTATCCATTTGAGACTATAGGACTAGGCATTTCATTCACACCGGCACTTCCTTTTTTAATTGCTGAGATGAAAAGAATTTGCCAGATTTATGATGCACTTGCTGTGTTTATTCATGTGGGAAAAAAAACAAGTGAAAAGCAGAGAGAACTTGCCCAGATGCTCGGTGATTATGGTTTCCATGACGGAAATTCCAGAATTCATTGGGAACAGGGTGATGCCGTGACAGGCATTTTGTTAAACTGCAAAATGGAAGTAGTGGACCTGCTGTTAATTGGTTCCAATGAAAAAGCAAGTCTTGGTATTCCAATTGGAAGTACGGCAAGTCAGGTTGCAAAGAAAGCCAAATGTTCTGTCCTAATTTATTCTCGTATACCACAAGGTGGATTTAAAAAAATCATATTGAATGGAACAGAGCATCAAAAAACAGACCTTACAATCCTTACCGGTATGTATGTTACAGATAAAGAAAGTGCAGAAGATGTAACTGTAATCGCTGATGAGGGTAATAATAAATTATCGGAAGCTATATCGCATTCACATGGAGAAACACAATCAGGAACTATTCTTTTCCAACAATCAATAGAGAAAGCAAGGGCAAAAATGAAATTTGTAAATCTCGAAAACAAACAATCAATTTCTGAATTCAGTTTTAGAAACAATGCCGACTTAGTTGTTACCCGTTCTTCCGATCATGCTCTTTTAATTTTCGACCGCATTTCCGGTTCTGATGGAATTGATTCTTTACTTACAGGACTCCCTGCGAATCTGTTAATTGTGCATTCACGATTATCAGATTAAAACTTCAGTAAACATATGCGTATTTACTTAATCGGCTACATGGGAAGTGGCAAAACAAAAACCGCCGTATCACTTGCGAAAATTTTAAAATATTCTCATGTAGATATCGACCAGCTTATCATCGAAAAAACAGGTGTCAGTATATCTGCAATTTTCGAACAGGAAGGTGAGGGATCTTTTCGCAGGCATGAAAAAAACATTTTACATTCGACAAAAGAAATAGATAATGTCGTAATATCTACTGGTGGCGGAACATCCTGTTATTCCGATAATATGGAATGGATGAATGATTACGGAATAACTGTTTATCTGGACGCCAACCCGGGATTATTGTTTCACCGTCTTGCATCATCGCGCGAAGGAAGACCACTTATTGAGAACCTGAATGATGTTGAGTTAATGGAACAAATTACCGGACATCTGGCCATTCGGATTCCATTCTACAAAAAAGCTAACATTACAGTTCCCGCAATAAATATGAATGTTAACGAACTTGCATCAAAAATAAGATTGTATAAAAAATAATCTGCTAACTCAGCCAGGCTACAGCACCTTTTGTACTAAACTCTACAGATATATGTTCCTTTAAAGTTGTAGAAAGTGAAAGACCAGAAAAATCGGCAGAAACAGGAAAGCGTTTGTGATTACGATTAATTAAAACAACTGTACGTATTTTTTTTATATCAGCATCGAGAAATGGTCTCAGCGAATACATCATGGTTTTGCCTGAATCAAGAACGTCATCAACAAGTATAACAACCTTGCCCTGTAATTTTCCGTTCTCTATAGAAAGGGATATTTCTGTATTTACCAGACTATGCTTTTCAATATTTACTTCAACAAGAAAAACCTTTAAGGGTGAAATATCTTTTATAGCAGAAGATAATTTTTCAGCTAATAAAAATCCACTTTTCATAATGCCTGCAATGATGATTTCTTCTTCTGAAGCATTATCTTCATAAATCTGATAGGCCAATCGATTTATACGCTGACTTACTTGTTTTTCATCAAGTAATAATGTTCTTGATTCTGTCATAATATTTTTATTCGTCCTCCTTTATAGTAATACTTAAGATAATAAGGATCATTAAGATCACTTACTATTACTCCGCGATGGACACTTGCATGAGCAAATTTGTTTTGTCCGAGATATACACCAACATGCGATATCCGTTTACTTTTTATCTTAAAAAATATCAGATCGCCTTCCTGAAGATCGTCCCTTTTCACCGCATCAACTTTCTTGAAAATTTCCTGTGCAGAACCATCAAGCGGATTGTTGTAACAATCCTTATAAACCCTGCAAACAAATCCGGAGCAATCAATTCCCTTTTTATTGCCTCCGCTATATTTATAGGGTACTCCAATCCATTCAGATATCGTCTTGTAGATTCTGGGATTGCTGACGTATCCAATGTTAAATCCCAGTGAATTAGAAAAAATAAATCGCCATTGTAATTGCTGCTGCTCCCTGTCCGGTGACTCCTTTTCACCGGGCATATCGGAGGTTGCTGCTTTTCCAAACAGGCAAATAAAAACAAAGAATACGGTAACAAAGCCGGTTCTCTTTTTCATCTTTATTTCTTTATCAGCAAAACGACATTTTCAACGTGAGATGTATGTGGAAACATATCGACAGGTTGTACCTTTTCTATACGATAATCGTTTTCAAGAAGTTGCAAGTCACGCGCCTGTGTAGAAGGATTACAACTCACGTAAACTATTCTTTCTGCTCCTGACTTTCTCATAGACTCTACAACGTCGGGGTGCATTCCTGCACGGGGAGGATCAGTTATAATAACGTCTGGTTTTCCATTTTTATTGATGAAGTCATCATTCAATACATTCTTTATATCACCTGCAAAGAAAACAGAATTAAGAATATTATTCTCAGACGCATTAATACGTGCATCATTGATTGCATCTTCGATATAATCAATGCCACATACCTGCCTGGCCTTTGAGGCAATAAACGATGCTATCGTGCCTGTTCCTGTATAGAGGTCATATACATTTTCAGTTCCGGTAAGTCCTGCAAAATCCCGGACAATCTTATAGAGAGCATAAGCCTGACTCGAATTAGTTTGATAAAAAGATTTGGCACTAATACGGAAATTTAAATTTTCCATTTTCTCAATAATATATTCCCTTCCCGAAAATAAATGAACTTCCTGATCAAAAATTGAATCATTCTTTTTTGAGTTGATGATATATTGCAATGAAGTAATGAAAGAAAAGGAATCTCTTAAATAATTCATAAGTAAGTCCCTGGATTGTTTTTCATCATCATGCAATACAACAATAACCATCCATTCACCAGCATCCGTATTCCTGATTATGAGGTTACGCATTAATCCGGTTTGTGAGTTCAGGTCAAAAAAACTCATGTTATTTTCAATGCAGAAATTTCGAACAGCCAGGCGTATTGTATTATTTCTGTCATCTTGCAGATAACACGTTTTTATATCAAGTATCTTATCAAAACGCAAGGGAACATGAAAGCCAAGAGCGGGTGAATCTCTTGTTGTATCACTATTCAATTCTTCTTTTGTAAGCCAAGTACGATTTGAAAAAGTAAATTCAAGTTTATTTCGATAATACATCATCTTATCAGATCCAAGAATTGGCGATATCGATGGTAAGGTCAATTTTCCTATTCTGTCTAATGCATCTTCAACTTGCTGCTGTTTAAATGCCATTTGCTTCTCATAGGAGAGGTGCTGCCATTTGCATCCGCCACATACACCAAAGTGACTGCAAAAGGGTTGTACTCTGTCGGCTGAAGCCTTTCGGATATTGACAGCCCGGCCTTCGGCATAGCTCTTCTTATTCTTAAAAATATATACGTCTGCAATATCGCCGGGAACGGCCCCTTCAACAAAAAAGACGAAACCATCTACACGGCCTACTGCACGACCATCATTTCCGATCGATACTATCTCAATATTCTCTACTATACTGTCTCTGCTATACATGGCGCGAAATTAATCAATTAGACCTGTCTACCTGATATTTTGTTTGTATTTTTGTCACCATGAAATTTACAGACGAAAAAATGCTTACTGATGTAGCGATGGCACTCGAAAGCCGTTATGGAGCTCATAATTATCATCCACTGCCTGTTGTACTTGAAAAAGGCGAAGGTGTTTTCGTCTGGGATGTTGAAGGAAAAAAATATTACGATTTTTTATCTGCCTATTCTGCTCTTAATCAAGGCCACAATCATCCTAAAATAGTTAATGCTCTGATAGAGCAGGTTAAGAAACTATCTCTGACATCGCGTGCATTTTACAATAATGTTTTAGGCGAATACGAACAATTTATCACCGATCTGTTTGGTTACGATAAGGTTTTGCCGATGAATACAGGTGCAGAAGGAGTGGAGACTGCCCTAAAACTTGCTCGCCGTTGGGCTTACGTTAGAAAAGGTGTTCCGGAGAATCAGGCAAAGATAATTGTTGTAGACGGAAATTTTCATGGGCGCACAATCACTGTGATTTCCGCAAGCTCTGATCCGGATTCATATGGAATGTTCGGCCCTTTCACTCCTGGTTTTATTAAAATTCCTTATAACGGTTTAGCTGCATTGGAAAATGCATTACATGATGAAAATGTTGCCGGCTTTTTAGTAGAACCGATCCAGGGCGAAGCAGGAGTTGTTATTCCCGATATCGGATATCTCCAAAATGCTTTTTCACTTTGTAAACAAAAAAATGTCCTTTTCATGGCCGATGAAATACAAACCGGACTAGGACGCACAGGAAAGATGCTTGCCTGCGATCATGAAAATGTACATGCCGATATATTGATTCTCGGGAAAGCTCTCTCAGGCGGACTCTTGCCTGTATCTGCTGTACTGGCTAATGATGATATAATGCTTTGCATAAAACCCGGTGAGCATGGAAGCACCTACGGAGGGAATCCTCTGGCAGCAAAAGTTACCATTGCAGCATTAAATGTACTTGTCGACGAAAAACTTGCTGATAATGCTGAGCGACTTGGAAAAATATTATTGGAAGAATTGAAAATGATCAAGCACGATCACATCCAATTGGTGCGGGGTAAAGGGTTGTTTTGTGCAATGGTCATCAAACCAAAAGACGGCAAAGATGCATGGGATGTTTGTATGGCATTAATGAACAAAGGTCTTCTGGCAAAGCCTACTCATGGAGATATCATACGTTTTGCGCCGCCATTGATTATTAATGAAACTCAATTGCGGGAATGTATTGAAATTATCAAGTTGGTAATGGCTGAATACTAATCATGCAATAAATGCTGTTGATACCACTTCAACAATTATTTTTCACACAGTTCTTTTATCGCTTCTAAAGCAGATTTATCACCAAGTTCAGCTGCTTTATGCAGGTCTTTACATGCCGGTTCCTTCCGATCCAATGCTAAATTTGCTGCTGCACGATTAAAATATAAATCCTTGTCAGTAGAGTCAAGCGCTATGGCTGTTGTATAATCTGCAATAGCCTCCGGGTAATTTTTTAACTCAAAATGTGCATTAGCCCTATAATAAAACAACTCAACACTTTCTGAGTCGATGGTAATTGCTGTATTGTAATCGGCAATGGCATTGGCATAGTTCTTCATGAGGTACCTCATATACCCACGATAATAAAGGGCTTCTGTATTTGCAGTATCTGTCAAAAGGACTTTATCAAAATCTAAATAAGCCCCTTTGTAATTCTTTGCCTTTTCCTTTTCTATTCCGCTGTCGATCAATTCGCGGGAAGAACTTTGTCCGAATATGCTATTAATAAATAAATAAAAAATTATAATAAGGCAACTTCTTCTCATCTTAAATTATTTTTTTCGTGGCGCATTCATGATTCTACGGTGTTCAACTCTCTTTTGAATAATCCTATGTTTCAAATACCTGCGTGCTGGTTTTATGATAAATGGCCTGCTTTCCTTATGAATAATAAGAACTCTCGTCGTCTGAACGGCATTCGCCTCATTGACAGGAACTGCCTGACACAAAATAAAGATTATAAATATCAGTATAAGTTTCATAGTACTTCAAATGTAATTATATATCTTTTTTAATTTCCAACTTTACGAATAAAATTAAATTTTCTTAATAAGATCCTTGATTTTTTTATCAATACTTGCCAATAAATCAGACGCTTGTTTTGCAGGAGGAAAAACTTCTTCATGAATTTTCAACATTTCAAGCAATTGCTTTGAGTGTAATTCTGCATCTTTCAATCCGCCAATCATTGATAAATTTAATCCTTCTTCCAGATTGCCTGTGACAGCCCGCCTGTGAATTACTTTCATCCTTTGTTTGTTTTTCTGAAGTTCAGAACGCTGGCGTAACAGACTTATTCCGCCGGATACCAGAAGCATGGCAAACACTGCTGACAAACTAACAAGAATAAAAGAAAAGTTACGTTTAAAATTTTTGTGTTTAGAATCAAGTTCGTTATTCTGATCGATCAGCGTAGTTAACTGAGAACTTAAATCTTTTTCTTCTAAATCATCTTTTTCCTGACGAATACCTGCCGAGTTAATCGCATCATTAATTGTACTACTTTATCTTGCGAAAGAACTTTCTCTTTATATTCCAGGTATCTGTTAAATGTCTCATATGCCTGCTTAAAATGATTATTTTCCATATAGGCAGAAACAATTATCCGATACGACTCCATGATCAATGTATCCTGTCCTGGCACAAAATCATTCTCATAACGCTTCAATGCTGATACAAGTCCATCTAACACCTCAGGTTTCACATATTGCATCTTTGCCTTGGTATGAATTGTCTCAAGCTCCTGAATACTTTGAGCCTGATTATCCAATCCGGAAAGAAGAAATATTATTAAAAATAATTTCGACTTCATAATTTATGAGATAAAGAATTTAATATAAACATCTGTACTGTTTCCTTCTTCACTCTCAATCTTAATTTCTCCCTTATGCATTTCATTGATTATAATCTGACCAACATATAAACCAAGTCCGCATCCTTCATTTATCGGTTTTGTTGAATAGAACTCACCTGTAGACTGCTGAAGATTTATATCGTTCATTCCAATTCCGTTATCTCTTATACGAATCTGTAAAAAACGTGGTAGAATCCGTGTACTTACTGCAACTTTGGGCTGATAACCTTTTATTCCTAACTGTTGCTTTTCTTTTACCGATTGAAATGCATTCATCAGAACATTTAGAAGAAGGGAACCCACTGCTTCCGGGATAATTTTAATTGTCGGTAGCTTTTTTTCCAAATCTCGTGTAACCTGACAGTTAAAACCTTCCGGCTTTTCAATTCCGCGCCAGGCCATTTCCAGAAATTGCTCACATACAATGTTTATATCCGTTGCAATTTTTTCTTCACTTGGTTCAGCGGCCTGACTAAGCACAGCAGCTGCAACCATAACTTCAGTTTCAATTGCTCGCTTTCCAATATCTCCATTCGCTGAAATAATTTTCCAATCACCCGGAACTTTAAGGTTGGCCGCCCCATCATTAATAATCGTCATAAGCGAACCATAATCCTCCTCAATTTTTCGCAATGATGGCATCACCTCATTCAATTTTTCAATTAATATTCCTGTTTTTGAGGAATACCTTTCAAGGATGTTCAATTGAGATGCAGAATCATTCAGTCTTTTCCTTGCACTATTCAATTTTTTCTTCCTGAATTGAAGTAGTAATAAAACAATCGTTAACCATAGGACAAATGAAATTAATGCTTTCCGCACAAGTCCATGATATTTATTTTCAAGCTGTTCTTTTTTTTCAGTTAGTTCTCCAATTTGATCCTTATGATTTTTTATAACTGTTTTTTGTGCGGCAGATTTAAATTGATAATTTTTCTCGATCTGCTTTAAAGTGTCAGAAAGTTCTGCTTCGTATAAAGAATCAAGTAAGGAATCATAGGTTCGTAAACGTTCTACAGCAAACCTGTTTAGATTTTTATTTACAAAATCCAATGCACGATGATCATGATATTCCAGAATCTCTTTGTTGGCGGGATTGCTCAGCGGAACATTCTCATGCCTTGCACTTGCCGTTAATCCGGATATTGCAAATGAAATAAAAAACAGGATCTTCCCTGCAAAATTAGTTGATGACATATTTTCCTGTAAGTATTGCAAAATACAAAAGTTCGATCGGCTACTTCATAGTTTTCCTGTCTAATTATCAACGAATGATTGTGTATGAAACTAAACTTGAATAGTACAGAAAGTTTAAGCAAATTGTGCTTTTAAAGAAGGCATGATTCAAAGAATAAAGAAAGCTCTGAAAGTCGTAATACTACTGGTATTGTTCGTCTTAATAGTGTATTTTTCTTTTAGAAATTCCCTGCTGGAATGGGGTATAGCTAAAGGAGAAGGCGTAATATCTGAAAAAACGGGGGCTGCTTTAACTATTCGTTCTGGCCGTTTTACAGGATTTTCAACAATATCACTGGAAGATATTCTTCTTGTTCCGGTTTCTGGTGATACAATTATTAAAGCAGATTCTGTTAGGTTCACCCTATCAGGATGGAAGCTTTTAACCGGCACCATCCGGATAAATGATTTATTCTCATCGAATGTCGTCATAAACTTATCTTGCCATGACAGTATATGTAATTACAGTAGTTTAATCAATCATGAAAAAGTATCTGCCGGACAAACAGGAACTAATTATTCTGTATTGTTCAGAAGAATGCTTGATCGGTTATTTAATCTGGCACCACAAAGTGCATCTCTACATAACATTTCGCTTTTATACAGAAACGATTCAATTTATCGCAAACTTACTATTCTAGAATTTAAATCAAACGAAGATTCACTCGCAGGCATTGCTGTGGAAGATAGGAACAATGAAAAATGGTTATGTAATGGTAAATTTTCTCAGTCGAAGCATGCTCTTAACCTGAATGTTTATCCTGCCGATGGAAGTAATGCTTCTTTACCGTTAACAAAAGAAATATTCGGACTTACTGTTCGATTCGATACTGTTAATATTGCTTTGAACAGTTATAACTGGCATAGTGACAATTTTAGCACTGAGGGAAAATTTTCAGTGAAAAGTCTTGTTGTCTTCCATCAGCGAATTGCTGAAGATACAGTCAAAATTCCATCAGCATCATTCAATTTTATATTTCATGCCGGTAAAAAATATCTGGAAGTGGATAGTACTTCTGAAGCAATGATTTCAAATATTCTCATTCATCCATACCTTTGGTATTCTACGGATAGTTCCAAAATATATGCACTAAAAATTAAAACAGAAAAATTAGCTGCGAATGATTTCTTCGCCTCATTACCAGAAGGGATGTTCGATGAAGTACGCGATCTTGGCGCTGATGGAACATTGAGTTATTCACTTGACTTCAGACTCGATTCCGGCGAACCTGACAGTCTTATTTTTGAATCAGGGTTAAGAAAGGAAAAGTTCAGGTTGAGGAAATTCGGATCAGCAAATATTCTTAAAATGAATGGTGAGTTTATGCAGTCTGTCTATGAACATGACAAGCTTGTTCGTGTTTTTCCGGTAGGTCCATCCAATGAATATTATACGCCACTCGATAAGATTTCACCCGAATTTATTAATTCTGTATTAACTTCAGAAGATGGCAGTTTTTTATTTCATAACGGGTTTAATGAAGATGCGTTCCGGAAATCTATAGTGGCTAATTTTAAAGCCGGAAAATTCGTAAGAGGAGGAAGTACTATCAGTATGCAACTCGTCAAAAATGTATTCCTGACCAGAAAGAAAACAGTTGCACGAAAAGCAGAAGAGGCACTGCTGGTATGGTTGATTGAGAACAACCGGTTATACACAAAAGAAAGAATGCTGGAAGTTTATCTTAATATTATTGAACTTGGCCCCGATGTTTATGGTATTGGTGAAGCATCAGAATTCTATTTTAATAAAAAACCATCTGAGATAAATCTATCTGAGGGAATTTTTCTCGCAAGCCTTCTTCCGCGTCCGAAGTGGTTCAAGTACAGTTTTGATGCGGAAGGGAATTTGAAACCCTATCTGGCCGATTATTACAGAATAGTATCTGATTTTATGCTCAGAAAAAACCTGATCACTGCTGAAGAACATGATCAACTACTGCCACATGTCGTTTTAAGTGGCCCAGCCAGAGATATGATTATCCTTAAGGATACAGTTCCGGAAGAAGGAGAAATTCCACTTATGCAAGGGAATTAAGGTGCTCAATTTTTTCCTGTAAAGCCCGGAATTCAGGATGATCATTGAAGGTTTGTCGGATGGTTATTAAAAAATTCTGAGCCTGCAATAAGTAAAAACTTCTGACCCGAATGAATTCATCCTCATTCGTCTCACCGCTTTCAATAGCCATAGCCTTTAAGTCGTCGCCTATTTCACAAAGAAAAATGCGGCAACTTAATTCCAGCAATGAATAAAAAAACAGAACTTCTTCGAAATCAAAGCTCATTACTTCTCCGACTTCGAACTGCCAGTTATGGACTTCAAATTCTTCCAGCATTTCATCTTCAAATACATCGAGACGCATGGCCTCTCTGATTAGATCATAATGAGGGTGAATCAGAATAAATTTACCTGCAGCAATAGAGATATTTACGAGTTGTCTGAACTCGCGGGTAACCTTAATACTGAGCTTATCGCCATATAAAACCAATGCTGCCATATCTGTCATACAAATGTACAATTGAAAATGTTACTTTCCATGCAACTTAGATTTTTACATTTCAACATAATTCTTACATTTAATTATTACCTTGTACCAAACGAAATTTTCCTAATATCATATGCTTGGATTAAAGTTACCAACAGATCCTCGGTGGGTCAACATCGTCGAAAAAAATATCGAAGAAATTCTTACTGATCATGCCTATTGTGAACAGAAAGCAACAACAAATGCCATTAACCTTATCGTCCATTTTCCGGAATGTACTGAATTGGTTAATGCGATGCTCGACCTTGCAAAAGAGGAACTCGAACATTTTCAACTTGTTCATGAAAAAATAAAGGAAAGAGGTTTTGTTCTTGGTAAAGAACGACGTGATGAATATGTCTTCGAAATCAATAACTTCATCCGTAAAGGTTACCAGCGACATTTCGTTTTGGTCGACAAATTACTTTTTTCAGCACTTGTAGAAGCAAGAAGTTGCGAGAGGTTCAAAGTCCTCTCTGAAAATATTGCTGATGAAGATTTAAAGAAATTTTATCGTGAATTGATGATTAGCGAAGCGAATCACTATACACAATTCATACGACTAGCAAAACTTTACGCAAACGGTATTGATGTTGATAAACGCTGGGAGGAATTTCTGGATTACGAAAAAGGCATTATTCAGAAATATGGTAATAAGGAAACCATTCATGGCTAATAACATCCTTGGTAATCAGTTGAGCTAAACTAATTTTCTAAATAGCATTGCCTGATTCAAACTCATATTTTTTTATCGCAATTTTCCAGGCTTCGTTTACCGGTATGGAACAATTATTTTCATAATCATACATCACAACCACAGTTGCAGCCGTCGAAACAGGAACTTCTTTCTCTGATTCAATTTTTAGCATCTGATGCAGCATTGTAAAACTCTTCGTTCCGATTTTTGAACAACATGTTTTAATCAAGATAATATCTTTGAAGTTAACCGGAATAAGAAAGTCAGTTTCTGAGTGAGCAAGGATAATTCCCGTTTTCGCCCATCCATATTTCCATCCCACGATATCATCAATATATTTAATCCGCGCTTCTTCAAAGTAGGTAAGAAAACAGGCATTGTTTACATGACCGAAAGAATCCATATCGGAGAATCGAAGCGCTACTGAAGTCTTATGACTGAATTTCATCCGGATAAATGTGAACTTAAAAAGTTAATACATTTTGTTTTCTAAAAAAATGAGACACTACCAGTTCTTTATTTCCTGCTGTGTATGTGTAAAATCCTTCACCTGATTTTACACCCAGCTTTCCTGCCATAACCATATTTACAAGCAGAGGACAAGGAGCATACTTCGGATTTCCATAACCATCTTGAAGAACACGAAGAATTGAAAGACATACATCAAGTCCGATAAAATCGGCCAGTTGCAAGGGTCCCATAGGGTGAGCCATTCCTAATTTCATTACTGAATCAATTTCAGAAACTCCGGCAACACTTTCGTAAAGCGAATAAATAGCCTCATTAATCATAGGCAACAGGATCCTGTTGGCAACAAAACCAGGATAATCATTTACTTCAACAGGAATCTTATCAAGTTTTCTTGACAAATCAAAAACAAATTTAGTGACCTCATCGGAAGTTGAATATCCCCGAATAACCTCAACCAGCTTCATGACAGGAACCGGATTCATAAAGTGCATGCCGATTACTTTATCAGGACGCTTTGTCTGGGCTGCAATTTTAGTAATAGAAATGGAAGAAGTATTCGTCGCCAAGATTGTTTCAGGGCCGCATAACTGATCAAGCTCGCGGAAAATAGAACACTTTAAATCAATATTTTCGGTAGCTGCTTCAATTACAAGAGAAGCATCTCTGACACCATCAGAAATTAATGTAAATGATTTTATATTTTTTAACGTTTCTTCTTTTTGCTGAACTGTAATTTTTTCTTTTGCAACCATCCTTTCGAGATTTTTGCCAATGGTTTCAATACCCTTCATTAAGGCGTTGGCAGATACATCAATCAGATTAACAGTGTATCCGTTTTGAGCGAATACATGTGCAATTCCGTTTCCCATGGTGCCGGCTCCGATTACAGAAATTGTCATTATAGTTAAGTATTAATTAATATTAGTCTTTATGATAATAGGTGCTTTACTATTTCCCTTTTCTTTTAACAATAATCATTACTGTATAAATCATAATTTTAAAGTCGAGAGCGAGTGACATGTTTTCAATATAGATCAGATCATACTTTAATCGTTCGACCATCTGCTTAACATTTTCAGCATAACCGAATTTTACCTGCCCCCACGAAGTAATTCCGGGCCTTACTTTATGAAGATGTCTGTAATGAGGTGCATATTCCATTATCTGATCAATAAAAAATTGCCGCTCAGGCCGAGGACCAACAATAGACATGTCACCAATAAGCACGTTATAAAATTGCGGGATTTCGTCGAGTCGGATTTTTCTCATCCATCTTCCGAATTTCGTCACACGCTGGTCGAACTGACTCGATAGCTGTGGCCCGTGCTTTTCAGCATCTGAAACCATGGATCGGAATTTATATATTTTAAATGGCTGTCCATGAAGTCCGATCCTTTCATGACTGTAAAAAAGTTTTCCTTTCGATGTAAACCGAACACCCATCGATGTAACAATATAAACCGGCGAAAGCAGGAGCATGACAACGATTGAAATGGATATGTCAAGAATTCTCTTTACTGATCTTTGCCATACAGGCATCAGCTGTGGTGAAATCTCAATGAGAGGAGCTCCGAAAATGGCATTCATCTTTACTGACCCTGAAAGTATATCGTACATATCAGGAATTATTTTAATAAGTACGGGAAGATCTTCGAGTTCATTAATAATTTTTCCAATGTTGATATGCTCAGACGACTCCAAAGCAATAATAGCTTCTTCGATATGATGAGTACGAATTATCTCACGAATATTTCTGATTCCTCCAAGATTTGCCATGTGCTTCGAAAGAAGATGATCATTATTTCCGTCAACATGGACAAAACCGACAAACGAATTTCCTTCGGCGATAAATTCCTTTTCCATTTGGTGAAGCAAATGAACAGCATTTGTATTACTGCCAATCATAATCGTATTAAATCTTATTTTCCTCCTATGTATTCTGCTGATAATTGCACTGCTCAGAATAAACCGGAAAAGGGCAGTAGTGACAAACTGAAGTAAAAAGAGAGTAAGAAAAGTATGATAATAGGTACGATAAGATATTACGGTATCGTCGAGCAGTAAAGTAAAAAAGATAATTAAGACTCCGATGATGGATACATAGAGAGTTTGCCCAAGTTCTCGCAAGCGACTTTTTCTATATACATTCTGATATGATCCTATGAGTGCATATCCTAAAACCCAGCAAATTGGTATTACAATAACTCCCCAAATAAATTTTTTATCCTGAATTATATTCAGAAAATTAAAATCCATCGCTTCCAAAAAGAGTTTTCTGTAAACGAAGAAAAATGCCCACGCTATTGCAGCTGCAAGCCAGTCAGAAAAAATAAACTTTATCGTATCTATTCTTTTATTCATTTTAGTATACAACCTTTAGGTTATCGAAATAAAGATTAGAAGTGATTTGGGAAGTAGGTTTCTCTGCATGGATATAAACTTTATAACTGATTCCATCAGTTGCAACTCCACCCAGGCTGCTAATTCCGGCATATATTTTTTTCCATGTCGCAGAGGCGCGTACATTCAGGAGATCAGATTTAACAACACCGATGGAAGTATTTATAAAAACGCCTATTGTAAAGTCACTTTCGCATTTATAATTTAGTTCAACAAAGGTAGGGATGCTAATAGGAAGCGAAAATGCACTTGACGAAGCAACTTCAAAAAGTGTGTGATTGTCGTCAAGAACAACCCAACCTGAATTACCTTCAAATGCATTTGGATCATTGAGAGGTGTAATCAGCAATGGTACAGATGCCGTGCTTGTTGGAATGAGGGAAAGACTTGCAACATCAAAATCTTCCAGTTGAGGAAACTGTACAGCGCTTCCATAGGAAATTGTTGGTAAAATGACCAATGATTTTCCTGCTGTCAAATTTACATCCGATGTATAAGAGGAGTATTTAGGATATGCCGCTCTGCTTCCTGATATTCCATTTTCCATTATTCCGCCTTTAATAATTATGTTATGATTCCCTTCACCAATCAATGGGATATCTGCAGGAAGAGGAAAGGTGCCAAGATATTTGTTGTCGTAAATCACCCAGGCATCAGTTATTTTTTTTGAATTACTTCCTTGTGAAACATAATCCGTTGTTACAGAAATACTGTCGATATGGATATAAGAGCCCACCGGAGAAGCCGGATCGAATAAAGAACAGGAAGTAAAAGATACTGCTATAAACATGCAGCATAAATAAGAAAGATATTTTATCCTTCGTCTCATCAGGCAAGTATGTTTAAGGAAGAATTGATCTTATCCATGATTTGATGTGCAACAACAAGTGCCTGCAATCCTTCTTCAGCTGTAACTGCTATTGGTTTTTCATGCAACACTGCATCGATAAATTGCTCCAGTTCCATTTTGATGGCATTGCTATCACTTATTTTCGGCTGATCGAAATAAATAATTTTCGATCCTTTTTCTTTTCCAAGATCAATGGTAATATCGAGCGGACCCGCTTCGCCAACCAGGTTTTTTAATCGGACAATCTCTGTTTTCTTTTCAAGAAAATCGACTGATATATAAGCATCACGCTGGAAGAAGCGACTCTTTCGCATGCTTTTCAGAGAGATGCGACTTGCAGTAAGGTTAGCTACACAGCCATTATCAAATTCAATTCGTGCATTTGCGATATCAGGAGTATCACTTACAACGGCAACGCCGCTAGCATGAATTCTTTTTACAGGCGATTTAACTACGCTAAGAACAATATCAATATCATGGATCATTAAATCATGTACCACCGGTACATCAGTACCTCTTGGATTAAATTCTGCCAATCGATGTGTTTCAATAAATAAAGGTTGTTGAAGAAATGGCCTTGCGGCGATAAATGCAGGATTGAATCGCTCAACATGACCTATCTGTGCTTTAACGCCTGCTTCAGAAATAAGAGAGACTATTTTCTTTCCCTGATCAACGGTATGTGTAAGTGGCTTTTCTATAAATACAGGACGTGACTTTTTTAAAGCCATCACTGCAAACTCAAAATGAGAAGGTGTAGGAGTAACTATATCGATAGCTTCAGACTCCTCAATCAATTGCATTGCATTATCAAAACTTTTTATTCCGAATTCAGCTGCCACATTCCTGGCATGTTCAGGATTATGATCATAAAATCCGACAATTTCTGCCGTTGCTATTTCCTTTAAAAGACGCAGATGGATTTTCCCCAAATGACCTGCTCCAATGACACCTATTTTCAACATGTTATTTTTCTTCACACACTTCGCGCGAAATTAGCAAATATTCAGGCGGCGAAAAGGAAAGTCTGGCTTATTAAATTGTAATTTTGTCAATATTTAGATAATCATCAGATAAAAACGACACCTTTTCAAGCAAATGGCGAAAATATTACAGCTACCGGAGGATACTCATAAACATCAGGGGATGCGGAATAAACTGATCGAAGTGATCAGAAACAAAGGAATAAAGGATGAAAAGGTTATTCAGGCCATGTCCAAGGTTCCGCGTCATTACTTCTTTGACCAGGCATTTCTTAATCAGGCATATTCAGATCATGCTTTCAAGATTGGGGCCGGTCAAACTATTTCACAGCCATTTACAGTTGCCTTCCAGACTTCCTTGTTGCAGATTAACAAAGGTGATAAGATTTTAGAGATCGGTACCGGTAGTGGTTACCAGACCTGCATACTTCATGAAATGGGGGCAAAGGTTTTTTCAATTGAACGACAAAAGGAATTGCACGATTCCGCGAAGTCACTATTAACATTGATGAACTACTCGCATAAATTATTTTATGGTGATGGCTTTAAAGGCTTACCAGCATATGCACCGTTCGACAAAATATTAGTCACCTGTGGTGCACCTTTTATTCCGGAGGATTTAATTAATCAATTGAAAATCGGAGGGATAATGGTAATACCGGTTGGAGCAGGTGAAGTACAGGTAATGACATTAATTACAAAAACTGATGAAAATCAATATGAGGAAAAACAGTTTCAGGAATTTAGATTTGTACCGATGCTTGAAAATAAGGAGTGGGGGACTACAAAATAATTTTTCTGATTAGCTGAAGGATACCAAACAATCATAAAACGAAAAAGGAGAATACCATTGGCATTCTCCTTTTTCGTTATGTAATATACTTTATTGTTTAACGAATGTTCTGGTCGACGGTCCAAAGCCAGATGCAGCAACCTTATATCTAAAAGTTATTGGAGGAGGATTTGTAACTAACACTTCATTCGTACATTCTATTGATAGTCCGTTATATGTTGTCTGTAAAGGAACATCAATGGAAGTAGTATCAGGAGTTAACATATATACTGGAACGGCTGAAGAACCACCTACGTGATCGAATATATACAGTCCATTATCCATTCTGATAAGTTTAGCGACAACACCTGTTGCTGCTCTTAAATAATTACCAGAAATATCAAATGCAGGATCTAATCCAACTGGTGGAGTATAGTCCAGAACCAATACACCACGAGTGGCCTGGGTTCTGAAACCATTTGCATTTGCAGCAATATATTTTACGGCATACAAACCGGGAGTCGTTACATCCAATTCACTTTCTGTAGCACTTACTTGTGACGATGCTCCAGTGATATCATCAATTAATGTTGCGCCTTGATCGACAAAAGTTCCGCCAACAGGGATGTGAATAAAATCTGCACCATTAAGTGTTACAGTAGGATAGGAAACGGTCACAACAGTTGATACAACTGCAGGATCTTTTTTACAGGCAGAAAATGATGCTACTGCCATTAAAATTATTATGATTGATTTTCTCATAGTTTTCTTTTTAATTTTTTTAATTAATTAGTTTACGTCCCACCAAACTTTATCATAAATAAGTTTCTGCCTTGGGAAACTGCCATTACGTGTTTCCTCGCTACTAGGGTAGTAGAACCTGTTAGGAAAACGATTTGGACCGATGATAGAATTTGTCGAAATAGTAAAGAAGTCAGGATATCCTGTTCTTCTCCATTCTGTCCAACCTTCAGTACCAGAATTACCAGCAAATGCAGCCCACTTCTGAGTGATGATTGCTTTTATCTTATCTTCAGTTGTACCACCAGCAGGGAAAGCAACATTTGGTTGCGCATAAAATCCGGTTGCGAATGTATCAGTTACTCCAAAAGATGAGAAACTTTCTGAAATGGCTTCTTCATACAATGCCTGCGCATCGCCAGTCATCCATCCTCGTGCTACGGCTTCCGACTGAAGGAATAAACTCTCATAACCAGTCATTAATCTTACCGGAGCTGAAGAAGAGGCGGGATCTCCACCATCACCACCGGTTGCAGCACCGGGAATACTAACTGGAGTACCTGCAGGTAATGTATATTCTCCCTGGGGAATTCCAACTTGTGATCCATTTAATGCCGGAGCATAAAATGCATCCAGACGTGGATCATCATTGCTTAAGAAATAATTAACTCCTGTTGCGCTTGCAACTAAGTTCTGTGTGCTGCTCAATCCGATTATAGAAGAGTAAAGTGGATTTGTGTTTCCACCTGTTGTAGTATAATCTATTCTCGCTTCTTCTCCTGAACCAAGGAAAACTGCTCCTGAAGCTTCAAGAGCCGCAATACCAGCCTGAGCTGTACCCGGATCAACATAAGCCATTCTCAAATAGACGCGAAGTTTCAGAGTGTTTCCGAATGCTCTCCATTGTGTCATGTCGCCATGCAACAATAAATCTTCTTCTCCCGGTACTAAATCAGAGTTCTCATCAATGACTGCATCAGCTTCTTCAAGAAGTTTTATGATTCCAGCGTATACAGATTGTTGAGAATCGTAACGAGGAGATAATATAAGCTCATCTGCACGCAATGCTTCTGAGAAAGGAATATCTCCAAAGTCATCAGTCAGCAACTGATAAGTATATGCCTGAAGAATTTTAGAACAACCGACATAATTAGGAAGATTTGAGGCAGTAGCTTTTGTAATAATTACCTTAAGATCGAATAATGCATCTGCATAAAGTGCTTTCCATGGACGATCGAAATCGTTTGCAGCAGGTGAATATTGTTCAATCGTTTTGTACTGTGATGAATTAGGGCTTTGAGTCCAGTACTGACCCCAAAGTCCGCCGAATATCTGGAAATTATTTCCAACCACATGAGCAATTGCCGCTTCTGCTGATGGCAATAGTTCCTTTACAGAAACATCAGAAGGATCATTTGGATTCGTATTGATATCCAAAAAACTCTTTTTGCAGGAAGTAACCGAACCAAAAACGATAGCGCCAGCAAGTATGAATTGTATTAATATTTTATTTTTTTTCATAATTTCTTTTTTTGCCTTAATTAGAAAGTAATTTTCAAATCAACACCGAAATTTCTCTGCGAAGGATTTGATGTAAACTCAAAACCCTGAGCATTACTTGCTCCGGCTGAATTTTGTTCAGGATCAGCAAACTCATTTTCTTTTGCAGTCCAGATAGCCATGTTATTTCCAAAAAATGTCAGACTTGCACTTCCAAACGGAGTCTTGTTCAACCAGCGTGAAGGAAACATATACGAAAGATGTACCTCTCGCAGTTTTACGTAACTGGCATCTACAATATGCTGTCCGTCAGGTATAACATTTGTAAAATAGTTGTATGGATGATAAGTTCTGTCAGAATTAGCAACTATTGGATTTCCATCTGCTTCGCTAACATATACTGAATTCGGCCAGACATGATCTAAACGGTCTTCAGTTTCTTTAGCTGTTCCTACAAAATCCATAACGTCTTTCGTTCGTGATGAAAACTGACCACCCTCTTTCATATCGAATAAGAATCCCAACGACCATCCTTTGAAGGAGAAGTTTGATCCAAATGATGCCTGAAATTTTGGTTGATAGTTTCCTACATATACAAGATTAGCTGTAGTTTGAGGCATACCTGTAGCCGAATCAACAATCACTCTTCCTTGAGCATCTTTAAGGAGATCAACTGCATAAAATGAACCGAGTGGTTGACCAACCTGAGCAACAATTGCAGTACGTGATGTTCCGCCAAGAGGTAACTGTTGAACACCGCCGGTAAGCGAAACAACCTTGTTATTATTTTTAAAATAAGTTGCAAAAGCTTCCCACTTAAATCCTGATTTTGTTAAAACTGGAGTTCCACGAACCTCTAGTTCGATACCATCATTTTTCAACTCACCGGTATTAATAGTTTTGCTTGTGTAACCTGTTGATGGAGTAAGAGGAATATTAATAATCTGATTAGTAGATTTCTTTGTATACCATGAGAAACCGATGCTCATTCTGTCTTTCAATAGTCCGATATCAGTACCTATCTCAAGCTCAGTAGAAAACTCAGGAGTCAAAAGAGGATTTCCTACACGATCACCGGAGGTAAATCCATTAACAGTACCGAAAGGGAACACAGTAGAACCAAAACCACCATCGATTGTTGTCTTGGTAAAAACACTACTGGTTTGATAGGCACTTGCATCGTTACCCACCTTTGCATAGCTGGCGCGGATTTTCCAATAAGTAAAGTAATTGTCTTTCAGATTAGAGTTAAAAAACTCTGATGGGATGAATGATACATTTCCGCCTGGATAGAAATATGTATTGTTTTCAGGAACAAGAGTTGATGACTTATCAACCCGAGCAGTTGCTCCGGCAAAAAGATAATTTTTATACGAAAGACTTAGGTCAGCATAAAAGCCATAATTCCTGGTTTTAGTCAAATCGTTTCTTCCTACTATTGGACCATTACTATTTTCAAGATTATAATATCCCGGGATTCCTAATCCACCATCAGCATTAGTTTCAGCAGATGTTTCAGTAATTGTAGTTTGTCGTACATTATTACCTAATATTAAATTTCCGGAAATATCATCGTTAATCTTATGTTTAAAATTAAACATCAGGTCATTGTTATAGCTTGTAAAGTTAAAAAGGTCTTCGCCATATTTTCCCTGAAACACCTGATCGTTTCCTGCATAAAATGGATCGATAGGAGAGTAGCTATATTTTTTCCACTTCTGATAACGACGATCACCAAATACATCTCCACCTAAACGATTGGTAATTGATAGCCAATCCCAGCCATTATAAGTAACTGATATGTTTCCAATAATCCTGTCTACATTGGATGTATTCTGGAAATTTTGAAGAACGAAATATGGATTGACTGTGTACGCTCCATAAAATCCATATAAACCTGTCGCATCATTATATGCATTATAAGGATTGTCAAGGTCTTTGCCTTCTGTAATTGGAATATCTCTTGGAGTCTGAATAATCTGATCATATATAGATGCATCTCTTTGACCACCACTTGGCAGGTTACCTGAAATATTTGTATAGTTCAAAGAAATACCTGTTGTAAATTTATTCGACAATTCAGAATTACCATTAAAGTGAATGTTGTATTTGTCATATTTGTTCGTTGGAATAATTGCCTTATTGTTATCAGAAGAAACAGAAAGGAAATAATCACTCTTCTCAGATCCACCTGAAAAAGAAAGGGTGTTCTTATATCCAACACCGATATCGAAAAAATCGCGCATATTATTTGGTAGAGCAGAGTATGGTTTGATTCTTTGCTTGCCATCTATCTCCTGACCCCACGGACGATTTTTACCGTCAAATGGTAATCCCCAGCTGAAGTTCTCTCTTCTGTCATCTATTACATTATCTAAATCCCCTTGGCCATAAGAATTCTGGAAATCAGGATATTTCAAAACGGTAGAGAAAGTAACTCCAGAATTTAGAGTTACCTCCATTTTGGATTTACCTGAACCGGCAACTCTTCTGCCTTTTTTTGTTGTAATCATAATGACTCCGTTAGAAGCACGTGAACCATAAAGAGCAGCTGCTGCAGGTCCCTTTAATACAGAAACTGATTCTATATCATCAGGATTAAGGTCATTACCCCTTACACCATAATCAACCTGATTGTTTAAGTCATCACCTGTTCTGAAATTAGCATTACTAATTGGAATTCCATCTACCACAAAAATTGGTTGATTATTACCATTAATCGAAGTTCCACCGCGAATAACAATTCGCTGAGAACTTCCTGCACCACCTGTTAAAGAGGTAATGTTAACTCCGGCAACTTTTCCCTGAAGGGCACCGATTACGTTTTTGTTTTCTCCTGCAGAAAGATCAGCGCTTGTAATCTGCTGTGTTGAGTAGCCGAGACTTCTCTTCTCTCTGGTAATTGCATTAGCCGTGACTACGACTTCGTCAAGTTTTAAAACATTTGCATCCATTGTGATGTCAGCCACATTGGAAGCTGTTAATAAAAAATCCTTCGTCTTCATCCCAACGGCAGAAAATCGAAGTGTTTTAACATCTGCACCTACCGTTAACTTGTAGTTGCCATCAATGTCAGTTACTGTTCCTGAAGATGTTCCGGGAACAATTATGCTGACACCGGGAATTCCGAGGTTATCCTGCGAGGATATGACCTTTCCGGTAATGGTTCTGTCTTGCGCATTTGCATGATGGCATAGAATAGCCAACAGTAGCGCGATTAGCGTACTTACTTTTCTCATAGAAGTTAGTTTTGGTTAACAAAATATCCTTGAAATTTCGGTCAATTTATAAAAATTAATATAAGAGTTAACTATAATTAACATTAAATATAAAGAAAAAACAACTCAATCTGTTGATAATAAATTTAATAATCTGCATTTTTAAACACTATTTTAAATATTTGATAAAAAACCTAAAAACATTGACGAATAGAGTTAGGCAAAAGCAATCCTTAAACTAAAATTTTAAATTCCTTTGATTTTAATTATTGAACTGATTACAAGGAGTATGAACAACTGATAGTGTAAAAATATAATTAAAAACTTGACTGGTATTTTTATTCAAGCGTAAATTCGCCCTAATTATACAAACTAAACCCAAAAAAACACAGAAAAATGAGAAAACTTCTCTTGACTGCTGCTTTAGCTTCTGCTGTAGCATTTGCTAATGCGCAAACAATGACATCTAAAAATGGCACACCCATTCTTCCTGAGACGGATGATTGGTCAATCGGTTTTGATGCACATCCTTTACTCAATTACTTTGGAAATCTATTTAACAATACACAGAACAACTCTGTAAATATGGGTTATCCAAGTAATAACAACATGTTAATTGTTGGAAAAATGGTAAAAGATGAGACTACTGCGTATCGCGCAAAAGTTGGAATCAATTTCGGTTCTTCTACTGTTACTCACAATCCAAATGTATTCGGATTCGACAGTACTTTCTCTGCAAGTGAGACTAAATCGAGCAGTATGAATGTTACCCTTGGTGCTGGTATTCAAAAATGGCGTGGAAAAGGTCGCTTAAAAGGATACTACGGTGCAGAAGCTATGGTTGGCTTTGGTAGTGCACAGACAATGAAGTATACATACTTCAAGTCTCTTGTTGCTGCTTCTAGCCCTCAAGGTATTGCTCAGACAAGTGAAGACAAAGGTGGCAGCATCTTCGGTTTCGGTGTTCAGGGATTTATCGGTGTTGAATATTTCTTCGCTCCGAAAATGTCTCTTTGTGCTGAATACACTTGGGGTGTAGCAATCAATAGTGTTGGAGCATCTGAGTCAACTTACCAGATTGTTGAAAACCCTGCAGGTACACCGGTTCTTAGCTCTAAGACTGATATTACAGGTGACAAAACTTCTAACTTCAATGTTGGTGTTGGAAATACTGTTACTCCAAATGTAAACAGTACATCTAACGGAAGCGGTAGCATCGTTCTTTCTTTCTACTTCTAATAATTCTTTTGTAAAAAAAGCCGTCCCTACAGGGTCGGCTTTTTTTTTGCTCTTTTTTCAGATGCATATGAAATAACCAAGAAGTTTTAATTATGACATCCTCAAATTAAAGACTAATCAATTCCCCGCTGCATCTCTCTGGCAACATCTTTCTTCTTTATATCCTCACGTTTGTCGAACATCTTTTTTCCACGGGCTACTGCAATTTCAAGCTTTGCAAGTCCTCTTTCATTAAAAAATATCTGTATCGGTATAATAGTCGTTCCCTTATCCTTCAGCTTCGAGATAATTTTTAAAATCTCTGACTTTTTCAGAAGTAACTTTCGGGTTCTTTTGGGTTCATGGTTGGCATAAGAACCGTGCGTGTATTCTGAAATATGCATATTCTTTACCCACAACTCATCATTTGTAATAAGACAGTATGAATCCGTCAGATTTGCTTTCCCTTCACGAATCGATTTTATCTCCGTACCAGTAAGCATTATACCCGCCTTGTAAGTTGCCAGAAAGTGATATTCGAACGAGGCCTTCTTATTCTTTATAACAGACTGATGCTGTTTTCCCATAGTGGCCGAAGATAGGGAGATATTTAATTAGCGAATGTGATAATGTGATGATTTGTCGAAAAGCGATCGCTACTTGGAGCGAACGATAAGTAATGGAATTTTAATTTTATGCCTGACGGATCCTACTGTCGTACCAAAGATAAAATCCTTAAACCCTTTATGACCATGTGCGCCCATTACTAATAAATCAGCATTGAATTCATTAACAATTTTAGGGATAGCATTCTTCGGACTTCCATAACCAATCTTCGTTTCAATTTTATATCCCTGATGAATCAATTCATCAGCATATTGAGTTAGATGTTTCAAATCAGAATGGAATTCATAGTCTCTAATATCACTCTTCATAACCAATGCACCGGCAGACTCAACAATATGCAAAAGAAGGTACTCCGCTTTTTTCCCTCCCTGTGCAATTGCACTGCTAATGCTTTCTGCGTCCATTTTCGAAAAATCAAGCGTAATGGCAATTCGCAGGTAGGGTTTAATGTGTAAAGGCTGGATAGGTTGAAAAACTCCATGAGGTCCTGTCGGATATTCTTTTTTCTTTTTGCGGAACAGGGGTCTGAATGTAATATATAAAAGAAGTCCAGCAGCCGCAGTTATTAGTGGCAAAACAATAAATAAAAGAAAGAAAGGATTATTTGTTGTATTCATCCAATCCACGATTTCTGAATAAACCATTTTTGCATTCAGTAGAACAATTATTGATGTAAATATCCATGCAATTATTTTAACATACATCGGAATTGCAAATTCCTTCATCTTGGTTTTATCGCTGACAAAATGTATTAACGGAACGATAGCGAAACCAAGCTGAAGACTTAATATTACCTGCGAAAAAATCAGAAGTTTTCCTGTAGAACTTTCACCGTAAATATTAATAACGATCAATGCAGGTATTATGGCCAGCAATCTTGTAATTAATCTTCTAATCCATGGAGCAATCCGAAGGTTGAGATAACCCTCCATAACAATCTGTCCGGCAAGCGTTCCGGTAATAGTAGAACTTTGACCTGCGGCAATAAGCGCAATCGCGAAAAACTTCGGTGCCCATTCATTTCCTAGTAATGGCGCCAGAAATTTATGTGCATCCTGGATTTCCGCTACTTCGAAAAGTCCATTTTTAAAAAAAGTTGATGCCGCTAAAATCAAGATTGCAGCATTAACAAAAAACGCCAGATTTAATGCAATCGCAGAGTCAAAAATATTATATCGGATTGCTTTACGAATCTCCACAGGAGTCCGTTCAAATTTTCGCGTTTGAACGAGAGAGGAATGTAAATACAGGTTATGAGGCATAACAGTCGCACCGATTATTGCTATAGCAATATATAATGCCGTATCGTTTGGAATGGAGGGAATCAATCCTTGAATAACATCTCCGATAACTGGCTTGGCAAAAATCATCTCCGCAAGAAAAGCCATCCCGATTATTGCTATGAGACCTAATATAAATGCTTCCATCCTCCTTATTCCGAAATTAATAAGAAACAGCAGGAGGAAGGTGTCCAAAACAGTAATCGTAACTCCCCACAATAATGGAATACCAAATAAAAGCTGAAGACCAATAGCCATCCCTAAAACTTCTGCCAGATCGCATGCAGCAATTGCAATCTCTGCCAGTATATATAATGAAATATTTATTGGCTTCGAATATGTTTCACGTGATGCCTGCGCCAGATCACGGCCTCGAACTATTCCCAATCGCGCACTTAAACTCTGCAGAAGCAAAGCGATAATGTTCGACATTAGTAATACCCAAATGAGTTTATAACCAAACTGACTTCCTCCGGCAATATCAGTCGCCCAATTACCAGGATCCATATATCCAACGCTTACCAGATAAGCGGGACCGGCAAAAGCAAAAAACTTTTTAAATTTTGACCCTCCTTTGTTTGTTTCAACAGAAGAGTGGACTTCAGGAAGTGACATGTCACTTTTCGACATTACTATTTAATTTAAAGGTGTATTAAATTATCCTGCAGTAGAAACTAAAATATTTTTGGCCACTTCAGAAGAAACATAGATTATATTTTTTGAACTACCGACTAAAAGGGTCATCGATTGATCGTAAGTTGTAATTTCTTTTACATTGATTTTTTTCCCGAGTGACAATCCTTGTTTATCAAGATATTGAAGGAAATCAGGCCGGTGATCGATAACGCCATTAATCTTCAGCCATTCATTCTCTCCTGCTGATGATAGTGGAAATGTTTTAGCTGAATGAAAATTTCCATGTTCGTCAGGAATAGGATCACCATGTGGATCCCATTTGGGTTTCCCAAGAAATTCATACAACCTTTTTACAAGGGATTCTGATTGAATATGCTCAAGTTGTTCGGCAATATCATGCACTTCTCCCCAGTTAAATCCCAACTTGTCGACAAGGAATAATTCCCATAATCGATGCTTTCGAATAACACTTATTGCCGATTTTTTTCCAAGAGCGGTTAATGTTACACCTTGATATTTCGCATAATTCAAAAGCTTTTTCTCGGCAAGCTTTCGAATCATATCTGAAACAGAGGCAGGGGCTGTCTCCACAGCAGAAGCAATAGAATTTGTCGTAATACGGGACGAACCGCGTTCTAACAACTTATAAATTGCCTTCAGGTAATTTTCCTCACTGAATGATAATGCCATTGAGCATATTAATTTAGACAAACCTAAATTATAATTTTGAATATTCTAAATAATTATTTGCCATTTATCAACAAAAGGCTCTTAATAATCAAATTACAGAATATTCAATTTGTATTCTACTTTTGCAGAATGTCTTTCTACTCCAGAATTATCAGGCCAATACTTTTCCTGTCCGATCCTGAAATTATTCATTACAAAGTTTTTAAACTACTCAAATTCGCTTTCCGCTTTCCATTTGCGAAGTCCATATGTACTAATATTTATACTTTATCTGATCACAGACTGAAAACAAAAGTTTTCGGAATTGATTTCCCAAATCCTGTAGGATTAGCAGCAGGTTTTGACAAAGACGCAAAATTGATTAACGAATTGTCAGCTTTCGGATTTGGATTTATTGAAGTTGGAACTGTAACACCTCATGCCCAAGCGGGAAACGTTAAGCCCAGAATGTTCAGACTTACTGATGATGTTGCTCTGATAAACAGAATGGGATTTAATAATGATGGAGTTCAAGCAATGGTAAGTCAACTCAAAAAAAGACAGCCCGGAATTATCATCGGAGGTAATATTGGAAAAAATAAAAACACGCTTAATGAAAATGCTTTTGATGATTATGAAAAATGTTTTCGTGAACTTTTCCCTTTTGTCGACTACTTTGCTATAAATGTAAGTTCTCCGAATACACCCGGACTTCGCTCGTTACAGGAGAAAGAACCATTACTTAAGCTGCTGCAACATCTTCAGCAAGTAAATCTTAAACTATCATCAACAAACAAATCAAGCCAACATAAACAAAAGCCAATTCTTTTAAAAATTGCTCCTGATCTTACAGATAAGCAACTGGATGAAATTGTGGAAGTCGTCCTTATTTCAAATCTGGACGGTATCATTGCTACGAATACAACTACTTCGAGAGAAGGATTGACTTCCAATTCTGATACAATTACTAAAGCAGGTACAGGCGGACTTAGCGGCAAACCACTTTCATCACGTTCAACTGATGTGATTAGATATCTGTCAAAAAAATCAAATGGTCGTTATAAAATAATAGGAGTGGGGGGAATACATTCGGAAAATGATGCCCTCGAAAAATTAAATGCAGGAGCATCACTCATTCAGATTTATACAGGATTTATTTATGAAGGTCCTGGACTAATTAAGAAAATAAACAAAAAAATACTTGCTAACAGAAAGAATTCTTAAAAAAATTCTTTACCCAAAACAACATAACAAACATTTCGGCCGACAACAGATTTGTTATTTTTCCAAATGTTTTAACACTTTTGCTTCCATGTAAAAAATAATTTCTTCGGCAACATTTTTTATCTGATCACCTGTTCGTTCCAGTTTTCTGATAGTTGACACAATATGTAGAGACTGAGCTATTAATTCCGGATTTGCTCTGATAAATGCTTCAATCACTCCATTTGCATTTCTATTAATCTCATCCAGTAAATCGTCTTTCTGAAAAATTCCCCGCGACAATTTGGTATCCTCATGATCAAATGCAGTCTCTACATCACTGAGCATTTGCATCGACATTGCAAACATTTCGTCGAGGCGGGTTTGCTTCATTAATTCCTTATCAAACGGAGCTTTGGCATCTATTACATACCTGCTGATACCATCAGCTATGTCTCCAATCCTTTCAAGATTATAATTTATTTTTAATACGGCCAGAACAAATCGAAGATCAATAGCTACAGGATTGAAAAGCGCGAAAATGTTTTCACAATCTTTATCAATTTTTAATTCAAGCGCATTCACTCGCTTTTCATTATTATTGACTTCACGTGCAAGCTCTTTGTCCATAACTGACAATGCCTCATATGTTTTCTTCATCTGCAAACAAACCAGATCAAACATTTCAATTACTTCTCCCTTAAGGCGTTTTATTTCTACATCGAGATGACTCATATTTTTTATGCTTTTTAATTACGTATTTATTATTTATTTCTCATTCTCAACCAAAACGGCCAGTAACATAACTTTGTGTTTTTTCCACTTTCGGATTAGTGAAAATCACCTCTGTTAAATCGTATTCGATGAGCTCGCCAAGGTAGAAAAATGCTGTCCTATCGCTAACTCTTGCCGCCTGCTGCATATTATGTGTGACGATAATTATAGTATACTTGTTTTTCAATTCATATATTAACTCTTCAATTTTTGCAGTAGATATTGGATCCAGTGCAGATGCCGGTTCATCCATAAGTATTACTGAGGGCTCAATTGCAATTGCTCGTGCAATACAAAGTCGTTGTTGTTGTCCTCCCGATAATTCAAACGCTGATTTTTTAAGTTTATCTTTTACTTCATCCCATAATGCAGCTTGCTTTAAAGAAGTTTCCACACGTTCTTCTACAAATGATGTATGATTCAGTCCGTTTACCCTAAGTCCATATGCAACATTTTCAAAAATACTTTTTGGAAATGGATTCGGTTTCTGAAATACCATTCCAACTTTTTTCCTGAGTTCATCGATGCGCTGATTTTTAGATTTATAAATATCCTTCCCATCAAGTAAAACATCGCCTTCAATTCTAATTCCTGGAATGAGGTCATTCATTCTGTTGAATAGACGGAGGTACGTCGACTTTCCACAACCGGAAGGACCAATTAATGCAGTCACCGAATTATTTTGCATTTCAAGACTGATACCTTTCAACGCATGAAATTTTCCGTAATACAAATGAACATCCTTCGTTTCTATCTTATTCATAATTATTAATTCATTTTTACTTTATTACTGAAATATCTTCTGAGCCCATTGGCAATCAGATTTAACAGTAGTACAATCAAAACTAAGACGAGAGCAGTCCCATAAGCAACATCCCTTGATTCCTGAATATTTGTTCCGCTCGTGCTGATCACATAGAGATGATAAGGTAATGCCATTACCTGATCGAAAATACTGGTGGGTAGCTTTGGCAGGAAATACGCAGCTACCGTGAATAAGATAGGTGCTGTTTCACCCGACACTCTTCCGATCGATAAAATTAATCCGGTAATAATATTAGGCATTGCCATCGGAAGAATTACCCGGCGGATTGTCTGAAGTTTTGTTGCTCCAAGTGCAAGACTTCCATGCCTGAAAGAATCATCGACTGCAAGAAGTGACTCTTCCGTTACTCTTATAACAATTGGTAGTGCTAATATTCCCAATGTAAGCGAACCTGCAAGAATCGAATCACCGAAACCAAGCGTCTTAACAAAAAGTGCCATTCCAAACAAACCAAACACGATTGAGGGAATCCCTGCAAGATTATTTGTCATCAGTTTAATGAATCGTTTAAACCAACTATCTTTAGTATATTCATTTGTATAAATACCTGCCATAACACCGAGAGGAAAAGCAACAATCATAGAACCGCCAACGAGACAAAATGTTCCAATAATTGCAGGGTAAATACCACCTTTTGTCATACCATCTTCAGGCATGCTTGAGAGAAATTTCCAGCTAAGCATATGCCAGCCACGCACGAATATAAATTCGAGAATCCAAAACAGGATAACAATAACCATCAGACTGAGAAGTCTGAATATCCAAAAAGCTATTTTCTCTTTAAGATTTTTCGACATATCAGTTTTTGGATTTTCGTTTTCTGCCTATTGACTGCACCCAGATATTTATTGCCATCGTTAACAAGAAAAGTATACATCCCAATGCAAAGAGCGCTTTATAATGAACACCGCCAGAAGGAGCTTCCCCTAATTCCGCCGCAATCGTCGCCGGAATTGTTCTCACCGGTTGCAAAAGAGAATGAGGCATAACAGCGGCATTTCCTGTAACCATCAGAACAGCCATAGTTTCACCGATGGCACGTCCGATTCCAAGAATGGCCGCTGCAGAAATTCCGGAAACAGAATAAGGGAGAATCACTCTGCGAATTGTTTGCCAGTGATTTGCCCCAAGAGCCAATGAAGCTTCTTTCATACTCCTTGGAGTATTTCGAATAGCATCTTCAGAAACAGTGATGATTGTTGGCAATGCCATTATTGCAAGTACAATACTTCCTGCAAGAGCTGTTTCACCAACGGGAAGGTTGAAAGTATCATGAATGAAAGGAACAATTATTATTAGTCCAAAGAAACCATATACTACTGAAGGAATACCTGCCAGCAATTCGATAATTGGTTTGATAATCTTTCTAAGTCTTTCGTCAGCAACTTCTGCCATGTAAATAGCTGTGGCAATCCCAATTGGCAATGCAAATATTATGGCAAAAATTGAAACGAGTAATGTCCCTAATATCAGAGGTAATGCTCCCAGTTGTACAGCGGGTTCTGCAGTAGGAAACCATTGTCGCCCAAAAATAAAATCCTGTAAATTGTTTTTTCTGACATATACCCCTTTAACTTTCTTGTCCTTCAGCAAATATTTGTCAGGGAAAACTGCCAATACATCCGGCATTGAATTTACCAGTGAATCAAGTTTCTCTGGTAAAAATTCAAAATTTTCTCCAATTTCCTCCTCTGAAAAATAATTAGGAATATCATTGATTGTTAATGTTATTATTGAATCATTATTCCCACCAACTTTATCCCAATGTGTAATATGCTGGTCGAAAATATCTTTTAGCTCTAAAGCAGTTAATTGTTCTACAGTATTAGTTCTATTAACAACGATAACATTATTATTCTCGATTGGAGAAGTATTAAATAAGGAAAAACCTTCACGGAATAGAAAAATTATTATTAATAATATTGTAAGAGTCGAAACTGAACTACTGATTAACAGCAATCCTTCTAAAAACTTTTCAACGAATCTTTTAATTCTCTTCACTTAGGTGGATAATAATTTCAATTTAGCAGTTTTTATACTGCATTATTTATGTAAAATAAACAGCAGCGGAATTACCGCCGCTGTTTTCAAACCAAAGCTAAATTAGGTATTTATTTTTATTTTAATGATATGTATCCAATCTGATTGACAATTGACTGACCTTCTTGTGAAAGGATGAAATCCAGGAATGGTTTTACTGCTGCTTCCTTTGATGTAGCATAATAATAATATAAAGGGCGAACAATAGGGTAGGTCTTATTTCTGGCTGCTTCAATGGATGCATTTACAAATGTCTTTCCGTCATAGGATACTGCAATATCTTTTACTTCATTCGAAAGGTATGCAAGACCTACATATCCAATGGCTCCCTTCGTCTGACTAACAGATTGCATAATGGCACCTGTTGCCGGCATATTTAAAACTGAAGAAGCATAATTTTTACGGTTCATAACGTGTTCTTTAAAGAATTCGTATGTACCAGAACTCGTCTCGCGAGAATAAACGACAATAATCATATCGTCACCTCCGACATCCTTCCAGTTTTTTATCTTTCCTGTAAATATTCCTTCCAATTGTTCGCGTGTAAGCTTTGATACTTTGTTATTTGGATTAACAATTACTGATAATGCATCATTGGCAATGATCACTTCTTTAAATCCGCGGCCAGCCTCTTGTAGTTTCATCCGCTCATCCATTTTCATTTTTCTGGAAGACATTGCAATGTCTGTAGAGTTGTCGACAAGAGCAGAAAGTCCAACACCACTACCACCACCAACAATAGTTATGCTTTTATTGGGATTCTTTTTCATAAATACCTCGGCTTCTTTTTGAGAAAGCGGAAGAACCGTATCACTTCCTTTAATAACAATTTTTTGTGCTATTGCGCTAAGTGTAATACTTACAAACAGGATTGCTGATAAGATAATTTTCATTTTTGCTATTTATTTTATTATTAGAAGTATTAAAATTTTATCTGAGTTCGGAGAGTGAAAACATTGTCCATTATATCTTTAGTATAACCAGAAAGGTTTTGGCTTGTTTCATTTTTTACCATATCATAATAAGCCGTTATTTTTACATTAGCATCCCAACGGTATAAAAGGCCAATTCCTAGTGTGGAATATTTTACATCTGTCGAATTGGATGATTTGAAACCTGACGCTACCGTTTTTCCTACCTCATCACCTTTTAAATCTGTATTCGGATCATACCAATCATATTTAACCAATGCCTGAAATGGAGTATGTGCAATGTTTTGAAGGAAGTATAAATAAGCACCATTAAATTTCCTATTCATTATCGGTGAAGTAACCGCTGCAGAAGGACTTTTAGAAGTTCCAGAAACATCTGGTTGATCGCCCTGAATATATTCTGCACGGAATGTTGTTATACCGGCAATCCAATCAACACTTATCTGACCATCAAAACCAATATATTTTCGTTTTGGATAAAACTTGTTCTTATTGCCTGTCGAACTTGTAATATTAAATCCTTTCGATCCATCAGGGTCAGTTGCCATTGAATAAACTGTATCGTTATCCAATCTGAAACCGCCATCATAATACGACGCTCCAAGACCATATTTTACCATTTCTGATTTTGTAGATTTGTTAATACCAATATGTCCGATAAAATCTTTTTTCTTATCAAAATCGCTTGCCTGTGATAGAGCATCCGGTGCTCCATTTCCATTAAACATCCCAGCATCCACCTTTAGCCAATTCCAATTGGAAGATTTAGGCCCTTGTATTGAAATCATCGCACCCAGATCACGTTCATTTGGAAAAACAATTTGTGACATCCGACCTCTTTCAGGCGATTCACGCATACTGGATGAATAAACAATCTCATATCCGAAAGGACGATTTTGCATTCCTGCAATCAAAGAAAACCAACCTATATATGGGTCGGTAAGTTTTACATAAGCATCCTTTATATTTACACCTTTCTCGGTTACATCGAATTGCAAAATATATTGACTGGTTGAAATACCCTTTTCATTCAAAGCAGCATCGTATTGAAATTTAATTCTCCCGCGTCTAACAGCAAATCGCTTATCTGTTAATGAAGGGAAATTACCTCCTGCATAAGATGCTTGTCCCATTGTTTCAGCAACCTGAAATTGAGCCTGAATGTAGCCACTAATATGTAGCCTGTTTTTTACGTCTAAACTTTGCTGAATTCCCGCTACTGTACGTGTTAAAGTATCCAGTGGCGATTCCTGAGAAGACTCCTGAGCTGACACAATACCCAGGAATAAAAAATTCAAAAGTAAAACTGAAATTGATGTAAATTTATTTATCATATGTGTTTAATTTGAGTGTAAAGAAACTATGACTTCATTAACTGATTGCTTATTCCATATTAAGTTAATGTTAAGGAATCTTGGCAGGGTGATTTTTTTTTAATTATATGGTGATTTATTGACTTGAATGATAATGCTCAAACACCAGTTTCCTACTTATTTTTTCCCTTCATTAATTCTCCAATCATATCCATTAAAATAGCAGGTCTGACTGGCTTAGTAATAAAATGACTGCCGCCGGCCTCAAATGCATTCAGGGCAGTATACTCATCAGAGTCTGCTGTAAGAAATAGGACTGGTGTAGTCTTCAACGCCTCAATCTTTCTCATTTCCCTGCATGTCTCGATGCCTGTTATCCCAGGCATTCTAATATCCAATATTATCAGATCTGGGATATACTGAGTAGCAAGTTCGATTGCATCCTGACCATTAGTTGCTTTTAAAACTTTGAAGTTTTCCTTTGTGAGGTTGTAGCTAAGAATTTCTATAATGTCAGGCTCATCGTCTACTATTAAAACCTTTAATTGCTCACTCATGTTTGTTTTTCTTTCGAAAGTACGTTTTCTTGATAAACAAAAGATTGTTGATAGATGACCAAATTGTTAAATTTATAAAAATAGCACCTTCATAACTTTAATAAAAGGTAATAAGCAAGGATAAAATTATAGAACGAGAAGAATTGATTTACAAAAGCACCTCAATTGAAACTCCACATTCTGTTCGCGAACAATTTATTCTCCGAATTAATGAAAATCAAAATTAGCTGACGAATGTTAAGAAATAATTTACGTATTGCTATCGTTTCTTGAAAAGTGAAGTTACTTTCGCACGGCATGGCACGAAAAGCACTTATTCTTCGAATTGCATGGGGCTCAGTCGGCTTCCTTTTAATTCTGGTAAGTATATTAGGATTCCTTATATATAGGCAGATTTATAAGACAAATCTCGTAGGGGCTCGTGGTAGTAAACAGTTTTTATATATTCCAACAGGATCAGATATTCAAGATGTAATTAATATCCTTGAAAATGAACAACTGTTACTTGATGAAAAATCGTTTAGATGGACGGCCCATCAAATGAAATACGATATAGCTGTGAAACCAGGGAAATACCAGCTAAAACTTCGTATGAACAATAAAGAATTGATTTCTCTTCTGCGTTCGGGAAGGCAGGTTCCTGTCAATGTTACATTTAATAATATTAGAACCGTTACTCAACTCGCAAATAAAATAGGCGATCAGATTGAGGCAAAACCACAAGCCATCATAAATCTTCTTTCTGATGCCGATTACCTCATACAACTAGGTTTCAATTCTGATAATGTACTTGCTCTTTTTATACCTAATACCTATGAATTTTACTGGAATACTTCTGCCGATAAATTTATTAAGAAAATGAAATCGGAATATGAAAAATTCTGGTCGGTCCAAAAGTTAACTCAGGCAAAAACAATAGATTTAACTCCAATTCAAGTTGCCGTAATTGCTTCCATTGTACAAATGGAATCAAACAAAGAAGATGAAAAGCCAATTATTGCCGGCGTCTACATAAACAGATTGAAAAAAGAATGGCGCCTGGAAGCTGACCCAACGCTTATTTTTGCCATTGGTGACTATTCCATTACACGGGTACTTAATGTTTATAAAGAAGTTGAATCACCTTATAATACCTATAAATACAAAGGACTTCCGCCAGGACCTATCTGCCTTCCGACCATTGCATCAATTAATTCCGTCTTGAATTATGTTCATCATCAATACATGTATTTTTGCGCAAAAGAAGATTTTTCCGGTTATCACTCATTTGCTGTTTCCTATGAACAGCACCTTCAGAATGCGCGTCGTTTCCAACATGCGCTCGATAAAAGAGGAATCTAATCATTTCTGATAATCTCTTTTTTATTAATTAAAATCCTATTTTCGCAAATCCTATTTTTTAAGAATTAATCAATCATGATAAATAAAATAAAATTTGGCACCGACGGCTGGAGAGCAATCATCGCGAAAGACTTTACTGTTGATAATGTAGCAAGGGTAGCAGAAGCAACGGCATTATGGCTTAAGAAACATTCAAAAAATCCGAATGTAATTGTTGGTCACGATTGCAGGTTTGCCGGCGAATTATTTGCTCAAACTGTTACTGCTGTTATGGGCAAAATGGGAGTGAAGACTATTCTCGCTAAAGATTATGTATCTACTCCGATGATATCACTCGGAGCGATTAATTATAAATGTGATGCTGGAATCATTATCACTGCTTCGCATAACCCACCCTCATACAATGGCTTTAAGCTGAAAGGATCTTATGGTGGACCCTTGCAACCATCGAATGTTCAGGAAATTGAAGATATGATTCCGGATAAATGTTCGATCGATTTTCAATCGGTCACCATGGACGATCTGGAGAAGAACGGACTTTTAGAATACGCAGATATTGAAACAGATTATATCAGGCATGTCGAAAAGCATTTTGATTTGAATGCCATCAGGAATTCCGGATTAAATCTTGCTTATGATGCAATGTATGGATCCGGACAAAATGTAATAAAACGTTTATTCCCTGAGATCACGATGCTGCATTGTGATTATAATCCCGGATTCATGGGACAAGCACCTGAACCTATTCACAAAAACCTAATTGAGTTCAGCAACCTTATTAAATCATTAGGAAATATTGATTGCGGATTAGTTACCGATGGTGACGCTGATAGAATCGGTATGTACGACGGGAAAGGAAATTTTATTGATTCACATCATATCATCCTGCTCTTAATTCATTACTTGGTAAAGTATAAAAAAATGAAAGGGAAGGTCTGTACTGCATTTAGCACCACACCAAAAGTTGAAAAGTTATGCAAACATTATGGCTTACCAATTGAGACTGTGAAAATAGGTTTCAAATACATTTGTGAAATCATGATCAACGAAGATGTCTTACTCGGTGGAGAAGAGAGTGGAGGTATAGCTATTAAAAATCACATGCCCGAAAGAGATGGTATATGGATGGGCTTAGTCATCTGGGAATTTATGGCCAAGAGCGGAAAAAAACTGAATGAACTTATTGATGAAGTCTATGCAATCGTTGGACCATTTTCATTTGAGAGGAACGACATGCATCTTAAACAAGAAGTAAAAGATAAAATAGTTGAGAAAACAGCGCATAACGGATACAATGCTTTTGGTAAATACATCGTGAAAAGAGTTGAAAATATCGACGGTTTTAAATATTTCTTTGATGATAACAACGATGAATGGCTGCTAATTCGTGCCTCCGGTACGGAGCCAGTGCTTCGTGCTTATGCAGAATCCAAAACCAGAGAAGGTGCGTTCGAGATTCTTAAAGCTGCTGAAAAAACTTTACTCGCTAATTAATTAGTGCAACGAAAATGCCAAAAGAAAAACTTTGCGATTGCAAATCTTCTCTTTTGGCATCATGATGTGAGTTATTTTAAATCAGACCCAGAAGTCGATTTTTAATTCTTCCTTCCCTGAGCCGGATCACTTTTTTTCAAATCATCCATAAGAAGGTAAAAAAATCCTGCAATGTAAATTGAAGTAATAATGTAAATCATGTTTTTATGTTTTAAGTTAATTTTTAATAATTGTTCTTTGTGTTAATTTTCCTTTTTCATTTACATAAACTATCATGTAAATCCCTGACTCATAATTACTGAGATCGAGGTTAAAATTTCTTGTTTGAATTTCTATATTTTTTTCGAGGAGTAATTTCCCATCTGCACTTATCAGTTTTAAATTTCCTGTTGAATTCGTAGGAATTCGAATCTGAACGTTATTTACAGTCGGGTTTGGAAAAACAGAAAGATCTTTCATGTATTTATCTTCTTCAATTCCTGTTGTAGAAAAATATATCGTATTCGACTGACTGCTGCACTGATCCGAATTCATTACTGCTACTTTGTATTCCCCTTCCAGAAATGCCATAAATGTTTGGCCATTTTCTGAAGGAATAGAGGCGTTGTTATAATACCATTGATATTGAAAATTCTGAGTCGATGATAATTCATTTCCACTAAGAGTGATTAAGGGAATTGCAGGATTAGCTTTCACAGTGACGAAATTTAATTTCATCAAAGTCTGATTACCAAAACTATTAATTGCAGTCAGCGTAACACTGTAGACTCCAGGTTGTGAATATGAAATCTGAGGATTTTTTAAAGTTGATACCGCCGGATTACCTCCCTGAAAATTCCATATCCATGAAGTTGCATTCGGTGTTGCATCTAAAAATGCAACCTGGCTATTTGCACATATTACTGTTGATTGTGCAGAAAAATTTACTTGCGGAAGATTGCAATTTGTGGATGAAATACTTTCTGAATATGTATCTGTATTGTAACACGTACTTGCAGTTAATGTAACAGTACGGATAGTATTTAAAGGAAATAGAAGTTGAATACTTTGATTCCTTGATAGGAAAGTATTATTTAAAGTCCAGCTGATCTCGGAAGCATCTGCTGAAGAATTGACAAGGTTTAATGTGTCACCTCCACAAACTGAAGAGGGACTGCTGAAATATGCTATTGGGTTTTTGCATACAAGGCTTAGCAACCAGATATCAGACGAGCCATGTTGACCAGAAACATCATTGTTATTACTAAATGTATATCCTGCGATAAGGAATCCTCCAGTTGCATCTTGAAAAACACTAACAGGTCGATCACTTCCTGAACCACCGTAATTCCTGCTCCATTCTGTATTAAATGAATTATCGGTCTTTAACAACCAGATGTCTTCCATTCCAGAAAAGTTCAAAATATCTCTGTCCGTAGAGGTCGATCCTGAAGTCAGTAAATATCCTCCATCTATCGTTTCGATTATAGAAAACAAATTCTCAGCTCCGCTACCTCCAAAATTTTTCTCCGATTGCAAATTCCCAAAGCAATCGATTCTTATTAACCAACTATCCGTGTAACCATAATTAGTGCTGACTTCTCCATTCGATGAACGGGAATATCCACCTATTAAAATATTCTGTCGTGAGTCGATAAGTATAGTTTGTGCTGATTCAAAATTGGAACCTCCGAAAGCTTTAGTCCATAAATTACTTCCGTTAAAATCATATTTGGCAACCAGCATATCGTAATTACCATGATTAAACATCACATCTCCATCTACTGAGTTTGATGTTCCCCCTGCATATATATTTCCAGAAGCATCTGTAGTAACTGAATAAAACACGTCAATGTTTGTTCCACCGGTAGAGTTCTGCCATAATAAATTTCCGAGACTGTCAACCTTCATTATCCATGCATCCTGATTTCCATGATTTCCGCTTACATCACCATCCAGCGAATAGGATCCACCGACAAGAATAAATCCGCCATCACTTGTTTTCTTATGAGCATAGCAGAGATCCACTTGAGAACCTCCGTAATTTTTTAAACTCAAGACGTTTCCGTTATTATCAGTACACATCCAAAACACATCGAAGTTTCCTTTATTGTTTTGAAAGTCGCCGTCTGTTGAAGCTGTATATCCTGTTATAATGAGTCGACCATCAGCTAATTCGCTGATTGAAGTTCCTGCATCAATAGAACTTCCTCCAATTGATTTTTGCCATAACAATGAGCCCGACGATGTTAATTTCGTAATCCAGATATCCGTAGAACCATGGTTGAATAAAATATCACCGTTTTGGGAGTCTACATTAGAAAGAAGAATAACGTTTCCATCATTCGATTGAATTAATGCGGCCGGAACATCTTGCTGACTGCCACCAAGGCATTTCTGCCAATTTTTCAATGGAGGTGATGCTGCCCAACCGGAAAGAACAATCTGCATTAAAACAAAGAAGAGAGATCCTTTTTTCATCATATAGCTTCCTGTGACGGAATACTACAAAGTGCATCAGAATGGCCCTGGAGTTCAATATTTTTATGTAAACCATTGTCTTCAATGGGTTAATAGAAGTTATATAAAGTGAGAATTTAGATGTTTTTCAAAGCAAAACGCTCATTCTCCAAGAATTTTAACGATTTTGAATAGAAAGTTTACAAATGAGATTCAAATGGCCTTATCAGGGCATCAACAATGGAAAAGGGGCGTTAAACAAGACAAGAAAAACAATTTTCAACTGACCGACAATTTTCAGCAATCCCGTAAGATTGATTAATCCAGTTCAACCCCGTAAGGTTGGCAAAAAATGACCCAGCCCCGTAAGGCTGGGTTTATTTTTTATGCGCTTTTATAACTGTGACACTACTTCTTTTATGCATGAGCAGATAAAAACTTCCAAATAATAATGTATTGTAGAAAAGATCGCCGGCGATCTGATTTCTGAAGAATGGAAGAGCCATACTATAACTTTCAAGTGTTCCAGCGACTGTCATCGGATAAAGCCTCAAATCCATATACCATAGAGGTAAATTAGTCACTAGGAAAAAAACGATTGATGATAACAACGACATACATCCGATGTTAAATACGGTCTGATTTCTGGTGATTAATACACCCATCCATACAGTAAAAACAAAACAGGCATAAACAGGGAGAATACTAAAATGAAATCCGATAAAAAGATCGCTTATAAACATGGCTGCCATTGGCAATAAGAAAGCAATTCGTTTATCTCTGAAAGCGACTCCCGAAAAAAGTGCCATTGCACCAATAGCTGTAAAATTAAAAGGATGATAGGGGATAAATCTTGTTACCGCAGCAATAATTATTAGAAGGAATGCGATAAGGAAGGATTGTATATTTTCTTTAGATTTTATCATGATTATTTTTGTATGGCAAATTTATGGTTTTATCAATAATAAAAAAACGTATTCTACTTGATGAATGGATGCCTTTCCTTCCAGCCTTCTCCCATTTCACGCTGGAAGTTATTGCCGAATCGATTCACAAGTGATTTAATGAATTTGTTTTTCACTGCAATATAGTCATTAAAATAAACAGGAATAGCTCCGAGGTTGGCTTTTGCCTCACGGGCAGTTCTTCCAAGTTCAAGAACATCTTTTTTGTTTTCGATAGACATTCGAACACCGTCAAATAACATATTGAAATAGATGCTTAGTTCAGTATTCAACGAATAATCTATTCCGATATAATGCATTTCAAGTGTGCTACCATGATCGATGTAGGTTGCAAATCCGATAAGAGAATCCTTGTAATAATATCCCTGGAATGTAAACAGATCAGGAAATCGTTTTTTATACTCAAAAAAATAATTTTGCCCGACCAATCCCATTCTGACGGATTGTTTATTAGCAACATTATTGAAAAGTTGTAATATTCGTTTTGAAGATGAGAGGATATCAGAAGCTTCAAGATTTTTTCGAATAATTTTTTCTCCGGATTTAATTATTTTCTCCGCTCTTTTCCTGTATTTTTTTGATAGCGCTTTTACATAGGAATCAAAAGTTGCCCAAGTCTTATTGATATTCAAAGCCATTGTGAGATCAAATGGGTACGGTTCAAGTTTATACTGAGCCGTCACTGACGCATCGAATGAACTATCAAGATCCTTTATAATAAGGATGTCGCTTTTTTTGTTTGCATCAACTTTTATGACGATATCTAACACTTGCTCTTTGCCAATATAATTAGCATTGAACCAGATCGATGGAAAATTAACTGCAAATAAGTTACCACAAATAGACATTCGAAATGGACGAACGAATAATAGCAATGAGGTTAATGCAGAAAGCAATTTATTATTTCGGAAGCTTATATTTTTTGGACTAGATTTTAGATCTTGAAAATAAAGTAGTCCGACAACTTTATTTTCAAGATCAATATTCTTTTTAATGAATACATATCTGAATTTCAAATCGACAGGATTTGACTCCTGAATTAATTTTAAGTAAGATACAGTGAGAGTGGAAGGTGCATTTTCTTCCCAAAGCATAGTAAGTTCCTGATCCAGAGAATCAAAAACTAAAACATGATAATTTCCTTCAGAAAAGGAGGAAAAAGCCATAGACAAAACGGTTTAAGGGTGCACAAAAATAGCATTACCTTTTCCTCATAAAAATAAAATTTCTATTGCCTTCAAAAGGGAGTAAACGGTCTGATTGTCGATAGCACGCGTGCTACCTGATTCTCCAACATTGAAAAATCGACTGACTCCGTTAGATAGTCGGCGTTTAGATCACCAAGAGCATAATTTTTTTCGAAAGCAGACGTACATAATGCCATCTTTGCCAGATCATTTTTATCAATTTTCCTATCCTGATCCAAGTCGCCATAATAGATTGCAAACACGCCAGGATCCATCTGAACCTGATTACTACCATATGCCTGAGCAGCGCTGGTGGTAAAATTATATGCAGTATCCACTGAGTCGAGGTAAAATGTGTTACCCCATGTTTCAAGACTATTTCGATGATTTATTACAAGATAATAAACCAGATTAAGTGCACGCGCTGGCAGATAAGCAGTGGCCCATCCATTTACGCTTAATGGCAATGTTAATGTGTAATTAACATTTGAGTCGAGATCCACAAGATCAACTGAAATTGTATCAGCAATTGTATCTGCTAGATTATAATATGCTTTCATTTTTGAGTTAGTAGTATATAAATCCTGCAAAAACAATCTCATAGTATATGCATAGGGTTTTAGTTCAGTTGTAAAATTAAAGATTGTGCAGCTTGAACTAAATCCAGTGGCATTTCCGCCATTTAATGTCCAGTAATATTTTTTTCCTGTCAATAGACTAGGTATTACCACCGATGTATCTGTTGTAATAATATATGTTTGTAGTGGTGGATTAACAGTGTCTAATTTTAATCTATAATTATCTGCCCCTGGAATTTTCTCCCATAAAATATTCAAATTGCTAGAACGTATTTCTATTGAGTTATTTGGCGGTAGCATTGTTCCTGTACAAGGTGGAGGGGGAGAGGAAACGCTGACCATATAACTGCCTGAACCACCTCCTAAAGTTGAATGGTATACTCTAAAACGATAGACTGCATTTCTGGTGAGATTACTCATTGTTATTGATTCAGGTTGGCCATTACCTACAGCATTGACGCAAGAGAGAGACGTTAAACTCGCACATGTACCACTAAAAAGCTGAATAACAGCATTGAAACCATTGTTTGAATTAACTGCAATTATTTCTTTTGTATTTACCGCAGTAAACGAATACCATACATCATCATCAGGAACTGTTCCTGACGCACTGCAAACGGGTATACCAGCACTGGCAGAAGCTGCAGCTGTAGACTGGCCTGCTATGAAAACTGCAGGCGTTCCTGTTACTGTAATATTTATGCTATTAGCGCATTCATCATTTGTTGGAGGAATTGGAACCGCACTAATACAAATTGAGAACTGACCAGCGCTTATTGAGGGATTCCAGGAAATTCCTCTTTCATATACTCGAACGAGATAATGCTGACCAATAACCAAATTATTAGTTGTAATAGTTTCTGATAAGCCCGCTCCAATTGTATTAGCACATGCAAGTTGAACAAATGATGTATTCATCAATTCTACCGTTGCATCATAATTCCCCCCGCCAAATACTTTTATTTGAGTATTGGTATTATTTGCAACAAACTCAAACCAAACATCATCATCTGCATTTGCGCATGCAGCAGTTGGAATCGATCTTGTTGCATTTGCACTTGAAAAATATGTCCCACAAAATTCGAGACATGGTGTTGGATATACAGGTAGTAAAATTGGAGTCGATAAGGAATCATTAGAAGGTCTTAATGAAGCAGGAGGTACATATGACGAATACGTGCCTGGAACAAATCTAATCAGCGAATAACATTCAGGAACTTCACTTAACTGAGTAGGAGCTAAACCGAAACTTCTTGTATTAGGTTTTAATTGATTGAGGACTTCGCCTATTTGTGGCGTTGAACTAACACCATTTCCATTTATCCCGACGGAGAAAGCATAATTAAGGTTGAAAGCTCCGTTAAAGCCTTCCATTATTCCATATAAAAGCTCAATTACATTTGTACTCTCGTAAAGTTTTGCTTGAAAATTGAGATTGGGTCCTGCAGTTTGCCAATCTTCCATTCCAATCCACTCTATTGTCATAACTCTGTTTGGAGCTGTACCAGATAATAAAAATTTGATACTTGCATTCAAACCGGCAGTCGTATTTGAATTTCCCTGACAGACTACATCTGCGTAAAAAGGTGTAATAATCAATGGTGACGAAGGAGGTGTTCCATCAGAAAGAGCCCCGTTTAAATAACCGTACTGAGTTCCGGCACCGTTTGCTGATGTTGTTGTATTAAAAGTAATAAAGCCATTTGTTGATATCAGGAAGGAGGAAACGGTATTTCCATTATAACCAAAATTGAACCCTATAGGAACAGCATTACTCAAGTTATCATCCGTACTAAGACCATTCCGCCAACCTGTGGTTACTACACTTCCTGAGGAGACAATAGAATTATATGTTATTCCTGTTGATCGGGTAATTTCATAATTGAGCGGACTTCCGGTTGTGAATTGATTGACGGAACAACTCAGGGCTTGCGCCGAATCATTCCGAGCTACAATCTTCCAATAGTAAGTAGTATTGAATGCAAGGATGCTGGGAGTATATGTAGAAGCACTTTGAAAGTAGGATACACGCGGAGGATTTGCGGAGGTTCCAAAATAAACATCATATCCCGTCGTAACTCCTGTACCCGCAGTCCAGCTTAATGTATTTTGTAAAAGGAGGCCTGTGGCACCTGCTGTAGGAAATGTAATTGTTGCGCAACCTGGAGGAACTTTAAACAAATAAGATGTACCAGCAGCAATAGCAGCGGTATTGTTATCAGTTACTGTAGCCGAACTTGCAAGCATTGTTGTTGTGTTCAAAGATAAATAGTCTGTTGTTGCTGTAGCTAAACCAATTGAATAAAGTCCGTTATTAAGAGGTAAAGCAGTACCATAAACAAACTGAACCCTATTGGTTGTCTCATAAAGCCAAACCTGAAATTTTTGATTTGCGGAGTTGTTGTTTATAACGGTTACAGTCCATTGAACCATTAGTTTTCTATTCGGAGCAGTACCTGTCAACTTATATTTTACTAACCCTCCAACAGTTTTCAAATCATCCCAGTAGGGAGCGATTTTTGGAAGATCCGTAGAGGATGCCAATGAATTTAAAAAAGCAGTCGAAACAACTGTTGCTCCAAGACGCATCAACCCATTCGAATTTACACTAAACTGAGTGTAAGTTATTCCATTTAAGATAAAGTTAAATCCGATGTTAGTTACGACAGAGGATGTATTGTCATGAGCTGTGGCAATTAACTGGATTGCACTTGTGCTGTCATCTAATGCGACCCCGGTTGCTATAGAGAAACCATATGAACTCAGCGCAGCCTGTGATGAAGTAAGTGTGCAGCTAAATAAAATAAGGAACAATAAAAATCGAAGTTTGATGTTGGTTTGTAATCGTGTTTTCATGTTAAGTCTTTACTATGAGTAATTCGTACACAATATTATTGCATTGTGGAATGCAATAATATTTATTTTTAAAACTAAATGGTTTTGAAAATTAGACAATGAGTAACTTTGTTGATAGAAGTCAATCATACAGCCTATTTCAAAGATATGCCCTAGTTTTATTAAATGCAAGATTTTTTTTTAGTCTTCATCAGAAATTACTTTATGTACATTTGACCTCTTCATTTTTATGCCTTCTATGTTTTCATTTAACCGATCAGAAATTTCATTTAAAAATACTCATGCATTTGATGATTTAATTGTAAATTATATTGAGGAAAACAGCTTTTTTAATGATTTTTACGCTTTCGAAGCTAGTCCTGCGGGTATTCGGCAGGTAATAAGTTCCTATCAAAACTCTCGATTGCAAAGGCAAAATGTAAAAGATATTATATCCAAACAATATAGTTTGGCCGATATCACCCAAATCCACGTCAAAGTACAAGAAAACGTAGGTTTGCTGAGTCAGGATAATAGTTTTACAGTAACGACAGGACATCAGTTGAATATTTTCAGTGGTCCCCTTTACGTATTCTTTAAAATTATCTCAGCAATAAACTTGAGTAATACCTTAAATGAAAAACATCCCGACCATCATTTTATTCCGGTTTTCTGGATGGCTACTGAAGACCATGATATTGAGGAAATAACATCCATCAATCTGTTTGGAAAATCATTTTTGTGGGACACAGAGTGGAAGGGAATTGCCGGACAGATGCCACTGACCGGAATAGAGCAATTTCTTGAAACTGTAGAAAAGACTTTTGGATCAGCTGAATATTCTTCTGAATTAGTCAGCATAATTAAAAAATCATACCGCAATAGTAAAACACTTGCAGAAGCCACGAGAAAGTGGATCAACGAATTCTTTGGCCAATACGGGCTTGTGATTCTTGATGGAAATGAGCGCCTTTTAAAAGAACAATTTAAAGACGTAATGATTGACGAACTCTTTAATCAATCATCGAAAAAATTAGTATCCAAAACTAGTGAAGACTTTAACAAGAAATATTACTCTCAGGCTAAACCCCGGGAAATTAATCTTTTTTATATAGGCGAAAGGTTTAGAGAGCGAATCGTACGGGAAAATAATTTGTTTAAAATATTAAACACTGATTTGATATTTACCGATGATGAGATGAAAATTGAAATTAATAATTTTCCGGAACGTTTCAGTCCAAACGTAATTCTTCGTCCCCTTTTTCAGGAATGTATTTTACCCAATATTGCTTATGTAGGCGGTCCCGCCGAAATCGCATACTGGCTTGAATTGAAGAGCTTATTCGAATATCATAAAATTCCAATGCCCGTACTGTTTCTCCGAAGTTGTGCAATGATCCTCGAAGACCATATAACTTCAAAAATGGAAAAACTCAACATTAAATCTGAAGATCTTTTTATAAATACTGATGAGCTGATCAGGAAACATTTAGTTAATGATGATGACCATCTGAGTTTTCATGAATCAGTGGATGTAATTTCATCTGAATTTAAAAAAATAAGTAAAAAGGTGGAAGACGTGGATTCAACTCTTATTGCCTCTGTAGAAGCTGAATTTCAAAAGACACAATCTTCAATAAAAATGATCGAAGACAAACTTATCCGATCGTTGAAAAAAAAGAATGAAACTGAAATTAATCAGCTAAAGAAATTAAAAGAAAAGTTATTCCCCAATGGAAATCTTCAGGAGAGAGAAGATACTATGATTCCATATTTCCTGAAATGGGGGCGTACTTTCATTGAAGGCCTAACTGAAAACATGAATCCTCTTAAAAAGGAATTCGTTATTCTTACGGAAAAAAAATCTGATTGAGTTCCGTTATTCAACCACTACACGGCCTGTTGCAACCATTCGTTTTTCATTTAGCAATTGATAAGTATATATGCCACCAGCAAGGCCTTCTCTGCTAAATGAGAACTTATTCTTTCCGGGTTTCAGATTTATAACTTGGTCATTTCTCTTTCTTCCGGCAATATCATAAACAACGAGGTGCACATTTTCATTGTTTATATGCTGATCATTTGAAATTGTAATTTGCGAATTATCAGATAATGGGTTTGGATAAACACTTGCTGTTAAAGAAGAATAGGAAACGTCAGTGATTCCTGTTGTACTACCCGTTTTCCAGATTTCAGTTATTGGTCTTGCATTTCCTGCATTTCCTGCATGAGGAAGCGCAAACATGTCTTCAATCGTTCTCAATAAATCATAATGATTATATCCGTTCTGAGTATAAGCTCCGGGTTGAACCATTTCACCGCTAAACAATAGCATTATTCGATTGGTAGTGGTGAAATTATCTTCATCGAAAGTCAAAATCAGGAGACTATTATGAGTCTGTGCCCAATCGGTATAAGGCTTTAGGAAATTTTGAACCCATGAATCACCTACAGAAATTTTAGCAGGATCGGCTCCATTGTGCATATCATTATTCTGATTTGGAATTACAAAGGAAACATCAGGAAGATGGGTAAAGTCTGTTGGAAACTGGTCCATTGCCAAATTGCATGAAGCAGGAATTTGGTTTGGTCCATTACCCTGCCAGTTAACCCATGGACAATGCTTTCTTGCATACGCGCCCGAAGTTGCAACTGTAGAACCAGTAGTCGGGAGGTCTTCTGAGTAGGCTGCGAATGTATATCCAGTCATCAATAACGAGGCACCCAGATTTGGTGTCGTCCAAGGTGTACCAACCGGTAAATTATCAGTCGTTTCTCCTTGGTTACTACCTGAAAACATCATCAGGTAATTAGGCTGACTAGGATGAGTCAACGCATAATATTCTTCGAGACTGGCTGATTGGCTGACAAGTGAATTGATATATGGTGCACTTGAAACACCTATCACCTGAGAAAAAGAATGATTCTCTAAAATACATATTACTACATGATCAGGTCTCGGAATTACCGAACTTGAATTCAAGGACATTCCCAATAAGAAAATCGATAGTGCGATTGTCTTGCTAATCTTTAAATTAAATAATCTAAAATGTTTAATCATTTCAATTCCCTTTTTTCTGTTTTGCTTACTCTGATATCGTTCGTAAAGAAATGTTACTATATTGGAGGAATAATGAATTCGTTGGAAAATATAATTTATATTTCTGAAAGAATCAAAGTAAAATAGAACGACTTTTTGAATATTCCAAATTAATAATAAAGGAATTTAAATTAGTTGTCATCTATTAATCGCTGAGAGTAACCAACTTATAAACTCTAATTGCTTTCCGGTTGATTCCAGATTTCATTATCCACTCGGAAAAACGACAGTAAAACTTCCTGAAATTCTGTATGAAATCATATCAAAAAGGAGGAAAATTCTGAATACTTTTGTGCATGCATGAAAAAATCCTGATTGCCGACTTCGGTTCCCAATATACTCAGTTAATCGCAAGACGAGTAAGGGAACTAAACGTCTATTGCGAAATTCATCCATTTCATAATTTTCCAGCAATTACATCCTCAGTAAAGGGAGTAATTCTTTCAGGAAGTCCATCCTCTGTCCGAGATATCAATGCACCTTTTCTGAATCTATCTGGAATTCGTTCACATGTTCCCATTCTTGGTGTTTGTTACGGCGCGCAACTGCTTGCATTTCAGAACGGCGGGGAAGTTGTATCATCACATCACAGGGAATATGGAAGAGCCCTACTCAAAAAAACTAATTCAGGCGACGACCTTTTTAGAAATATTCAGATGGATTCAACAGTCTGGATGTCACATGGAGATACAATATCAAAAGTTCCTGAAAATTTTATAATAACCGCAAGCACTACCGATGTGAAAGTAGCCGCTTTCAAGATTAAAGATGAACTTTCTTATGGCATTCAATTCCATCCGGAAGTTACACATACAGAAGAGGGGATATCTATTCTGAAAAATTTTCTAATCGATATTTGTCATTGTTCTCAGGACTGGACACCTTCAGCATTTGCTGATGAAACTATTGCTCTGTTAAAAGTTCAATTAGGTAATGATCATGTCGTGCTAGGACTTTCAGGAGGCGTTGATAGTTCGGTGGCTGCTATTCTTTTGCATAAGGCTATCGGAAAAAACCTGCATTGTATATTTGTTGACAACGGGCTGTTGCGTAAAAATGAATTTGAATCAGTATTAGATTCGTATGTCCATCTTGGCCTAAACATCACCGGTGTCGATGCAAAAGAAGAGTTTTACAAGGCATTGAAAAATCTTAAGGATCCTGAAGAAAAACGAAAAGCGATTGGGAAAACCTTTATTGAAATTTTCGATCGGGAAGCTACTCGAATAACAGAGGTAAAATGGCTGGCTCAGGGAACCATTTATCCGGATATTATAGAATCAGTAAGCATAAACGGGCCATCAGCAACTATTAAAAGTCACCATAATGTAGGCGGACTCCCCGAAAAAATAAATCTGAAAATCGTTGAACCGCTGAAGTCTCTTTTTAAGGATGAAGTAAGACGTGTAGGACGTGAGTTAATGCTTTCTGAAAATATACTTAACCGCCATCCGTTTCCCGGACCAGGACTTGCCATTAGAATACTTGGTGAAATCACAAAAGAAAAAATAGCCACATTGCAGGAAGCTGATGATATTTTTATTTCTCTGCTTAAAAAACATAACCTATATGATAAAGTATGGCAAGCAGGAGTTATTTTAATGCCTGTACAGTCTGTTGGTGTAATGGGAGATGAAAGAACTTATGAAAACGCTGTTTGTTTAAGGGCGGTAACATCAGTCGACGGAATGACTGCAGATTGGGCCCATTTACCTTATACCTTCCTTGCACAAGTATCAAATGACATTATTAATAAAGTAAAAGGAATAAACAGGGTGGTTTATGATATAAGTTCAAAGCCACCTGCAACTATCGAATGGGAATGAGCAAACTGAGATTTTATTTTTTATTATTTTTTACAGTTGTGTTTTATAATACAACCTATGGACAAACATTGAGTGCAAGTGATACATCCAACGTGCATTTTTTGAATGCCCGGAAATTTTTTATTTATAAAGTCGATAAAGGAGAAACTCTTTTTGGTATTTCGCAAAAATTTAAAATTCCACAGGAAGAAATTTTACAGTTCAATCATGAAATTAATAAAACAGGCCTTAAACCTAAAATGAAATTGTGGATTCCAGCCTATAGCTGGCTTAAGAAAGATTCTTTAAAAGTTGCAGTTATTGAAGAAAAAAAAGAAAAAGAAAAAGATATTTTCAGAATTGCAGTAGTAACAGGTATCAGTCTACCCAAAATTTATACAGCCGCAGATACAAGTGAATCCTATGTTGAAGAACAAATCAGCAAAGAGCTACATGATAATCTAGAATTTGTGGAAGGCATTTTGTTTTCAATTGAAAAATTAAATTCAGACGGTTTTAAAACTCATGTTACAATTATTGATTCGGAGAATGATAGTGTAAAAACAATACGGAAGTTAAAGAAATACGATCAATTTAATTTAATAATTACAAATGAATCAGGATCAATTCTTAAGCAATTATCCGATTACTCTTCACTGAAAAATGTGAAATTATTTACATACGGAATTAACGCAACAGATCTAATCAGAGAGAATCACAATTCCTTTGCATTAATGCCATCATCCGGAACACAATGCAAACAAATGGGAAAGTTTGCGGGAAAATATTTCACCAATTCAGTTTTAATTACCGTAACAACTCCGGTGGCAAAAGAAAATGAACGATCTGACCGTTTAAAAAATGGCTGGTTGCAAAGCAGAACAAGTAGAATAATTAATACGGATTACAATAAAGGTGGAGGAAAAGCTGTAGCAGACAGTTTAATTAAAGATAAAACGAATGTGATTTTTATTTCATCCTCCAACGAAGATATCGTATCCTCTATACTGAATGCATTAAAAAATAAAATTTCAGATTATAAATTTGTAGTCATTGGACTTCCCACATGGCAATATTTTGAAACAATTGATCAAAAGCTTATTGAACGATGCAATGTTTATCTGTTCAATTCCGGTTTTATAAATTATAATGCTGAATCTGTTTCTGAATTCAGAAAATATTTTCGCGATAAATATTATACAGAGCCTTCTGAATTTGCTTATTATGGATATGATGCAATGTTAGTTGCCGGTAAATCATTTCTAAAAAATGGATTTAAGTTAATCGATGAAAAAGATTTTATCATCAGAGGAATTTATTCTGATTATGATTTTTTTAAAGAGAGTGAAAAAGCAGCTTATGAAAATGAAATAATTCATGTCTTTCAGCCAACAAAGGATTCCACTATCGATATTATGAAGAATTTCAAACTGCAATAAATAATGATTTCCGCATTAGACGTATCTGAATGGTTCAGAAAACTTCAAATTGAAATTTCAGGTGAACTGGAAAAAATTGATGGTTCAGAAAAATTTCAGGAGGATGAATGGTTCAGGCCAGGTGGGGGAGGGGGCTTTTCGAAAATACTGAAGGGTGGAACAGTAATTGAAAAAGGAGGTGTAAACTTTTCATCGGTCCATGGTGAATCACCTGAATTTTTAAAAAAATCTTATTCATCAGATCAAAATAACAAAGACCATTTCTTTGCTACAGGAGTTTCCATTGTTATTCATCCAGTTAATCCTGAAGTTCCGATCATTCATATGAATATTCGCTATTTTGAGATGGGAAACAAAAAATGGTTTGGCGGAGGCATCGATCTGACACCTCATTATATAAGAATAGAGGATGCTGTTTTTTTTCATACTGAATTGAAGAAAATGTGCGACAAACATAATCCGGGTTATTATGAAGAATTTAAGAAAGAAGCTGATGATTACTTTTTTATTCCACATCGAAACGAAACACGCGGAATCGGGGGAATATTTTTCGATCGTATGGGAGAATCATCTTTAGAATCGTTGGACAATATTTTTGAATTTATCAAATCAACCGGATTAAGCTTTATTCCTATCTATGGAGAATTGATAAAAAGGAATAAGGACATTGCCTTTGATGAGAACAAAAAAAAATGGCAAAGTCTTAGACGTGGCCGATATGTAGAGTTTAATCTGGTTTACGATAAAGGTACACGGTTCGGACTTGAAACAAACGGCCGGACAGAATCGATCCTGATGAGTTTACCGCCAATGGCTACTTGGGAATATGACTATAAGCCAGAAACGGGAAGCCGTGAAGAATCAACTTTGCTGATGCTTAAAAAAGGAATCGTCTGGATTAAAAAATGAAAACGTTTGGTGAATCAGCCTTTAATTTTTTACAAAAATTAACTCCAAATTTTAATATACCTACGGAAATAGAATTGTTGCTTCCTTTTAATGACAAAAACGTTCGAGCAATTGCAAAACAATTTTACTCAAAATTTTATGACGATTCAAATCAACGAATTTTTGTTTTAGGAATTAATCCCGGGAGACTTGGTGCCGGTACAACTGGAATAGCTTTCACTGATCCGGTAAATCTTGAGCGTTTCTGCGGAATAAAAACGAATCTTTCTAAATCGTCTGAGCTTTCGAGTAGTTTTATATATCAGGCAATTGAAAAATACGGAGGAACAGAATCTTTTTTTAATAAATTTTTTCTAACTGCTGTTTGCCCAATCGGATTTACCCGCAATGGTAAGAATATGAATTACTATGATGATAAGGAGTTGGAAAAAGAAACAAAAGATTTTATTATCAAAATGCTATTAAAACAAATTGGAATTGGTGCCAACAAAGAAGTAGCCATTTGTTTGGGTGAAGGAAAAAATTATTCTTATTTGAGTAAACTGAACTCAAAATATGCGTTTTTTAAAAAGATCATTCCATTGCCACATCCTCGTTTTATAATGCAGTATAAACGGAAACAACTGAACTATTATCTTGATATGTATATGGATGTACTAAACTCTACAACTGTATAATTAACTGACATATACTTAACATAATTTATCGCTTTTTAGAAAATGATTTCGCATATTTGTGCAGTAAAACAATTATCAAAATGACACTCGAAAATCACAGCAGTAACAACAACAAAGAAAGCATCTGGTATACTTATTTTGGAATCGGCGGAGCCGGAGCATTCGCATTTTTGTGGATTATCCTTTTGTTGACATGGATATTTAGCGTTTTAACTTGGGGTTAATTTTTCAGAAGTCAATCAATAGGACTCATTCCTGTTATTTTGCTATACTTCTGATTTTACTAATATAGAGTGTGTCTTCTGCATAAACGTTTCCTAAAAACGTGAGATAAATTTCGGTAAGTTTAAATGTTTGCTCTTGCCAGAATTTATAATCCCTAATACAATCCTGCCAATTTTCATATACAGCATATGTATTTTGACGCTTGTATTTCTTTAATTCTGTTTGGTTGCCCTTTATAATCAGATCTGTTGCAGGAAGAAATATCCCAACAGCCGAAGTGGATCTTTTAAAAGGATAACGCATTCCCAGCAGGTTATTCGTTTTTTTTGTGAGATAAGAGTTTAAGTGGCCGGATTCAATCATGATCTGAGCATAAACCTGCTCAGGACAAATTATATGGTTCGAATCTAATTCTCGTCGAAGATTTTCTTCAGTCAGCGGAATTAACTCTTTAACATTCGTACGATTAAGTTCATTTGATCTTGTACTCTTGTTATTGTATGAGAAATCGTTGAATGTTAAAAAGAAGAAAAAGAATAGAAAAAAACCAAGAAATATTTTATTCCAGACCGGTATTGAGAATTTTAAGGAAGTAGGGCGCATGTAATTTTCGCATCGTCGATTTATACACATCGAAAAATCCTTTTCCAGCAAAAATTTTTTTGATTGACAACAGCTTGTTTTCATCTTTTTTCTTTTTTAAGGAATGCATTTGGCAATACATGGCTGTAAATCTGTTTGGAACTATAAATTTAACCTGGGACCAAGCTTTGAAGAATCTTATTTGGCGAACAGGTAGTTTGAATGATGTTAAACATCCAGTTAATAAACCATTACCGCATTTCCAGCCGAATACCTAATCGAATAGTTCTATTTTAGTGGATATTCAGGCATTCCATTTAAATGCCTCTGTTTTACGTAAAAACAAGCCTGTTTTGTCCTATAATTAATATTATGTTAAGTAGTTATAAAGATCATACCCTCGATTCCTTCAAAAATAAGTTGTCTTGGTTTTGAGAATGATTCTAATATCAAAAGAAAAGTCCCGACTAATGCCGGGACTTTTTATTATTTATTCTCTATGAGCGCTTTTATTTTTTCATACTTCTCTGTATCCCCTGTTTGGGCATACAACTGTTTGAGAAGATTTGCTGTATCAAAATAAGTATCCTTATCCTCTTTAGTTATTTTCGGATTCTTATACAGTGCATTTTCAAAATATGGCTGA
>JANPNV010000003.1:0-22139 GCA_031427625.1 Bacteroidota bacterium
CAACACCATACAAATTGCGAAGGATAATACTTTTGTAAATAAAGTATTGCAAGTTGGGATGTTCGGGACTTTTTACCTGTGCCAATGTTTTTTCAAAGAAATCATATTTGCCTTTTTTAGCTTCTGCCACAAAATTTTCCATTCGCTGTATGCAACTTTCATACAATGGTTCTAGAATATTCATTGCTGCAAACAAAAAAGCACCTGAACCACAAGTAGGGTCAATAATGGTAACGCTGTTAAGTGCTTTGTAAAAGTGTTTAAGCAGTTCAGGGTCGTTGGTATTTTCTACTGTATCTTGCGCAAACTGGCGAATGTTTAAATTGTAAGTAATAAAATCGTTTATGGTATTTATTTCGCCTTTGTCAATTTTAGTTTTTACTTCTGTGTAACGGCTTCTGCGGTCAACCACTTCACGCCAAATCTCAGTTGGCAAAGCATAGTTGATTGTTGCAGGTTTGTTCCAATCGGTACGTTTGCTCACTTCTTTAATTCCTTGTTTTATCTCATCAGGCAAAGCTAAGTCAACACCTTTTTTTACTGCATCGTAAATATATTCGTCTCCACTTGTTTTTACCATTTGCCACAATTCAGCATCAGCATTAAATCCTTTCGAGTAATTGCGTTTTGTTTCGTCAAACAAATAGGGGAGAATGCAATTCTTGCTAATGTAATCGGTAATGTCTTCTTTGGTGTAATAAGCACCCATATTTGCCCTGTCGTTGATGTATTTTTCAAATATATATCCAATTACATCGGGGTTAATATCTTTGCCTGTGGCAGTAACGCTTGTGTCTAAATGCCATTCGTATTGGTCGAAGAAATCAAACAATTGTTCAAATGCTTTATCGTTGATGTCAATTTCAGAATGTGTTTTTTCTAATTCGTGTTCATCAAATAAACCACCATTGAGGTAAGGGATTTTTCCAATTTCAATTTTCACATCTTGGTTTTGCGTTGGTTCGTTCAATCCTTTGTGAAACAATACCAATAAGAAATCACGATAAAAGGAATAGAACTTTACTTTTCCTTTCCTCTCTTTGCAAGCCTTTAGCTTGTCACGCAAATAGTTTTTATTGTTATCAAGGAAACCCTTTTTCTGAATGAAATAGCAAAACATTAATCGGTTCAGCATTAGCGAAGCATACCAATCTTGGTTGGCTTTATCGGAAATGCCTTTGATGAATTGAAGAAATGAGCCGTGTTCCTTTTTAAACTTGTCGTAAAACTGTTTGGTAACCTTTTCGTTGTTCTGTTGAAAGTTTTCGCCAATTCGTTTTTTTACATCAACAATGGTGATTTTATCTTCTTCATCTAATTCGAAGAATATTCCTGCGGCACGTTGGTAAAGCAGTTCAGGGTCTTGGTTGATGTGCCAGCGTGTTTCGGTTACTTTGGTTGGTTTACCCGATTGTCTAATTACCAATTGCCAAATCTGTTCGGTATTTTTAGTGTCGAAGAAAATTATTAAATGCTCTTGAAACAGTTTGGTTACTTTGGTTTCAATTTTCTTTCGGGTATTGTAGTCGGGTAACAAACCATTGGGCTGTGGGTTACACAACATAATTTTGAAACCGCTTTTTTCGCCAACGGCTTGCAGCGTGTAGGTTTCGTTATCTACTACAATGGGCTGTTTTGTTTTATCATTGTTCCAGCCCATATCGTTAAACAGTTCACGAAAGTTGAACTGCTTGATATAGTTAGAAAATTCTATTTTAGTTAATGCCATAATTCTATTTAACTGTTTGTTAAGCCCATTGAGCAAATGATTTGAGGTTCTTTGTTGGGTTGTTCATCTTCATTCACAATTGCCAATTTATCTTCCTCACGAAGCGAAATAACCAAAGATGCCAGTTGGTCGTCAGAAATACCCGCTTTTAATTGACGGTTTAATGTTTCTCTTGCAAATTCTTTCAATGGATATTTGTAAATATCATCAACTGCTTTTTTCAATTGCTCGTTTACAAACAAAGTGTTTTCGTATTCTTTGCAATAGCGGTCAAGCCGCATATATACACGGTATTTCACGCCTGTTTTTTTGCCAAGAGAACCGCCTGTGTTTTTTTCTTCTTCACGAATAAAGTCAATGCCGCTTTTCACTAATTCGTGGTGTTTCTCCAATTTATATTTTGGTTCGGTGTCGGGAGTGCATTGAGCCGCTTTTAAAATGGTGTGTTGCGATTGGGTAATTATTTTTCCTTTGTTGTCCACCCAAGCCAATACATCGTTTTCTTCTGATGTTCGGGTGTAAACTATCACACCTTCTTTTTCGGGAGCATCTTCATTGTGTTTGGTGGCGTAAATTACGTTAGGCAAGTCAGGAATTATTTTATTCAGTTCGGGATTTGCATCGGTTGCGTTTTTCCAAATCTGATAAGCCAATGAAGCCAAATCTACTTCGGTGTCGTCATCTTCACCGTCAAGTATTCCCGATTTCTCGTTGTAAAGGTCGGTTAGGTTTACAGGGTCGCCATCAAAAAATGTTTCATCACTGCCTACCACATTTGCATTTTCTTCAATACGCTGTGTCAATCTTCTCCGCAAATTGATAATTGCTTCAATTCCGTCTTCGGGTAAAAACGAATAGCAAATAATTTGCTCTGCCTTTTGTCCGATACGGTCAACACGACCTGCACGTTGAATTAGACGAATGATAGCCCAGGGCAAATCGTAATTTAAAATGATGTGAGCATCTTGCAAGTTTTGTCCTTCACTCAATACATCGGTTGTAATCAAAACTCTTAATTCTTGATTGCCTTTAATAGTTTCAGTCTTATTGTTACTGTGTGGACTAAAGCGATGTGCCAATCCAGTTGGATTTTCATCATCACCAGTTACACTTTCCAGTTGCGTTATGCCTCGCTTCTTAAGTTGTTCTGTGAGGTAATATGCAGTATCTGCAAATTGTGTAAATACTAAAACTTTTTCTTTGCCGTGTTTTTTAGTCAGCAAATCATTTAAAGCATTTAGTTGTTTATCTTCATCAGGGTTCCAATCCTTTCCATAGTTCAGTATTTTAATTATTTCTTTACTGTCGTTGATAAGGTTTGCTGACAAAGCATTAGCAAAAAATTCACTCCTAATCCAGTCGAAACGTTTTTGGTAACTTTCACTTGCAAAAAGTTTATATAATTCTTCTGCTTTTTTGAGATACGTTTCTTCTTTCAAAATTAGGTTTAAAAGATTTGTACCTTCTCCATCATTGTCAGTGTCGCTATCTTCTAAATATTCATCTAAGTTTTGAGAAATGTTTTTACCAATAGGAATAGGTAAATGATTTTGTGCGGCATACACAAAAAGATAATTTCTTAAAATATGGCGGCTCAAAGAAAGTAAGAATGAATATCCGCTACTTTCTAAACGCTTGAACAAATTGGTTCTGCAAAAGCCCATTAATCGTCTGCCTGCACGACTAAGGTTTTGCATAATTTGTTCTTCTTCCTTGGTTGGTTTGGTTAGTGGTTTTTCACTCAAATAGCTTTGAAGTCCGTATCTCGGCAATTCTAAACCATTAATAATGTCAACTATTTTTTGAGAATATAGATTAGCATAAATATCTTTTTTGTCTTTCGGATTAAATTCATACAAAACCCTTTGCGGTATTCTTTCAGGGAAGTATGATTTTGAACCATCAGCAAAAGTCAAAAACTTTCTGTTGTTGGTTGGGTCGGTTTCTGCGTAATTATTTTTAATAAAACTTCTCGTTCTACGAACTAAATACAACCGCATTAATTCTTTCCAGTCGTCAGAAAAATGGCTTTTCTCAAATGCTTTTATACTTCGGATAAATGTTTCGGTGTGTTGCGAACTGAATTGAACTTGCCCGCCAATGCTTTCAATGTATCTTTCAGGGCTTATTCCTAAATCTTTATCGTCTGAAATAAACAAACGAAGTTGGTTTGATAAATCTATATAGGTTTTGTTGTATGGCGTTGCTGAAAGCAAAATTACTTTACTATCGTTTTCTTCTAAATATGCTTTTATTGCTCTGTATCGGCTTCCTTGGTCGTTGCGTAAATTGTGGCTTTCATCAATGATTACAAGGCGGTAACGTCTTAGGTTTGGTAAAATGGTTTGCACTCTACTTTGAGAAATAACTTTTGCTCTTAGTTGGTATTTATGAGCATATTCTTCCCACATTTCAACTAAGTTTTTTGGACAAATAATTAATGTTTCTAAAAAGAAATCGTCTTCAAATAATTTAGCTAAGGCAGTTGCTGTAATCGTTTTACCCAAACCAACTACATCACCTATTACAACACCACCACGTTTATGTAAATGATGGGCTGCAACCAAGACAGCTTTCTGTTGAAATTCCAACAACTCTTTTTGAAAAACCTTAGGCAACTTAAATTCATTGATGCCTGCTCTTGCTTCTCTTGAAAGGTGGTAAGCAATTTTCAAGTAAATATGAAACGGAGAAATTAAACGGTCTGCCGCCCAACTATTATCAATTATTTCAATTAGTTCTTCTGTAATGTCTATGCACCAACGGTCTTTCCAACGGTCGTCAAACCAACTTGATAATTTGTTGGCTGCATCTTGATCCATAACATCAATATTCAATTCACCTTGCTTTGCAAGTCCAGCAAGTGTCAAGTTACTACTGCCTAAAAAACCAACAACTGGCACTCGTTTGTCGTTGCTGTATGCCAAATATAATTTAGCGTGAAGTGTATATTTCAAATGCAGTTTTACAACTACCTTTTTATCTTTCATTTGTTGGCTCAGCTTTCGTAATGCCCTTTCGTCTTGCTCTGTCGGTGTGCCAATGGTCAATTGGTCTTTAAATTCCTGTGCAAGTCGTTTTTTAAGTTTTACTGCTTCGGCTTGGTCAATTATATGGTCTTCGTCTTTTGAAAAATAGTCACGCAAAATGTCTACTGGCATTTTTTGCATTCCAACTAATAGTCTGCAAATGCGGTGAACATCGTCATTGCTCTCAACTACTGTTGCACCTGATAGTTTGTCGATATTGTCAGCAACTTCTTTCCAACCTCTTAGGTTAAAATAACCCACACAAAAGTCTGTCCGTTGTGAAAGTTCTAAAGTTTCATTCAGTCCTTTTGTTAAGTGATTTTCTATGTTGTCGTATATTTTCGGCATTATATAATAGTTAAAATTGAGGTTGTCAAATTACGAAAATTCCAGCTTATTATGTTCGTAGCACTCAGACCCTTGTGCGGTGGGAGATTTGGCTCTTTTGGTTTTGCGAAGCGTTGGCTTTGTGTGTCGGGCAAAACCAAATGTGCCAAATGTGCGGCTGGCTAAAATTGAATTAAAAAAAAGTGCGGTGGGAAAAAATAAAAAATACAGAAGGGTCGGCAATGAGTGTTGGTTTAGTTGCTGTCCAGTTTCAATATGGTCTGTATCTCGTTGGTCACCTGTCAAAATTAGCGTTTCATTTTATGTTTATAGTCGTCCGTTTGGTTGTTGTTGTGTCGTCTGTTAGGTTTGCTTGTAACTTTTCACTTAACGCACCCCCTTGCCTTTCCATTTAAATTATCCACAGCTGTTCTCAATTGCACTTCCTTAATTTATCCAAAAAAATTATACATCAAGTCAACAGAAATGACTCCAAACATAATAACAACAGTTGCGAAAAAAAATTACCCTATTGTTTACTTAACAGTTAAATTCAAAAATTTTAATACGCCCGTTCATTTATCCCCTCAATGTAATTTATAAATGCACGGCTTACAACTTTATTTCCTCCCGGTGTCGGGTAGTTGCCGCTAAAATACCAGTCGCCGCGATGGTTAGGAATGGCGCTGTGCAGGTCTTCTATCTTCTGGAAAATCAACTGTAAATCTGCTTTAAAATCTTCCGGTTTCACCAACTCTGCAATCTTCGCACTTATCTGCTCTGCACTAAATGGCTGATAAATCATTCGTACATAGTTTTTCATTTCGCTCACCGGCGATTCAAGTTGCTCTTTGCATCGCTCATAAACTTCGTCGATAATATGTTCGAGGTTATTTTCTTCCAATAATTTTATGGCTGCACGAAAAGCAACAAGGTCGCCAATGCGCGCCATGTCGATACCATAACAATCAGGATAACGGATCTGCGGCGCAGAACTTACCACTACAATTTTCTTCGGCCCCAGACGATCGAGCATTCTCAGTATCGATGACTTCAATGTTGTTCCTCTCACAATTGAATCGTCGATAACTACCATGTTGTCTATTCCGCGACGCACTGTGCCGTATGTAATATCATATACATGCGCAACCATATCGCTGCGATCATCGTCGTTAGTAATAAATGTACGAAGCTTGGCATCCTTAATCGCAATTTTCTCCATGCGCGGACGAATAGAAAGAATTTCTGTCAGCTTCTCATCGCTGAGATCTGTTCCAAGCGCTTTTATCTTGCGCTTCTTTACATCTTTCAGATAGTCTTCCATTCCCTGAAGCATTCCGTAAAAAGCTACCTCTGCAGTATTGGGAATGTATGAGAAAACAGTATTCCGTAAATCGTAATCTACTGCCTGCAATGTTTGCTGGCATAATAAGCGTCCAAGTTCTTTACGCTCCTGATAAATATCTATGTCGCTTCCTCTCGAAAAATAAATCCGTTCAAACGAACAACTTAATCTCTGCGTCGGTTCTTTTATTTTCTCTTCTGTTATCTTCCCGTTTCTTTTTATGATCAATGCATATCCGGGTTTCACTTCTTTTATTGACTCGACGGGAACATTCAGTGCAGTTTGTATCGGAGGACGTTCGCTGGCGACAACTACAATCTCATCGTCCTTATAATAAAATGCAGGTCTGATTCCGGCAGGATCACGAAGGATGAATGCATCACCATGTCCAAAAAGTCCGGCAATCGTATAACCGCCGTCCCAGTTCTTCGAAGAGTTGCGAAGAATTTTTGCTACATCAATATGTTCGGCAATGAGTGGCGAAATTTCCTGCTTACTATTTCCGAGCTGGCGGAATTTTAAATACATCTCCTCGTTTTCTTCGTCGAGAAAATGTCCGATGTTTTCCATCACCGTTACTGTATCGGCCTTTTCCTTCGGATGCTGTCCGATGCGGATAAGATCGTTGAAGAGTTCGTCAACATTCGTCATGTTGAAGTTCCCTGCGACGACGAGGTTGCGTGTCATCCAATTGTTCTGGCGAAGAAACGGATGACAGGCTTCAATACTATTTCCGCCATACGTTCCATAACGCAAATGACCCAGCCATAACTCACCTGTAAATGGAAGATTTTTCTTCAACCATTTCGTATCGTTCAATAAATCAGGATTCTTCTTTTTTACTTCTTCCAGTTTCGAATTAATTCTTCCGAAAATATCAGCAATTGCCTGCTTATGATTAGACCGGTATCTGCTGATGTAACGCGTTCCTGGCTCAACATCAAATTTAATATTGGCTACACCGGCTCCGTCCTGGCCACGATTATGTTGCTTTTCCATCAATAAGTACAACTTATTGAGTGCGTAAAAAGATGTTTTGTATTTATTCTGATAGTAGGAAAGGGGCTTCAGAAGCCTTACTACAGCAATACCGCATTCATGATTTAGTTTATCAGACATACTCCTTCAAAGATACTGCTTTTAAGGAAGCATCAAGGCATTATCCCTCAAGTTCTTCATGCGGTATTTCCGCATTTTCGAATTTTATCTCAAATGAATGTAGATGATTAATATACTCGTAGTGGATCGAGAACCCGCAATGAACAATTATCTTCTTTACGATGGCCAAACCGAGTCCGATGGAGTCGGGAGAATCGCCTTTTCTAAAACGCTCAAAAACTTCCTGTCCGGGAATTACCAGGGGACCTCCGCTGTTGGCAATTGTTATCCCATGCTTATTCAGAACTATCGAAAGCACTCCATTTTGAATGTTGTACTTGATGGCATTGGAAAGTAGATTTGTAAACAATATTCCTGCAAGATGAGGGTTCATGCTGATGTGTACGGTATCGTCAATCTCAGTGTGCACTTTTAATTCATGCGATAAAATAAACAGGTCGAGATCTTCGAGGTGATCTCTGAGAATTTTCCCTAGCGGCAGCATCTGCTGACCGGCATACTGGTCGTTATCTATTCGGGTGAGAAGGATAAGTCCTTTGTTCATCTTCGATAACCGGTTCACAGAATCAAGCGTACTCAGAATTTGCTTAACCTGTTCTTCGTCGTTTGCTTTTTGTAAAAGCAGTTCGAGTTTGGAGCGTATGATGGCCAATGGCGTTTGCGTCTCATGCGACATATTCTCCGTGAATTCGCGAAGGTTTCTGTAATCGCGCGCAACCTTATCGGTTAGTTTGGTTAACTCTGCATTCAGCGTATTAAATTCTTCCACTTTACTTTTCTGGAAGTGTGCTATGCCTCCTTTTTGTAAGTCGAAATTTTTAAGAATATTTAATGCACGATAGAATGGATTCCATACACGACTCGAAAACCAACGGTTCAAGAAATAAAAACAGATGATGATGTCGATGGCAACGAGTAGCAGCGTTGTAAATATTCCGTTTACGAGCTGATTGTTCTCGGTAAGTCGCCTTGCAATTTTTATGTTGTAGGCCTTCCCTCTTATAAGCTGCTGATAAGAAAGAATTCTATAGGGGACATTGTTTTTTTCATACAGATCAAAAATAACGGTATCCTTTATGGCTACACGAAATGAAGTAAACTTATCGACTGGTTCTACCTCGAGCCTGTCGCCAATAATAAAATGTATATCCTGAAGTCCTTTTTGCAAAGCAAGCTGCTTTTCGATTTCCAGTTTTTCGAAAAGCATATGTTCAGATACTTCATTGTCGATTACATATACAACACGGTATGCAAGAAATGCACTGCTGATCAGCAACAACACCAATGCAATAATGATATAATACCGGTTGGTAATATTTAAAAGTTTCATTCAGCAACAAATTTATAGCCGACACCATAAATGGATTTCAAATAATCCTTGCCTCCATTGTCTGTTATTTTCTTTCTGAGGTTTTTGATGTGGCTGTAAATGAAATCGAATGAATCTGCAATGTCTGCATGATCGCCCCATAAGTGTTCGGCAATAGACTCTTTGGTAAGTACTTTATTTTGATTGCTGATGAGATACAGCATAAGCTCATGCTCCTTTTTGGTAAGACTGATCATCTTATCAGAGACATACATCAGCATCTCGTCTGGAACAACACGAAGCTCATTAAAAACAATTTCATTTGATTCTTGGGGCGAGCGCCTGCGAACGACCGATTTAATACGCGCCACGAGCTCTGGCATGTAAAAAGGTTTGGTAACATAATCATCGGCACCAAAGTTTAGTCCTGTAAGCCTGTCGTCGAGCGAATTTCTTGCTGAAACAATCACTATTGATGTCTGATTCTCTTTCGTCTGCATTTCATTGATGATCTTCAGGCCACTTCCATCAGGCAGTCCTATATCGAGGACGATACAATCATAATCAGATGCATCGATTTTCTCAATAGCTCCGGCCAGACTCATGGCTGTATCACATGACATTCCCGATTCTTTTAAAAAGGTCACCATCGAGTCCAGTAGTTGTTTTTCGTCCTCTATAATAAGTATTTTCATTTTCTCTTAAGAATTGAATTTGTAAGTTTATAGCCGCTATCTAATGTGTCGTAAATGTAAAAATCCTTTGATGAATTAACTTCGTTTTTTGCTTTTTACTATAAATACACAATATACCCAACCTTATTTACACTTCCATTATCTAAATTCTACATGAAACGTATTATACCTATTAGCATTTTATCATCAATCGCCTTAATTCTGTTTACATCAGCATTAATGAGTGATAACGGACGTGCCGGCGCTACAGGCGCACCTGGAGAAACGACTTGTAACACGACCAATTGCCATAACACATATGCTTCTAATTCGGGTGGCGGCAGTATAACTGCCACAAGTTCAATGAACAACTGGACCTACGACCCGCTTGCCACTTATACCTTTTCCGTTAAAGTAGCTCGAACAGGTAACCACCTTTTCGGTGTCGGTGTGGGAATATTGACAGCTGTGAATAATAACGGAGGCACTTTAAATATTACGGATCCTATGCATACACAAATAAAGACCAGAACTATTAGCGGCGTAACGAGGAGAAATGTAGTTCATATGCTCAATGGAGGTTCGTCACAGGATTCGATGACTTTTACGTTTAGCTGGACAGCACCAGATACAACAGCGGGACCGCTTACTATGTATTTCGCTGGTGATGCAACAAATGCTAACGGACAACCATCCGGCGATTATGTTTATACGGGCAGCCAGGTAATCAGTCCTTCATCGGGAAATGCCATAGGCGAAGTTTCATTTGCGAACCCTTTAAATATTTACCCGAATCCTGTCAGCGATATTATTAATGTTCAATTCAATCTTCCAAAAAGCGAAAACGTAGAAATAAAACTTTACGATTTAGCTGGTCGCATGAGTTGGTCGCTTACAAAAAATGAACTAAGTGCGGGAGAAAATAATATTACTGTAAAACTGCCTGAAAATTTATCGAAGGGGATTTATATGATCCGTTTGGAAAGTTCATCGGCAAATATTTTCAGGAAGATTATGATTAATTAAGCTCATTCAATGCAGCTTGCTGAAAAAAAACCGGTATTATTTCAGCATACATATTTTATAGCTTGATTTATTTCCGTCAAAAAACTCCTGCGTTTTCACTTCGAAATTTTTACTGATTTCAATATTTGTAAAAGGATGCTGCTAACAGACGTTTAATCAGAGATGCGATGAACGTTTCAGTTTTCTATCTACATCCGTTGCGCCTGTTGTTTCGACGCCTTATTTATTCGACTAACAGGTCTACCTTTTGAGCAGCAACAATGCGCATATCTTTCTTTAGCTGGAGAAATGCAATAAGATGTCGTTTCCCCTTTCCGGTAAATACATTTGAGAAAATTTTTGTCTGGCCGTTTTGTAAAGGAATGTTAACGGAGAAAAGTGACCTCACAACGCTTTCATGAAAAAGAGTTTTTCCGGAATTTTCTCCCGTCGAAACTTTTCCCGACAATCCATCTTCTGTTAACGCAAGACGCAAAACATAATCAGGATTTTCTTTTTGTAGTTTGTATGATAGAAAGAGTGTATCATTCTTGAGTGAGTCTTTTTTTATTTCCAAAATGATTCCGGAAGATGTTTTCAACTCTGTTGTAATTTTCCCTAAAAGCTCTTCCTTTCGTGATCCTGTGCACGACAACTTTCCGTTAATGACTGCTTGAGGAGTAAACAATTCCTTATCAGCCAACACTCTTGAATAGTTTTCCTGTCTGATAGTATATTGATACTTACTATAAGGATCTTTCCATCCGAGTTTGTTCCAATAATCGACATGATAGGCAAGTGTAATAATGTTTTGCCCTGACTTTTCTGCATTGGTTTTTATTTCGCCCAAAAGGTTATCTGCTGCCGGACAAGAAGAGCATCCTTCGCTTGTGAATAATTCAACAATTGCAAATGGCTGTTGTGCATGAACAGATAGATTAAATAAAAGTATCAGGGCTAGATAATATTTCATGAGCGAGTAAAATGAAAACGGAGAAAGAACATTTAAATTCTTTCAGTAATTCTAATAAGTAGCTTTCGCTGCTTTTGTAAATTGTTCTTTTTTCATTCCCAGCCATTCGAGAGCCGTTCCGCTAAGTAGTTTTTCCTTTGTAATATCGTCGAGCGACATAGAGGAAATTAAGCTTCCCGGCTCTAATTCTCCGAGAGGAAAAGGATAGTCTGTTCCAAGAGCGATTCGATCGGCTCCCATCAGGTCGATCAGATATTGAAGCATCTTCGGATCGTGTACGAGAGAATCGAGATAAAAATTCTTCAGGTATTTTCTGGGGTTCTCTTTATTATCGACAGCGACAAGATCGGGTCTCACGTTAAATCCATGCTCGATTCTTCCGATGGTAGCAGGAAAAGATCCTCCGCCATGAGCGAATGCAACCTGAAGTTTGGGGAGTCTTTCGAACACGCCACCAAAAATCATCGAGCAAATCGCCAGCGATGATTCGGCAGGCATTCCAACCAGCCATGGCAGCCAGTATTTCTGCATTTTTTCCTTACCCATCATTTCCCATGGATGTACAAAAATGGCTGCTCCCAATTCTGCGGCTGCTTCAAAGAATGGAAAAAGTGCGGGCTCGTTTAGATTCCAGTCGTTAACATGTGAACCAATTTGAACACCACGGAGTCCGATGCTCATGCATCTTTCAAGTTCTTTTATAGCTAATGACGATGACTGCAACGGAATAGTACCAAGTCCGATAAATCGGTCGGGGTATTTATGAACGATGCCGGCGATATGATCGTTAAGGAATTTTGACAGATCGAGTGCATCATCCGCTTTTGCCCAATAGCTGAACATAACCGGAATCGTTGACAGTACTTGTACATGAATATTGTGTTTTCCACAATCCATCAACCTGACTTCCGGATCCCAGCAATTATCTTCTATCTCGCGAAAAAATTTTCCGTCGATGAGCATCTTTGCACAACATGGTTTATGATGTTCAAGAGAAATAAATCCACCATAACCATATTTTTTTTTCAGATCAGGAAGATCTTTGGGAATGATATGAGTATGGATATCAATTTTTAACATTATTCTCTGCTAATACTGCTTTATATAATTTGTCGTACTGTTCTGCCTGCGCATTATCGTTCAGGTTTCTATAAGTTACGGCAAGCAATCTATATGGTTCTGCAAATTCACGATCAACGTTAATTGATTTTTTGAAATATGTAACTGCAGTTTCGAAATTCTCGCGTGCTTGTCGTGTATGTGTTGCTGAGTTTGCAGGGTCGGTTGTAATTGCCTCTAATTCTCCTTGTCCATATACTCCATAAATACTCGCCAGGTTATTTAATGCATGAGCATATCTGGGATTGTAACGAATAGCTTGTTTAAAATTTTCCATGGCATCATTATATCTTCTCTGGTTAAAGCATAACGTACCGTAATTGTTAAAGACAATAGGATGTGAGGGATTATAAAACAGCGCTTGTTTATAGTCAGCTTCAGCCAGATCTTCCCTATGCAGTTGATTATAGATAAACCCTCTTCGCTGATATCCATCTGCATATTTCGGGAAAATAGTAACCGCTTTCGTCAGGTATTCTATTGCTTTGTAACGACTATTGTTTCTTGTTAAACTGTCTGGTAAAGCTGCCAGATAATCCTCCGTAGAAATGTGATTGGCAAGATAAAAAAGCATGTGGGCACTATTCGGCACTTTCTTTATATCGGCATTATAAAGTGAAATGTTATCCTTCCACTCCATGTTACGGCCAATAACCTGAAAGCTAAATAAGACAACAATAGCCATTACAAGAGCGACTGGTTTTATCGATGTTTTTAGAAATGAAAGTGCGTCGGGATAAGTATTTTCAATGGTAACTGACTTAAATATTTTTGATATCAGAAATCCTATAATAATGCAAAATCCAAGTGAAGGAATAAACATAAGACGTTCGCCGTAATTTGTTCCTATTAGTATAATGACATTTGATACAATCGATGCTGTGACAAAAAAATAAATGATTCCAAAAGAAACGATGTCCTTCTTTTTGAATCGCATGAATGCATAGACAGCGGCGGCGGCATAAACGGCAAAAGAGACGAGAAACTTCCAGCTGGCAAGTCCAATTTCCGGAAATGAATTGTACGATCCATCTGACGCCAGTGGCGCAGGATAAACAAGTAGTTTTAAATAATAACCCATAATGTAAATCGCATTCACTCTCTGTAGAAAAAATCCTTTGATGGCGGCAATGGAATTATCTTCAGCGGGTACTTCGACCTGAACATTTCCCAGAACACTTCTTCGAATCAACAGGAATATACCCGTACAAATCACCATACCAATTAGTGTATTTGTATATTTCTTTTTGTCGGCATTAGTAAAAAAATAAAAGAAAAGAGGAATCACAACGAGAAAGGTAATTGCTGACTCTTTTGAAAACAATGCAACAAAATAACATGCAATGCCGGCGAATAAATACCAGGATTTATTTTTAGTGATGTAAGAATAAAAATACCATAGAGCAGAAAGAGACAGTAAAAGGCAGACTATTTCGTCGCGGCTTTTTATGTTGGCAACAATTTCAGTGTGTATCGGGTGTGCTGCAAATATTAAGGTAGTAATAAACGGAACAAGAAGATTTCCATTCATGTATTTACAAAGTACCCGAAACAAAACAAAACATAAGAAAGCATATAACAATACATTGATCCAATGACCGAGTGCCGGAGAATCAGGAGCGATGCTCCATTCAATTGCAAACATTGCTTTTGACAACGGGCGATACAATGAGTAATCCGTAATATTCATTCCGTAGCGATACGATGTCTTAAATATTTCAGGTATTGCTTTTATTCCTTGCTTTGTCTGAACGTTATCTTTGATAAGACCGTAATCATCCAGAACAAACTCATGATTTAATGTATTCGCATAAAGAAGAAATGCTACTGCCGCTATAAATAAACCAAGAATACGCTGTATGGAGCGATTCTTAATATTTATATTTTCAATTTTCTTGGGTGAAAATACCGGCGACTTTTGTTGAAGCGCGATTTTTTCTTTTCTCGTTAATTTTACAGTCATATAATTAAGAAGTCATTACAGGTGGCTCCATAACGGTTCCGCACTTTTTACATGTTCGAAGATCCTTATTGCTATAAAAGTTTTCCATGGCAAGTGGCAGCTGAGTTACAATATCTGTCATCACAAAATGCTCTTCATGAAGTTTGTTTTTGCAATTTTCGCAGAACCAAATAAATCCGTCTTTCATTCCAGGCTTGCGTTGAACTTCCATAACAAGGCCAACTGTATTTGCACCACGTTGTGGTGAGTGAGGAATACCTGGCGGGAGAAGGTATATTTCACCCTCCTTTATTGGAATATCTACATGATTGCCATCATCCACAATCCTTACAACGATGTCGCCTTCAAGCTGGTAGTAAAATTCCTCCGTCTCGTTAAAGTGATAATCTTTTCTTGCATTAGGGCCACCAACTACCATCACAATAAAATCCTGATCGGGTTTAAAAACAACCTGATTACCTACCGGCGGCTTTAATAAATGCCTATTCTCATCTATCCACTTTTTAAAATTTAATCCTTTTGTTGCTGCCATGGCTATATAAATTGAGGTATGACTGATTCAAAAATAAGATTGTAAAGATTATTAATAGTTTTGTAACTCAATTATCCAAAAATAGAAACTTTAAGTCAACTCTAAAAAACTATTTCTTACCGTCATCTCAAGCAACAATCAATGAACATCGATTTAACTGGAAAAAGAGCATTTGTCTGCGGAAGCACAAAGGGTATAGGACGCGCTATCGCCGAAGAGCTTTCTTTATTGGGCGCAGAAATCGTCCTGATTGCCAGAAATGAAGACGAATTGAAAAAGACACTCAATGCTCTGACTCCCGGAAAAAACCACGGTTATATAGTAGCCAATTTTGAAAATCCGGATGAACTAAAACAGAAAACTGAGACCTACATACGTGAAAACGGTGCGGTACATATTCTCGTCAACAATACAGGCGGGCCTCCGGGCGGGCCGATTGTAACAGCAACTACTGACGAATTCAGGCAAGCGTTTTCTAATCATCTCATCTGTAATCAAATTCTTGCGCAGGTTGTTTTGGAAGGAATGAAAAATGAGAAATATGGAAGAATCATCAACATTATTTCAACGTCTGTGAAACAACCTCTCAAAGGCCTCGGAGTTTCGAATACAATCAGAGCCGCAGTAGCGAACTGGTCAAAGACCTGGTCGAATGAAGTTGCCCCTTTCGGAATAACCGTCAACAACGTACTGCCCGGTGCCACAGAAACAGGTAGATTAAAATCGATTATTGAAAATAAGTCAGCCAAGTCGGGTATTTCTCAATCTGCTGTTTCAGAAGAAATGATGAATGAAATTCCGATGCATCGATTTGCTTCTCCCAATGAAGTTGCAAATGCTGTCGCCTTTCTTGCTTCTCCTGCTGCATCATACATAACAGGGATAAATATTCCAGTTGATGGCGGACGAACTTCATCGCTATAATATCATGATGTCATGAAAAAAATTCTCAATTATATTAATGGTGAACTGGCAGCTCCGCTGAAGGGAAATTATCTTGATAACATCAACCCATCAACAGGAGAAGTTTACAGCCTTATTCCCGATTCTGATGAATCCGATGTTGAGCTTGCAGTAAAAGCGGCTTCGCATGCATTCGAAGAGTGGTCGGGCATGGCAAAAGAAAAAAGATCGGCGATACTCATCCGTATCTCAGAAATGATAAGTGCCCGCCTCGAAGAATTCGCGCTCGCTGAATCAATAGACAATGGAAAGCCGGTCACTCTTGCGAGGATTGTTGATATTCCACGTGCCGTTTCTAATTTATATTTCTACGCTACTGCTGCATTGCATAATGCTACTGAAGCGCATGCAATGGAAAATTCTGCAATCAATTATACGCTTAGGACACCAATAGGAATTGCAGGTTGTATCTCTCCATGGAACCTGCCATTATATCTTTTCACATGGAAAATCGCGCCGGCGCTCGCAAGTGGAAATTGTGTTGTGGCAAAGCCTTCAGAGGTTACGCCAATGACTGCATTTATGCTAAGCCAGGTTTGTATAGAGGCTGGATTACCGAAAGGTGTTCTTAATATCGTTCACGGCATGGGACATAAAGTCGGCATGGCCATCGTTAGTCATAAAAAAATATCAGCCATTAGTTTTACCGGTGGCACAAAAACGGGCGAGCTCATTGCACGAACTGCAGCTCCTATGTTTAAAAAATTATCACTCGAATTGGGAGGTAAAAATCCAAATATCATTTTTGCTGATTGTGATTTTGATAAAGCAGTTAAGACATCGATCCGTTCTTCGTTTTCTAATCAAGGAGAAATTTGTCTGTGTGGCTCCCGTATTATAGTCGAACGAAGTATCTATGAAAAATTTAAAACTGCCTTTGTCGAAGCAACTAAAAAATTAACAGTCGGTGATCCGCTCGACGAGAAAATTAAAATAGGAGCGATTGTTTCCAAAACTCATTTCGATAAAATTCTTTCCTGTATTTCTATTGCCCGTGAAGAAGGTGGTAAAATTCTTACCGGAGGAAATGCGGTAAATCCTGGTGGCCGATGTAAAAACGGATATTTTATTGAACCGACAGTCATTGAAGGTCTTCCGCATAATTGCCGGACGAATCAGGAGGAAATATTCGGACCTGTTGTTACCATTATGCCATTTGATACGGAAGAAGAAGCTCTTCTTTATGCGAATTGCACGGAGTATGGACTTGCAGCAACAATCTGGACAGAAAATTTAAGTCGTGCACACCGTGTCGCTGCCAAAGTTGAGAGCGGCATTATCTGGATTAATTGCTGGCTTGTCCGCGACTTGCGAACACCATTTGGTGGAATGAAAAATTCTGGGGTGGGTAGAGAAGGCGGCTTTGAAGCGTTGAATTTTTTTACAGAGGAAAAAAATATCTGTATTCACCTTTAATCATTATCGATTAAAAATAAATTTAATCGTTGACAACAAATTTTTTGAGGTAGGATCTTTCTCCTGCAATCATCCTGAGAAAATAAATTCCACCGGGAAGAACTACATCAGACTTATTTAATTTGATTTCGTATTCTCCTTTTTCATGTTCCTCATTCATGATCATATAAACCACACGTCCTGTCATGTCGGTAATCTCCATTCGTACAGGAGAATTATTTTCTAATACATAACGAATCGTCGATTGAAATAATAATGGGTTTGGAAAAATCTGTAGGGGATCTCCGGCAGGAACAGCTGGATCCATAGACTCATGTGCTATTTTTTGAAGAGGCGTTCCGTTTTTCTGAATTGTAAACTGGTCGAAGATAGAACCTGTGCTTGTAAGAAATTTGCAATCGAGACGATCACCAACGATATCGAGAACCAGTGAGCCAAAAGATGCGATTGATGAAGAATACATTGCATTGTGCGGCCAACCCGATGTTGTGGCTCCTATTTGTCCGGATACACCACATACAACATAAACAGTTCCCGAATATGATGGAGAAGATTTTACATACGGTGTAGGAAAAATTCCGCTGCCCGAATTCACAGCCATTGTTGCTGCATTAAATGATGCCTCCTGTCCGAAATGTCCTTTCAACATCATTGATCTTTCGTAAGAGTGGCTATGCCCTGTTAAGACAAGATCAACTTTTTTATTTTCCAGAATTGGAATTATATTACTTCTCATCTGAACCATTTCAATATCAACATCAGAATCATGCGATCCTTTTGAATATGGCGGATGATGAAAATATACGATTGTCCATCGCTGTGAGTTTGCATCCAGGTCATTCACAAGCCAAGTAGCCATCGCACCATTTGTTGCACGGAATGCTGCATCGGTAGATTCAAGGCATACAAAATGTATGTTCGCATAATTGAAAGAGTAATATGCTTCTGTATTACTTGGTACACCGCCAACCTCTCCTGCTTTGGGTAATGTAAAATTGTCGAAGTATGGTCCTGTTTGCGATGTAGCATTCGCTGAATGCAGATCATGATTTCCTGTTGCAGGCCATATCACCCATTTTTTCATTTGATATGGATAAATTGAAAATACATTATTGGTATACTCAACATCCGTTCCGTCTGAATAAGCATTATCACCTACCCAAAGCCAGATGTTTGTATTAGCAGAGCCGGCGAAATTCGAGTATGCATCTCTTACTGCTCTTTGTCCGGCCGATGCTACGCCAAAGTCGCCGATTGTCCAGATTCGGACAGGGCCCGTTGAACCCACTGGTGGATTTGTAGTAAAATAATTTCCTGTATCACTCTGAAGAGTAGTTCCTGTTGATCCTATAGAGTAAAAATATTTTGTGTTTGATGATAACCCTGTGAGTTGAACAATATGTTCAGTGGTAAAGATGAGATTGTCGGCAGTCATATTCAGATTGCTTGAACTCGTTCCGTATTTAACTCTTGCATCGCTTGGTATTCCTGTTCTCCAGCGAATGAAAATACTTGACTCGGTTGATTGTTGCAGGTATGGTCCTCTTGTAAGTGCAAGTGTAGAAGTCGTTGTTTGAAAAAGCCTGCTTGTTGTCCATGGTCCGGCGCCGGAAGTACAAATTGTCTGTATCTGAAATTCGTAAGTGGTGTTTGACAAAAGTCCGGAAAGTCCTTTTGTATTTGTTGTCGAGGATAATGTTGTCCAAACGTTAGAGTAGCGTACCGAATATCGGATATTATAACTGACAGCAGCTGTAACAACTCTCCAGCTACAAATAGCAGAGTTGTATCCGATATTAGTGACGAGAAAAAAATATGGATCTGCGATTCCACAACTTGAAGAAAGAGTTGTAAATGAATTCATCGAGCCGTAGGATTGTGCGGGATTGCTTGCACAAACACTTCTGACCCACCAATCGTATATGGTATTTTGAGCGAGATTTGTTAATGTTAGAGAATGATTCGAGCCAAGAATTTTTTGCCATGCGTAATTTGACGTATTACGCGGAACGTATCGGATAAGGAAACTATCTGCTGATACCGTAGGATTCCATGAAATCACTGCAGAGAATGGCCCGATTGAATTTGACTCAGTATTATTGGGTATAACACATGGAACCGTTCCTGCACTTGTGGTAAATTGAGCGGGAGTAGATTGATACAAGCCAGATACTCCACCGCTGCAATATGTATGAATAACCCAACTGTAACTTGTATTTGGATACAGTCCTGTTACGGTTGTATTTATTGCTGTTCCCGGCTTAATCATCCTGAATTTAAAAGAGTTTGTTCCTGTGACATTATATCGTAACAAGAAACTGTCGGCCACAGTTGGCGCCCAGTTTAATATTGCCGAAGTTGTGGTTATGGAAGTAGTATATATGCCAAGTGGAACATTACAAGCTGCTGAAACATTACTTATATTGGACAATAAAGATATTGCTGATATCAAAAAAATAAACAGACAGTGGCGCAGACGTAATAATTTCGTCATTCGTTTGAACATTAAATTTTGAGAGAGTGAATGCAAATTAACAAAAAATTAACGCTGAGCAAACCATAATTTGGTATTCATCGTTCAAAATTCATTTACGGCTCAAATTTATTAATTCAATGGAAAGAAGCTGTATTTATCAAACATTATTGAATAAAAAATGCTCGGAAAAACCGGGCATCGTTCTGTTTTTTTAGCGAATAATATTTATTCAACAGTAATACAAAGTGCTTTCATAAAATCCCCGGATCTCACCGTTAATATATAAATTCCACTTGCAAAAGATGACATGTCGAAGACGTTGGAATTTATTCCGCTAATTAATCTAATGTCTTCTGTAAGAAGTTCCCTACCTGCGATGTCACAAATAGTAACAACAGCCTTCCCCGACTTTTTACTGTCAAGCTGTATTGTCATTTTATCTCTGACAGGGTTCGGAAACAAATGAATGTTTGCATCAATCGCACTGGCTTCCTGGATTCCAAGAACAAGTGTGAGACTAATAGTATCAATAAAGCTGCAACCATTCAGAAAAACTTCTACTGAATAAATTGAAGAGTTGTTTATGGTGATTCTCTGAGTTGTTTCTCCTGTCGACCAATGATAGGAATCATAGCCCGAACCCGCATCCAGTACATATGAATTACCGGATTGCACTACTGTGTCATTACCAAGGATAGATAACGGAATTGATGTTACCATTGCAGTAACAGGCGTCGCCAAACTGGAACAGTTAGCAATTGCTACTGCATAATAAATTGTCGTAGTAGAAATTACAGGAGTAATAAATGAATTTCCTGTTCCAAGAACAGTTCCGCCCGAAGACTGATCGAACCAATAAACCGGGCTGCCCGCAGTTGCACTCAGCAAAGCGCTTCCGCTTCCGCATAAACTTACATCTACACCTGAAGGCTGAGGTGGTAAAGCATCTATAATGGCAGCAACTGGCGTTCTTGAACTCGAACAAATATCAAACGACTCCGCATAGAATGTTGTGGTATTATTAATCACGGGTGTTAAGAACAATGAACCTGTTCCGAGTGATGTTCCCCCTGTAGCTGCGCTATACCAAACAACCTGGAAATTAGATGTTGCATATAATGACACCTGACCGCCTCCGCAATGTATACTATCCGATGCTGTCGGAGGCGCAGGAATTGGATTTACTGATGCTATAACAGGAACACGGGCACTTGCGCAACCATTATTTGATTCAGCATAATATGTTCTTGACGCTGATAAAACAGGAGTAAGAAAATTAACTCCGCTTCCAACTTGATTTCCCGCAACAATTGAATCGAACCAGAATACTGGTGCAAAAGAACTAGCAGTCAAAACCAATGAACCTGTTCCGCATCGTGAAGCAGTATTTACTACCGGTGAAGGTGATGATGATATTACCACATCAACGGCTATTCTTTCGCTCGGACAAATATCTCCGGCTTGCAGATAGTATGTTGTATCATGTGGAATATAACCTGTAACAAATACATCTCCTGTGTAAATTAATGCTCCGCTTACTGCATCATTGTACCAGTAAATAGTTGCCGTATCGGTTGCATTTAAAACTACCGCGCCGGGGCCGCATTGTGTAATGTTCGAAATGACTGGAACGGAAGTCACAGGATTGATTACGACATCAACGGCAACTTGCGCACTCGGACAAGAAAGACTTGACTGAACAAAATAAGTAGTTGAACTGGTCAATGATGGAGTTGTAAATGTCGAACCCGTTCCAACGATATTTCCATTAGGAGCATCAAACCAATAAATAGAATCAGATGCAACGGCACTTAATGTTACAGAACCATCTCCGCAACGATTCACTGAAGACGCAACTGGAGCCTGACCGGATGTTACGATTGAAACTACCAGCGTATCGGAAATAGAAGAACATCCATGATCGATAATTCTGACTGTATAAGATCCACTTTGTGTGACAGTATAAAATGTATCTGTTGCTGATGAAATATCATTATTATTTCGTCTCCATTGGTATGTATATCCGGGCGTACTATTAAATGTTAGTGTTGTGCTTGAGCCAGGACAGAATGTTGAATTTCCGGAAATGTGAGTTGGAGTAGAAATAGAAAGTGAATATACTCTTCCGGGCGAACCACCGATACATCCTGCAAACCAACT
>JANPNV010000004.1:0-13194 GCA_031427625.1 Bacteroidota bacterium
TTATGCATTAACGAATAGGGAGGATATCCGATGTATCAGTACATCGCGTGGAGAAAACCGTATGAAGGAAAAGAGTGGCTACATCTACGAGCAACTCGACTTAACAAATAAGGATGAAGTTTTTTCAATCATCGAAAAATACTCGCCCGATTCAATCATACATACTGCCGCAATGACGAATGTCGATGCCTGCGAACTAAACAAGGAAGAAGCCTGGAAACAAAATGTGGAAGCTGTCAGTTACCTGATTGAAGCTTGTAAAAAAATGCAATCGCATATCGTACATCTTTCGACTGATTTTGTGTTCAACGGAATGAAGGGGCCTTATGTGGAAACAGATGCTACTGATCCATTAAGTTATTATGCCTATACAAAGGATGAATCAGAGAAACTTTTAATGAAAAGCGGTCTGAGCTGGTCCATACTTCGCACAATCATCATCTATGGTGTCGTAGATGATAACAGTCGTTCGAATGTCGTTCTCTGGGTTTATAATTCATTGAAGAATAAAAAAACAATTACCGTAATCAACGATCAGTTCAGGTCGCCGACGCTTGCTGAGGATTTAGCACAGGCATGTATTTCCGCTGCGTTGAAAAAATCGCAGGGGATTTTCCATGTGTCCGGTAGAGAGGTGATGAACATCCTTGATATCGCTAAAATTGTCGCCGATTATTTTGAACTCGATTCATCATACATTAAGCCTGTCAGCTCAGCAGAGTTAAACCAGCCGGCTAAACGTCCGCCAGTCACAGGATTTATCATCGAAAAGGCTACCAGAGAACTTGACTTCAGGCCCCGATCTTTTTTAGACGGATTAGCCTATTTAAAGAACCAGCTTCTATTGGTTGCATCTGAACGAAAGGATTGATTTTTTTGAGGTGTCGCTGATGCCTCACATGAAGAAGAAAAAAATAAGATCGCCCCTTCTCGAATACTTTAACTTTTCCGCCCGCGAAAGAAGAGGTTCGCTTTTCTTAGCCTTTATATTAATTGCACAGATTTTAGTCTTGTATTATCTGAAGACAACAGGCGGCGATTTTCCTGTGCCCGATGCAAAAATCGTCAGGCAATTGATCGAAGCTCAAATCGAAAACAATAATGTAAAATCGACGACTGTTATTTCAGAAATAAAAAGAGAAGCAAGTCTTTTCCGGTTCGATCCAAATACAACAAGTGAAAGTGATTTCCGGAAAATAGGATTGAGAGACAAACAAATCAGCATGATAAAAAATTATGTTGCTCACGGCGGGAAATTTAAAACAAGAAAAGATTTCCAAAAAATGTATTGCATCAGTGCGGCCGAATATGAAATACTTTTCCCCTTTATTGCTCTTCCTGATACCATGATAAAAACGAGGGATGAAAAGAAACCGGCTCGTAAACAGATTGTTGTTGATTTTTCAAAATCCGATTCAACGACGATGACAATGCTGAGGGGAATCGGCCCTGTCCTCGCATCAAGAATTGTGCGTTACAGGGAAAAGCTGGGTGGATTCTCCTCATTGGATCAGTTAACAGAGGTTTGGGGAATAACCGATTCTCTTTATCAGTCATTGCTCGGACAAATATTACTCAGCGATTCCATTCCATTTCGACGAATACACCTGAACACGGATTCATTTAATGTCATATCATCACATCCTTATATGAGAGGGAAACTTGCAGGCCTCGTCTGTAGTTACAGAAAGCAGCATAAGGGATTTACGACAGTAGAGGAGATGAAGCTTATCCCTTTGGTAACTGATGAAATCTTCCGTAAACTTGCACCTTACATAATGCCCGATTAGTCTTATCCGCAAAAATTTATGAATAGCAATCAATCAATGTCGGATTCTGTGGAAAAATCAACAGACATGACAACAGAATTTAATTTATCTCCATCAGAAAATCAATTAATGATTGCTGAGACAATAAAGCGTTTTGCTGAAACTCATATACGTCCCGATATGATGAAGTGGGATGAGGCACAAATATTTCCAGTCGATCTTTTCAAAAAAATGGGAGAGCTGGGTCTGATGGGAATTCTTATTCCTCATGAATATAACGGTGCCGGTCTTGGTTATTTTGAATACGTCACTGCTATTGTCGAAGTGTCGCGTGTATGTGGAAGCATTGGTTTGTCTATGGCTGCCCATAATTCACTATGTACCGGACATATTTATCAATTTGGTAATGAAGAGCAGAAGAAAAAATATTTGCCAAAACTTGCTTCGGGAGAATGGATAGGTGCCTGGGGATTAACAGAAGCGAATACTGGAAGTGATGCTATGCGCATGCAATGTGTGGCAAAACAGGATGGCGATTATTGGATAATAAATGGTTCGAAGAATTGGATTACTCATGGTATCAGCGGAGATGTAGCAGTTGTTCTTGCGCGCACAGGTGATCTTTTAGATTCTGATGGCATAACAGCATTTGTCGTTGAAAGGGGAACTAAAGGTTTCCGTGGAGGCAAGAAGGAAAATAAGTTGGGCATGCGTGCCTCTGAGACAGCAGAATTAATTTTCGATGACTGCCGTATTCATAAAAGTCAGGTTCTTGGTAATGTAGGCGATGGTTTTCGTCAGGCCATGAAAGTATTGGATGGAGGAAGAATTTCGATTGCTGCCCTTAGTTTAGGAATTGCAAAAGGAGCCTATGATGCTGCTTTAAAATACTCGAAAGAAAGGGAGCAATTTGGTAAGCCAATATCTGAGTTTCAAGCCATAGCCTTTAAACTGGCTGATATGGCTACAAAAATAGAAGCATCAGAATTATTGACACTTCAGGCTGCCGATTTGAAGAGTAAAGGTCTCAAATGCACTAAAGAAAGTGCTTTTGCAAAATATTATGCCTCAGAAACATGTGTCTATGTTTCCACTGAGGCCGTTCAGATTTTTGGCGGTTATGGCTATACGAAGGACTTTCCGGCAGAAAAATTTTACCGTGATTCGAAACTTTGCACCATTGGAGAGGGCACGAGTGAAATACAGAAGCTAGTGATTTCCAGAGAAATACTTAAATAACCTCAAAAGAATCAGCCTATTATAATTACATCCCCACTAAAATATGGGTAACATCTCTCATTGTACTTTGTACTTCGTACTAAATACACTGAACTATTTGCAAATCCACCAGAATATACTATTTTTGCCGTCCCTAAATAATATTGTTAAATGATCATTGTACCAATCAAGGAAAACGAGTCAATAGACAAAGCGTTAAAAAAGTTTAAGAAGAAATTTGAGCGTACAGGAGTAGTTCGTGAACTACGTCGCCGCCAGACTTTCGAAAAGCCATCGGTTGAACGTCGTCAGGAAGTCATACACGCCAAATACCGTGATATGATGCAGCGTACCAATACGCTCTAATTTTTTATTCCATACAAGACATTAATTCTTTATCTTTACTAGCATTGAACACAATTGTAACAATGTTGGTAATCAAAAAGAAATTTCAAGAGGAGAAATAAATGCATAGGCATTTTTTCTCTTTTTTTTATTTATGGATATAAACAGTTTTCTTCAATACATACGATACGAAAAGAGATTCTCTTCTCATACGGTTCTGGCCTACCAGAACGACTTGCAACAGTTTTCCTCGTATCTGAATTCCATGTACGAGACGGAAAATCCTGCAGAAGTCACTCACTCCATGATCAGATCCTGGATTGTTGAGCTGATGGAAAAGGAGATCAGCCCAAGGTCAGTTAACAGAAAACTTACGACACTAAAAACATTTTACAAGTTCCTTCTTCGTCAGGGTATTGTTACATCTAACCCGATGATAAAAGTTCAATCTCCGAAAACTTCGAAACGCCTTCCTGTTTTTGTTGACGAGACAAAAATGAATTTGCTCTTCAGCGACTGTGATTTTGGTAGCGGATTTGAAGCGCTTAGAGATCGACTCATGCTCGAAATTTTTTATGCTACGGGTATGAGATTGTCAGAACTTATTGGACTTGATGATTCTAGTTTCGATATTTATCAATCACAGGTCAAAGTTTTAGGAAAAAGAAACAAAGAGCGCATTATACCGTTTACAAATAAACTGAAAGAGCTCATAATTACATACCTTCAGGAAAGGAAGAAAGCTGTGGAAAAGTCACCTTCTTTTTTTGTGACAAATAAAGGTAAAAGGCTCTACCCAAAATTTGTTTACAGAATAGTAACGCAAAGATTAGGTTCAGTGACCACACTCGATAAAAAAAGCCCACACATTCTAAGGCATACATTTGCTACACATATGTTGAATAGAGGCGCAGATATTAATAGTGTAAAGGAACTCTTAGGCCATGCTAACCTGAGTGCAACGCAGGTCTATACACACAATACAATAGAAAAGTTAAAACAAGTTTATAAACAAGCTCATCCAAGAGCTTAAATTTTTTGGGAGGATTTTTATGAAAATCAGAGTTCAGTCAATTCACTTCGATGCAGATTCAAAACTGCTCGAGTTTATTCAGGAAAAAGTAGATAAATTGATTCATTTTTATGATCATATTATCGGTGGCGAAGTCGTACTAAAGCTTGATAAAGCAAGCGACATGAAAAACAAAATTGTTCAGATTTTGATTCAGATACCTGGAAATGATCTCATGGCTAAAGAGCAATGCCGTACTTTCGAAGAGGCTACTGATCTTTGTGTCGATACATTGACACGTCAAATAAAACGTTATAAAGAAAAGCAGCGCAGCTAATTGATTTTTAGTGTAAGGAATTCAATTTTTTCGTTCAACTTTTTGGACATAAAAGCGTTATTGTATTAGCCGGATTATGCGTAAAATAATTATTGTATTTGTAGCAGCTTTATTATTGTCCTTTTGGTCGAAAGGTCAGGAAGTAAAGTCATATGCATATACAAAGAAAACAATAGTAGGCTGGCAGGATACTGTTTCGATGAGTTTTATCAGCGATCCATCATTATATACAGACGGATGGGATACCTTACCTCAGACAGCTTTCTGGCGCAATGTGATTAGCATGACAAGCGATACATGCATCATCAATATCGCATATTGCAGAAAACCGGTCAATAAAATCAATCGGAATATCTGGATGAACCAGACAGAGTCGCAAAAAATATTTTTCAAAGACAGTGTTTGTCGTGCATATGGTCTCGACAGCGCTACAAATCTTTACATCACTGCCGGTAAGGGTGAATTTTACGAAGTAAAGAAGACGCTTGCAGATATCAGCAAAGCCATCAGTGTTTTTCAGAAAGCCAATTGTGATCCCTGGTATGCACAGACTATATTACTTATTGAGAGTCCGGGAAAAAGTAAATCCAGATCCTATGTTGGCGCCAATGGTCCTTTCCAGCTTATGCGCACAGTAGCGTTGAAATATGGATTGCATGTAAATAGTAAGGTCGATGATAGAACAGATTTAGAAAAATCGGCCAGAGCGGCTGCGAATCTTATCAATTCAGCATGTATTCCCTACATAAAAAAATTCCTGAATGCTCATATGGTTTCTTATAATGAAACTGATTTATGGTTCAGACTTCTAGTGCTTCATGCTTATCATGCCGGTGCAGGAAATGTAAGCTGTGTGATCGACACTATTAATCCGACAGTAGGCGGAGTAGACCTTTTTCAAAAAATATGGCAAACATCATGCAGAGGATTTAAAAATGAATCGCAGAATTATTCCCAGATTGCATTAGCATCGCTTGTTAATTTTAATGAGTTAATTAATCAGGACGGAGATACCGTTTACCTTGTAAGAGGCGATAAAATGATTAAGCAATTCAGCCGAAAGAATACGAAAACATGGGATGCTTATGATTATCTGAATCGATGTATGGCGGCCTATGAAAATGATCTTATCGATGGAATGATTCCATTCGATTATTTTATGAAACGTATTTCGTTCATCAGAAAAGAATTCGCTCATCTTGCCAAAGTGGTAACATTATCACATAACGATATTGTATTAAAGAAATATCCTTCGAGCGAAGAGCACCTTTCGTTCATTGCTGCCGAGCTTACCAAGCGTCAGCGTTATGAAGATGCGATCAAATTGTTAAAATTAAATCTTGATATGTATCCGGATTGTTTAGCCTCCTATGATAGTATTGCACGCCTATACAGGATAACAGGTGATAAAAAGAACGCCGATTTTTATAGCAACAGAGCAGGAACTATGGCTAAGGAGGTAAATAAGGAGTCCGTCAAAAATTCAGATTGATTTTTTAATGTATATCAAGCTTTATATTTCTCTGCTAAGAAGCAGAAATTTTTTCATTGTTGCCTGACATTTTTGTGAGCGTCTATTTTCTAATATTCAATCCCCGATAAAATTTATATTATTTGTTAATCATGATGCTGAAATATGTTTAACTGGTAGCGAAATAACAGTATTAAAACATTTACTTTTGGACGGCAAACAATTGCCTGCTTATTATGTTACGATATACCTCAGTATTGTTTTTTATCTTCTCCTGTTTTATCGGAGGTGCCCAGACTCGTGAGCCCATTCTCAGCATAAAAAATTCGCTGGAGTTAAAGACAGATTCGGTACCCTGGATTAATGAATCAATTGTACATGGAGATGCTTTTTCCGGAAATTTATTTTCAGCGATGGATTCAACGATGGAATATGGCCTTGGCTATAAGGGAATAATACCAACGCGTTGTCAAAATAAAAACCTTCATCTGAAAATCAGTGAACAGATTCGAGCTAAATTTGTCGATCAGAATTTTTCTTTAGTTGTGACACTTGGTTATAGAGATTCGACCGTATTCTGGAATTCAATGAATTTGTCGAATAGGCTGAAGCATCCAGGTGAATGGAATTTGATGGAAGATGAAATTGATATTCCATCATCGCTTACAGGCAGCGATGTTACGATTGCTGTTTATGTATGGAATCAAGGTCGTTCAAAGTCTATTGATATCGATGATCTAAACATTCGATTTTATGAAAAAGAAATGCCGGCATTTCTGCCAGTCGGTTTTACGGTAAATGATGCGTCAGGAAATTGGAGAAAGCTGGATCAGGTAAAAAATCAGAATGTGTTTTTTAACGATGAATCGGGACGGATTATTATTTTGAATCTAAGCGGTGATACGCTGATTCGCTCAGTAGCCATGTATTCAGAATGGAAATTGAAAAATAAAAATGAGATAAAAAATTTCTGGTCGTATTCATTCGAATATTCAGGTGATTCGGTAATAATTAATGGAGTGATTATTAAATTCAAAACGAAAAATGAAATTTCAAAAAATGAAATGCAGATTTTTGTAGGCGATGATGCATCCATTTCATTCACGATTTTTTCAACTTTTACTCAGCCAGTCATATTATACAGGCATTCTGTTATAACATCGTTTACATTACCTGTAGTTGAAGTGTATAAGAAGTCGACTTTACGTGATACGGCCTTTTTCAAAAATGAATACTGGCTCGATAAAGAAGGATTTAGTTTGTCTGATGGTAAATCGTTTTTTACTTTATATCGTCCCTCGGAAATCTCATCCGTTCAACTGGATGTAAAAAATAAATTAGCCGTATTTAATCTGGATTATTCGGCTGATCACCCTTTATTGTATTTTCCTTTGTTGGCGAAAAGCCAGAATAAATTTGAAGATCGTTCGGCTGGTGTATATTCCAAAGGCGCGAAAATGCAGGGATCGTTTACTTATTTCTTTACTAAAGTAAAACCAAGAATTGCGACGATGATGCATAATCCATATGGTTATCAGTCATCATTTATATGGACAGAACATGCCGATTATACAGATATCAGAACGCATCGTGCAGTGTATTTTGGTTCGGAAAAAATTCACAGACCCGACAGCAGTTCGGGTGGATTTTTGAAGTACAGTATTCCTGTGACGAAGAGTGTATTTTATTCGAATCCTGATAAGACAGATAATTCTGTAAAGGCTGGTTTCATGCCTGGACCGATCGCAACTATTAAGGAGACAGAAGGATTTAGAAATTTTTTGAGACAGCTTGATGAAAGTGGAATTGAGATTTGTCTTCATACGCCAGATCAGTTTACGACGGATAGAAAAATTCTAGAGGAGGCGTTAGAACAAACAAGAAGAGATTTTAATCCATCAACATGGATAGATCATGGTTATGATAACTCACCGTTAAGCAACAGGGAAGACCTGGTATGCGACGGGACAGACAGTACGTCAAAATGGTATTCTGCCGATTTATGGAAAAAGTATGGGTTGAAGTATTTTTGGAATTGTTTTTACGAGGATACTCCCGCATTTTCATCCTATTCGTATAACTCATTTTTCTCTATCCCATACTCCGGTTGGGATGATGCTTTTCCAACCCCACTTTATTGGACGCATAAGTCAAGAACTGGAGACATTATCCATTGGAAAACGACGAATACAATGGATCCGGCTGATGGAAATCTTTGGTCGTATTTATTCAGCGATGTCAGAATTTCTGACATGGTAATGAATAGGAACAATATTACAGTGCATTGTTATCCTGCCAGAGTAGATTCTTCAACGGGATTCTATGACATTACTGATGGCGTTGTTACTGCCAATGAAGAGTTCAATAAAGTTCTGGGTAAACTGTCGTCTTTCAGAGCAAAGGAGAAAATATGGCTTACTACTATTCGGGAAATGCTGGATTATAGAACTTCTCTTGAAAAGATTTCGTATGAAATCCTTCCTGATGGATCAGTCAGGTTGCATAATACAGGAAAGGCAGTACTGAGAGGAGTGACTTTTTCAGTTAATGCAAACAGTGTATATGCTTTAGAGAAAAAGCTGACGAGGAAAAAGGAAGGAACTGAATTATTATTTTGGCTTGATTTGCTTCCGGATGAAAAAGTCAGATTAGTTTTTCAATAACAGTCCTGTATAAATTAATATTGATGTGGAAAAGAATAAGAAAGGTAGTTTTGAAATTCCTTCTTTGGTTTTTTGGCTTAAGTATTTTTTCGGTAATTATTTTCAGGTTCGTTCCTATTCCGATCACACCCTTAATGATTATTCGTTGTGTCGAACAAAAGAGTAATGGTGATGAGGTTATTCTAAAGAAAAACTGGGTTTCACTTAAAGAGATTAGTCCGACAATGCCTTTAGCTGTTATGGCTGCGGAGGATCAGAAATTTGAGGATCACTTTGGATTTGATATTGAGGCAATAAAAAAAGCCGAAAATTATAATGAGAAACATCAGGGCAAAAAGATGAGAGGAGCGAGCACGATAACTCAGCAGACGGCTAAGAATGTATTTTTGTGGCCTTCGAGATCCTGGATAAGAAAAGGCTTTGAGGTTTACTTTACCTTTATGATTGAAGTTTTCTGGAGTAAGAAAAGGATAATGGAAGTATACTTGAATGTAATTGAGATGGGAAATGGTATATATGGAGTAGAGGCTGCTTCGAATAAATATTTTCATAAATCATCATCGAGATTAAGCATTAGTGAAGCGTCAAGAATAGCTGTGATTTTGCCGGATCCGAGAAAGTCTGATCCTTCAGCGCTTAATCCACGTTTAATAAGAAAGTCGCAAAGAATAGTCAGGTTTATCGGACATTTAAAAACCGAAAACTTTTGAGAAGTGGCAAATCAAGTGTTGAGATTAATTAGTAGTTCACTTGATAGTAAAAGAACTTTCATTCATCTTTGAAAATAAATCGGAACAACTTAAAAACAATAAATAAATCAGGTGAGCCAGATTACGAAGAATGAGAAGTGGCAGTTTGTGTTGTTGGCGATACTCGTTTTTTTATCGCGGCTTCCGTTTCTGGCAAATGGTTTTGGCATTGATGGTGATTCATGGTCTGTTGCTATAACCGCGAAACAATTGCATGATACTGGGTTATATGTACCATCGCGTTTGCCAGGTTTTCCGGTTCATGAATTTTTATGTTCTCTGGCAGTTAATTATGGATATATTGGATTGAATATTATTTCGGCATTTTTCAGTGCGGCCGGAGTTTTATTTTTTGCATTGACGCTGCGTGTTCTTCGCTTTAAATATGTTTTTCTCGCAAGTGTAACGTTAGCATTGGTTCCGGTCTATTACATTAACAGTACAGCAACGATCGATTATGTAGTTGCTATAGGATTTATATTAGCCGCAATGTATTTTTTATTGCGGGGAAAACTTATTTGGGCCGGAATCCTGATTGGGCTTGCGACGGGAACAAGGATTACTTCAGGTGCCATGTTAATCCCATTTTCAATACTTCTGATTGAAAATGATGGCTTGAAAAACAATGTGAGAAGGATTCTTCGATTGTTTTTACCGGCTATCATCATCTCAATACTTGTGTTTTTGCCCGTGATGATGAAGTATGGCTCTGGTTTTTTTCGGTATTATGATGTTCCATATCCATCGATAGCGAAAGTACTTTACAAATTTTCGATTGAAGTATGGGGTGTGGTGGGTATTTTAGGAATAGTAATATCGACGGCGCTTATTTTACTGCCAGACAGAATAACATTAAAGAAATTTTTATTCCCGCGAGCAGTGAATGAGAAATTTGTAATTGCCTGGCTGGTAGCAATCGATTTATATATTATTGCCTTTTTAAAATTGCCCATGGAAAGTGGTTATCTTATACCGATTATCCCATTTGTAATTCTGATTTTTGGAAAATACCTTTACAATAAAGCGTTTGTCTTTTTTTGTCTGATGTTGATGGCATCTTCGTTAATATGCACTATTTCTCCTGTAGAAAGATATGATGCGGCTACACCATCGAGAGCTTCATTTAGTTTTAATGCAGCAGGCGAAAAATTAAATTTTGATTTAATAAAGGGGCCAGTTCTGTCTTTTGAAACAAGGAGGAAGAATGGAGTTCACTTCGTTGATGATCTGATAAAGTCGACAGATACGATAGGCCGGAAGAGTGTACTTGCAGCGGGTAAATGGTATAATCAGATGTTTGTGCAGTGTGGGGATACATCCAAATTAAAAATTTCATTAAGAGACTACCTTTCGGAAGATGAAGCTGTGTATTTTTATGCGAAGGGTTATACTATTTATTATTTGCCAAAGCAGGATGAGTACAATAAGATTATGAGAAATGTTGATCTGGAAATTTACCGGGCACTTCCATACATTCACTAAATGTTTAAAAGTGGATCAGATTCCAAATCCAAATCCGATACGAATAATCGGATTTTGATAGGGAGAATTTCTGCTTTCGTTGATATTGTAAAGAAGCAGAATGTCGAGTGAACTGGAGTTGCCGATCATTTGGCGGTAACCGCCGCCGAGAAATACGCTGGTAATATTAGCTCTGTAGTATCGGTAAGACAACGGGTCGGGAACTTCGAGATTCAGGACTTCAAATTCGGTGTGAATGAATAATCCTTCTAGAACAAAATAGCGTGCGAATGGACCGCCACCGTATATATTTGTACTGTAGTTAAGATAGTCGTCATTGTATTTATAATAGATATATTTTAATCCGAGTCCGGCCGAGAATCTATCTGTAATTTTGTAGCCGACGATTGGAGATATTTCGATGTAGGTTTGAGTTCCGAAATTAAGTCCTACTCCTCCACCAAAATATAATCGGTCGAAGATTGAGCTATTGGGTTTCTGTTCTTGTCGTTCTGTCAGCGGGCTTTGAGCATACGCAATAGCAGAAATAAATACGAGAAAAAGCAGGAGGGTTGGAATGATTTTTTTCATAATAGTAAATGTAAATGTAGATATTTCTAATAGGTAAATGAAGATATTATTCATGTACTTTGGTATCGTAAAAAAATAATTGAAATGAATATAGTAATCACAGGAGCGAGTAAAGGAATAGGGTATGAAATGGCCAGTTATCTTTCCGGTAATCACAGAGTATTTGCAATAAGCAGGAATGAGACATTATTAAAAAAATTGCAGCGTCAATCGGGCGAATCTTCTGGACTCATTCCTATAGTTTGTGATCTTACGGATAGTGGTAGTGTGGAGAAAGCAGTAGCAATTATTAGTAAGGAAGTAAATCACATTGATGTTCTGATTAATAATGCGGGAATGTTACTTAATAAATCCTTTCGTGAGTTGTCTCCCGACGACTGGCAATCTGTCTATGATGTAAATGTTTTTGGGGTTGTACAAATGACCAGGTATTTAATGCCATTGCTGGAGAAGGGGAATTATCATTCGGAGAAAAAGGTAAAGTCGCATGTATTGAATATTTCCTCTATGGGAGGCATACAAGGCAGTATGAAATTTAAGGGGCTGTCCGCATACAGTTCTGGCAAAGGAGCTTTAATCACGCTAACAGAGTGTCTGGCAGAGGAGTTTAAGGACATAGGTATACGAGTGAATGTACTTGCATTGGGTTCGGTAGAGACAGAGATGTTTCAGTCAGCATTTCCGGGTATGAAAGCGTCAGAAGATCCGATTTCGATTTCAAGATGGATAGCAGATTTTGCATTATCTGGGGGTGAATTTTTCAATGGAAAGGTGTTACCAGTTTCGACATCAAATCCTTAGAAAAGGTGTTTATTTTAAAAGCAGAATTTGTTAATAAAAAGTTTTAATAAGAATTGGTTGTTATCAGAATCTTTCTACATTTGCACCCCGAATAAAGTTCTATTTCTTAGTTAAAAGCAGTAAAAGAGGGTCCAATCGGAAGGATCTGATACACGAAGGAGAATATTTCCTTTTGATACTCCGAAGATTAGGAAAAAATAAGGGAAAATGTCATCAGGTATTTGCAAAGTAGAAAATCGTTTGTATCTTTGCAGCCCTTAAAAAAAACAAGAATACTTAGCGACTCAACGGAGTTGTAAGAATAAGTAAACGTTCTTTGAAGAATTGAATAGGAAATAACAAGCCCTGAATACCGTCAATTTTAATTGACATTAATTCAAGAGTAACAAATCCTGACAGAGTTTTAAGAATCAACTTTACTATGGAGAGTTTGATCCTGGCTCAGGATTAACGCTAGCGGCAGGCCTAATACATGCAAGTCGAACGGCAGCACGGGTAGCAATATCTGGTGGCGAGTGGCGCACGGGTGCGTAACGCGTATGCAATCTACCTGTAACTGGGGAATAGCCTTCCGAAAGGAAGATTAATACCGCATAATATCACGAAACGGCATCGTTTTGTGATCAAATCTCCGGAGGTTACAGATGAGCATGCGTGACATTAGCTAGTTGGTGAGGTAACGGCTCACCAAGGCTACGATGTCTAGGGGGTCTGAGAGGATGATCCCCCACACTGGTACTGAGACACGGACCAGACTCCTACGGGAGGCAGCAGTAA
>JANPNV010000005.1:0-3024 GCA_031427625.1 Bacteroidota bacterium
GCTTTCTCATTGTCTCTTCTGAAATTAGAGATCGTGTTGTGGTCTGGAGCTAGCTGCTTCATTAACCACATGAGTTCAATGTTTCTTTTGCATTCCTTTTCCAATGCCCGTGATGATCTTATTTGATTCAAGTATCCGTAAACAAAAAGTTTTAACAAATCCCTCGGATCATAAGAAGGTCTTCCTTCAATAGAAGTTTTGACAATAAACTTAAAATCCAGGATATTGATACTCTCAACAAAAAGATCGATCATGCGAACTTCGTTACTCTGATCAATAATCTGCTCCAATGATTCAGGAAAAAGAATGCTCTGAGTTCTGTTTTTTCCTTGTATAAATTGCATGCAGTAAATATAATCCGCAGACGCTTTTGTTATTCATTAAGGATGAAAAGTAGCAAACAATTTGATGTGAGTTTTTAGACAGTTTGACGTTTCGGGGGTTTGCGATGGCGGTGAATATTTGCACTAAACTTTGTTCGGAGATCTGAACTTCCACCTTGCACAAAACTGTCTGCGAAGCACGGAACCCCCGCTATCGCAGACCCCTTGTTACCGGATGCCCTTTAGTCTGAGTGAAATGTCAGATTATCCATTACACATTTCTTCAATTTCTTATATTGTTTTTTCCAAATAAAAAGTGTGAAGAATTTGAAATCCTTCGCAGCGGGTTGATTATTTCAAACCAACTAGTACAAATTTTATATAATTACTTTTCCCCGTCATATTATTGAAATCAATAAAAGGCAGCAAGAATGAACCATTCAATGTAATGAAATTGTCCAATAAATAAATACTCTCTTTTTTGTTCGGAGTTGAATAACCGAATACATCATCAATTCCCTTCTCAGAAATTGAGAGGAATGTTATATCGTTTTTTGCATTCTTTGCTGCTTCGAATTTGGCTTGTAACGGAGCTAAGGAAGAGCCTGAAATTGTTTTCGGGTCGGGAATACCGTAACATAAATTCAGTTTGCCGTTTCCGGAATACACTTGAAGGGTATTTTGTTCGGTACCTACGTTTCTTGATTTACCAGGCAAAAACATTGACCATCCCAATTCACCTTGTTTAGAAGTAAAGAGAAGTTGCCCATAAGTATCGGATAGCACCGTGTTGTCCGGATTAAATCCAACCAATTTAAATGCATCTGCAAAAACGAAGAATGTACCTTTCACCTGTTCAATTTTATGGATAGCATAATCGCAGCCGAAGGAGGTCTTCACTTTCCCGAATGAGGAAAACGAGTTCTCTATGGATGCATCAAAAAATTCTTCTTTTTTATTTAATGTCTTCATTGTTTCAGCGTTAATCAAATATTGAAACATCCCAGCTTTTCTTTGCTTGAAATCTTTAAAAATACCGCCAATGAACAATTGCCCTTCACTTGTTAATTCATATGAAATCTCATTTGCACTTTCAATAAATCTTATTCCCGCATTATCGTAATTGAAATCCTTCAAACGACTAAAAAGATTGCTGTTGGTTATTCTCCCTGATTCTAATTGCAATGGCATTGAAGTCGGCTCTGCATCAGCAGCCTTGGTTTTGCAAAAAACATTATTCACTATATCACTAGTTAAATAGGACAACAGGTAATACAAATTTCCAGCATTATCTGTACGATAGAAATATGACAATACTGAAGCATTGTTAAATTTATTAGGAATCGTTTTCTCCCAAATCTTCTTAAAAGAAATTGCATCCAGAAGCACTGCCGTGACCTCTTCAGGTTTTTTTTTGTCCTGAAATTTATTTACCACAAGAATTTTTGAACTGTCTGGTGAAAAAGCAAAGTAAAAATCTCTTTTTGCGAAATCAAACATCCCTGATTTGATTCGTACCTCCTTATTCGGATCATCTTTGATTTCTCCTGTAGAAGAGATAGTCTTAATATTTAATGTCTTAGTTTTATCCTTCTTTTCCCATGTCGAATAAAAGACCAACACTTTGCCTTTCACTAAATAGGCGGCTTCAAATGGTTCAGAAGAAATATTTAATGAAAAATCTTTCGCCCATTTTTTTGTAAAATTAGCGACATCGTATTTTTGAATTTTAAATTTCTCCATCATACCTCCTGTAAGGCTCCTTGAGGAACTAAGCACATAGAGTCCGTCACCATCGGTCCCCAGAACTTTAAGCGTGCGCTCATTCATTTCTAATTTATTTTCGGGGCCTGATATTATAGTTGAAAGTGTTTGTGCTTTCAGAATTCCGATTGATAGTATTACAAAAAGAATTGAGAAAAGAGAAGTTGTTTTTTGGTTCATAATAGATTTAAGAAATTGGATAGATGAATTTATAAGCAATAAAAGATGAGCCAAAATTAATTAATTTAATCTTACTTTTAAGAATTAATTACTTAATTAACACTTTGAAGTAGAGCAGAATTAAAATTTGTTTTGTAGTCTGGAACTTGATTTTTTTAACTCACAGTAACGAAGTAAGTTGTTGTCCTAAGTAGTCAGAAAACTGTTATTTAAGTTTATAAATTACCTGTTTTTCACTGTAGATAATAGGGTTTCCGGTAACGTCAGTCCGTCTAATAACTACCCATCATCATCAAATATAGTAAATATTTAAACGCATTACGTTCACTTAAAGCAGCCCTTAAAAAGAGATTCGATTTTGATACTTCAAAAATAGGTAGTGCTCTAGTGAATCCATTTTCGTTTGCATCGATCAATTTTCCAATAAATAAAAAGCCAAGTTCTTTAAGGAATTTTTTGAAAATGTTTTTGTCAGGGATATTCATTATTCTTCTTAAGTTGTACGCGACGAACATTAATCCAACATCAGCACTTGCACGTTTCTTTCCTCTTTTAGTCATGATGTAATAAAATCCCCTCCCGATATTTATTGGGAGCCGTTTTAAGATTCCGTACGGATGCTCTACAATGGCTTGTCTTTTTTTGTAAAATTTCGGATTTGCATCAATGTTGTTTCGATTTTGTTCTATATAAGGAGCATATTCGGTACGTTCTATTAATCGGCCTCTGTTATTTTTTGTGCATGCATCTTTCACCG
>JANPNV010000006.1:0-1662 GCA_031427625.1 Bacteroidota bacterium
ACAAGGAAGTAAACTTCGACAACCTTCGGATCTCTTAAACCTCAGGATCATTTGTTGAGGAGAATCATTATTACCCTTTCGGAATGCTTATCGAAGATCTATCTACGGATGTATCGAAGGGACAGAAATATAAATACAACGGAAAGGAATTACAGACCGATTTAAATTACAATGTTGAAGACTACGGCGCCAGACATTACGATCCAGTTATTGCAAGGTGGATGCATGTGGATCCGCTGGCGGAGAAATACAGAAGATGGTCTCCTTACAATTATGCAGTGGATAATCCAGTGAGATTTATTGATCCGGACGGAATGGGGGTAGGAAATAATAACGAACAAGCTAAAACAGAAAAAAATGGGAAACCAATAGTTCCAACAACCGCCAAAGATAATACAGTAACTCCTACGATTGATCCGACATTGAAGGACCAACCAGTTTCTACGGAAAATAAATTTGAAACATTTTGCTATAAATTAGATAAATCATTAAAAGGTCACAGTGATACGTGGAAATGGGGTGTTGAGCTAAAAGGAAAAGGCAGTTCAAATCCAGGTAGTATAAAGGCAACTGGATCTGTATTATCAATAAATTATTCTACACTTGAATTATTTCAAACACTCATTGATTACGGTGGAATGCAACCGACAAAAAAACCGACAAGTGAGGAATCTGTTACGGAAAAGCGTGAAGAATCTCCAGTAAAAATAGATGAAGAAAATCACAATTCAACGCAGGGGAATACTGAAGAATCAATATCGTACAATGTTACTCATGACACAGTTCGTGTTATCGGTGGTGGAAATAAAGGAGAACTTTATTACCCAGGAGATACTACATCAAAGACGACAGCAACAAAAAATCCATATGACGGACAATATAATTATAAAAATATACCATGGCCTGGAAGAAAATAAGTTTAATTAGTTTAGCTTTAATAATTTGTGGATTATTAATTGTTAAAATGAAACATCATAATGATGAGACAAAATCATCATATCAAAATTGCATAGATAGCATAATATTTGATGAAAATGGAAAATTATTGTCCAAAGGAAAATATTGCAATAACGAAAAAGAAGGATTATTCGAAGAATATTATCCAGATCGATCTGTAAAATGGAAAGGCCTTTATTCTAATAATACTAGAAAATATTTAAAGAGTTTTAATCCTACAAAGTGTAATATAATTACAACACTTATTAACTCAAATGACAGCAACATATATTATTTAAAAATTATTACAGAAGGCGTTCATCCATCGGATTACTATATAATATCACATAGCATATCAAATATTAATTATTCAAATGATCCAAATTATGATTTCATTTTAACAAATGTAAATAAAAATGATTCGATCATTATACTAAATATATACTTTTTTAGAAATACCGAAAAAGTATTTATTTCTGATTATAAATTAAGATTGTTTTAATTGGTATGTAAAGGACTTTAATTAAATATTTTTTTAAACGGTAATGTGCTCAAAAATAGTTATTGGATTTTAACCCATTAGTTATCCAGCTGCGACGGACTTCCCTCTAAACCTTCTTTTTGTCAATAAAATAAAAACCTAGAATGCTTCGACGGACATTCGTCCGTTGTTTTGAGTTGTGTGATATTCATCCACAATTAAATGCTCATCGTGTTTGATATCTG
>JANPNV010000007.1:0-63614 GCA_031427625.1 Bacteroidota bacterium
TAATGCAAAAAGTATTATAATAAAATTATCATCTTATCATTTTATTAATCTATTCATGATTATTGTATTGTTTCGATTGACAACGATGAAATATCAGAACTAATTATTTATAATTTATTGCCTGAGAAAATTATCGAAGAAACATTCACGGGTTCTTATCTTGTAAAAACAGAGACGTTAAAACCTGGCTTATATTTTTATAAAACAAAAGCAGCAAATGGCACTATTAGAAAAGGGAAAATAATTAAAAAGTAAAATACTAGGTTTAAAATATCTAATCGAAAATATCCAAAGATATATTACGACTCTATCAGACAGAAACCCCAAACTGTTTTAAATGATGAATAGCATGTTTGTGTAATAACTGAATCCATTCTTCAAAATTAAGATGACCGAAAAAAGGGTTTGTAATTACTGAGTCAGGTTTTTTTTCATACTTATTTTCAAAATCTTTTAGCTCGTCTTCCAGTTTCATTATCGCCTCTTCCATTGAGCCATGCCTAACCGGTAATGGTTCTGATCCCATCATAATATTCTTCGTCTCAGGTTTGAATTCCTTATCGCTCATCAGAAAATCCTTCATGGCCGGAAGACGTTCAGGAGTAGAAATGATTTCACGGGGTGTTTTACCATTGGCTTCGCGAACCGAATCGCCTAGATGTTCAATCATCTGCTGAGCATTCATCTTTCCCCACATGGGCTTTGCCTGTGAATCGAGACTCCGCAAGTGTTCGGGAAGACGTACACGTAAAAATGAAAGTTTATCGGTGTAATTCATGAGCTGATTTGATTAACAGTTTATTGAAATTTTCAAACACAGATTTTTTCAGGATTGGATGAATACTAATTTCAAAAAAAAACTCCGCCCTGAAACAGGACGGAGAAAAAAAAATATTTCTAAGAAAATTATTAAGTCGCTAATTATTCTGCATCTTCTCCCTTTTTCTTTTCTGCAGCTTCCATTTCGTTCTTCAGGTTGCCAAGAACGCCTAGATCACCAAGTGTGGTTTTCTCAACGCTTTCTTTTACCTTCTTAACGGCCTTTACACCATCTTCACGATCCTTCTCTTTAGTCTGGTTATCACTAATGCGATTCTGTACAGATTGCTCTTCGTGGATACGGCTATGAGAAACAACGATCTTGCGCTGGTCTTTGTTAAATTCAATGACCTTAAACATTGCTTTATCGTCGGCTTTTAATGACTTGCCATCTTCTTTCATCAAATGTTTATTCGGTGCGAATGCTTCTACTCCATAAGAAAGAGCAACTGAAGCACCTTTATCACCTACTTTAAGGACAGTTCCTTCGTGAAGTGAATCTACTGAATAGATCGTTTCGAATACTTCCCAAGGATTCTCTTCGAGTTGCTTATGACCTAAACTGAGGCGGCGATTTTCCGGATCTACTTCTAATACGACTACATCCATCTTCTCACCAATCTTTGTGAATTCTGAAGGATGTTTAACCTTCTTATTCCATGATAGATCAGAGATGTGAACGAGTCCGTCGATACCTTCTTCCAGTTCAACGAATACTCCGAAGTTCTGGAAATTCTTAACGGTAGATGAATGCTTGGAACCAACCGGGTATTTCGTCGCAACGTCGATCCATGGATCAGTACGAAGCTGCTTAAGACCTAGTGACATTTTACGCTCTTCGCGGTCAAGTGTAAGTACAACTGCTTCGATCTCGTCACCAACTTTTAGGAATTCATGCGGGCTGCGAAGATGCTGCGACCATGACATTTCAGAAACGTGAATAAGTCCTTCAACGCCGGGAGCAATTTCAACGAATGCACCATAATCAGCTATGACAACAACTTTTCCTTTAATCTTATCAGTCACTTTGATGTTCTCATCAAGCTGAGTCCAAGGATGCGGAGTAAGTTGCTTTAATCCAAGAGCGATACGTTTTTTCTCATCATCGAAATCAAGAATAACGACATTGATTTTCTGATCGAGTTTAAGAACTTCTTCAGGATGAGAAATACGTCCCCAGGAAATATCGGTAATGTGTAAAAGTCCATCGACACCGCCGAGGTCCATAAACACACCATAAGATGTAATATTTTTCACTGTGCCTTCGAGAACCTGGCCTTTTTCCAGCTTCTTCATGATCTCGGCTTTTTGTTGCTCGAGTTCTTCTTCGATAAGGACTTTATGTGATACGACTACGTTTTTGAATTCATTGTTAATCTTTACGACTTTAAACTCCATCGTCTTACCAACAAACTGATCATAATCACGAATTGGTTTAACATCAATTTGTGATCCTGGTAAAAAAGCTTCGATTCCGAATACGTCAACGATAAGTCCGCCTTTTGTGCGGCATTTCACAAAACCTTGAATTACTTCATCACCTTCGAGAGCAGCATTTACGCGATCCCATGATTTAAGTGCACGTGCTTTTTTGTGAGACAGAATTAACTGACCGTTTTTATCTTCCTGTGTTTCCACATAAACCTCAACTTTATCACCCGGCTTAAGATCTGGCATATGACGGAACTCAGCAAGGGCAACTAAACCATCTGATTTATATCCGATATTGATAAGCACGTCTTTTGTTGAAATTGAAACGACAATACCGTCAACGATATCGTGTTCTACAACAGAACTTAGCGTCTCATCGTACAATTTTTCCATTTTTGTACGCTCCTCGGGAGAATAGTCGTTCCATCCTTTTCCGGTGGAATCCCAGTTAAAAGCTTCTGGCTTGCTTTCCGAGGCAGGATTGGAGATTTCTTCTGTAATCATTTAGTTTTTAAGGTTATTTGAAATTATATGTTCGGTTTTTCTGTAAAAGGGACGCAAATGTATCAAATTAAATTGAACGACAAAAGGAGAAACAGGAAAGATTTCAACTAAGATGACAGGAGAAAATCAGAGAAATATTATAGACTTCCTACCTGCAAATTATTTACAAAGTCCTGAACCTTTTCCATCAGCCATAATGGCGTAGAAGTAGCTCCGCAAATTCCTATACTTTCCTTGTTTTTCAGCCAGTTAGCTTCTATCTCTGTCTCATCGGAGACAAAATAGGTTTCGGGATTGACTGATTTGCAGACATCGAAAAGTGCTTTTCCATTCGAGCTTTTTTTGCCGCTGACAAAAAGAATGACATCATGCGACTGAGAAAATTTTCTGAGTTGAGGCTCTCGGTTGGAGACCTGTCGACAAATTGTATCGTTAGTAACAAGAAATTCATCGGTAATTTCGCTTTCCATCGCTCTATTTGCTTTGCTTTCGATGAGTTTTTTCATTTCGAGAAAGCCACTACTACTCTTAGTGGTCTGCGAAAACAAATAAACAGGCTGGGTAAAATCAACTTTTTCCAGATCTGCTTCATTTTTAACGATAATTGCCTTTCCCATCGTCTGGCCAACCAATCCATTAACTTCGGCATGACCGGGTTCACCATAAATGACGATCTGACCGTTTTCATCAGCTTTATCGAAACTTGTACGTACACGATTCTGAAGTTTTAAAACCACCGGACAGGATGCATCGATAAGTTCAATGTTGTTCTGAAGTGCAATTTGATAGGTTTCAGGCGGTTCACCATGAGCCCGAATCAGGACTTTACAGTCGCGTAATTCTTTAAGTTTCTCATGATCAATGATTACCAGTCCTTTTGATGACAATCGTTCGACTTCCTTATTGTTATGAACAATATCGCCAAGGCAATAGAGCGATCCTGAATTATCAAGTTCCTCTTCTGCCTTCTCAATTGCATAAACGACTCCGAAACAAAAACCTGATTGCGGATCGATGGTGACTTTCATGTAGCAAAGATAGGTTTTGAAGAAGGAAGAACCAAGAGCCAAGAACCAAGAGCCAAGAGCAAAGAACCAAGAGCCAAGAACCAAGAGCCAAGAACCAAGAACCAAGAACCAAGAACCAAGAACCAAGAACCAAGAACCAAGTGCCAAGAACCAAGAACCAAGAGCCAAGAGCCAAGAGCCAAGAACCAAGAACCAAGAACCAAGAACTAAGAGCCAAGAACCAAGAACTAAGAACCAAGAACCAAGTGCCAAGAACCAAGAACCAAGAACCAAGAGCCAAGAGCCAAGAACCAAGAGCCAAGAGCCAAGAACTAAGAGCCAAGAACCAAGAACTAAGAACTAAGAACTAAGAACCAAGAACCAAGAACTAAGAACTAAGAACTAAGAACTAAGAATTTTGATCTGTGATTCAATTTTGAAATCATATCGACCATTTTCAAATTCTCAAATCCTCAAATTTTCAAATTACTATCAATCAGCTTGAGAGCAAACTCAAGTTGTTGTTCTTCGGTTAGATCAGAATTATCGAGGATGATGGCGCCATCTGCTTGCCGAAGAGGGCTTTCACTTCTATGTGTATCTGTATAATCTCTTTCTTCGATGTTCTTCATTACTTCGTCGATAGTGACCATGAACCCTTTATTATTAAATTCATCAAAGCGGCGTTTGGCTCTGACTTCTTTTTTGGCATTCATAAAAATTTTCACTTCTGCATCCGGAAAAACCATGGTACCTATATCTCTTCCGTCCATAACAATGCCCTTCTGTTTTCCATATCTCTTTTGTTGAGCAACAAGTCGATGCCTGATGGCAGGAATTGCACTAACAGGACTTACCCAATCGGATACTTTTAGATCTCTTATTTTTTTCTCAACATTAATATCATTCAGATAAACTTCAGACCAGCCTGAATCGTTGCAGACATGAAAGGAAACGTGAATATGATCCATCATTGCATCAATTTGTTTTTCCGTCATCTTCTGTAATTCATCCAGTGTAATTTCATGCTGCTGAATAAAAAGTGTTACAGCACGATACATAGCACCTGAATCGATATAGCGGTAACCAAGTTTCCGTGCAATCGCTTTAGCCATCGTACTCTTCCCGCAGGATGAATATCCGTCGATAGCAATAATAATTTTCCGTAATGAATCGTAATCCGGCATAGAGAGTGGTGCAAATTAACGGAATCAAATTGATAATTTGAAAATTTGAAAATTTGAAAATATTTATTACTTAAGGCATCTGAGATATCTCAGAGAAAAGGAACCTATATGTCACAAAGTACAAGCCCCATTCTCAAATTTTCAAATTCTCAAATTTTTCTATTACTCCCTGTGTCCAAACTCAGAAAGGTTCGTTGTAATAGAAAAATGGTTAGCACCTCCTGCCAGGTGGTAGTTTCCTCTTCCATAGCTGATAATAAACTTACTTATCTTCAATCCAACTCCCAATGAAAAACCAGCCATTCCACCACGCGTATCCAACCCCAATTCTTTGCGTCGTTCGAAATTATAGGCGCCCCGAAGGTGAAAATTTTTAGAGAGAAGTATTTCAGCGCCGAGGATAAAGTGACGTGAAAGTTTATTCCAGAATCCAATAGTCTTAATCTGTGCTTCTCCGGTAAGCGGATCGACATCACCGAGATTATAAGGATCGAAATAGGAAAGATCGAATTTTTCGAGGTGACGGTAAGTGAGGTTAAACCTAAGCGGCGTATGCATCATTTTCTTTGATATGCCTACAAGCGCTTCAGAATGCAAAGGTTCATTATTTTGTGAGATGTAATTCTTTAACTGCACTCCTACATTCCTGATTTCGAAAGTCGCAGTTATTCTTGAACTGGTATCATTTAATGTTGCTGAAAGATCAGTCGCAATTCCAAACGAATTGTAAATATAATAGTCGCTGTAAACCGCTTTTACTATTGCGCCAAAAGAAAAAAGTGGATTGTATTGATATCCACCGCCAACAGACAATGCATAATCAGAAGCGTGAAATGCTCCGTTGATATTTCCGAATTCATCCGTTTCGGTAAACTCACCATAATTCGCATAGTGCATCGAAGCCATATACGTTCCTAACTTTCCAAAGTCCTTGGCATAGGCAGCATCACCAAACTTAACTCCATCAACATAAGACACTCCGCTGAGCGAAAGAGAATTACTCATCGACGGATTTAAAAGTGAAGGTGCCTGAAGTGCGGCATTCAAATCATTGTCCTTTACGGTGATAAATGTCCCACCCATTGCCGCAATCCTTGCTGAGGCCGGCACATCGAGAAACGAATAGACCCCTGATCCTCCGACCTGAGCTATTCCTAAAAACGACATACGCATTATTACTAAAAAAGCGAGTAATGATTTCATATATGCAAAGAAATAAAGATTATCCGAGAGGAACGAAGAAATTATTGGAATATTATTCGTCTTTTCAATAATGTGACAATTGGCTTATGTGATAATTTGCGGATGTGATAATGTGATGATCATTGAAAGTGATAATGTTCTGGATGCTATATGCATAATTGGTTTTATATCCACTTCGAAAGTAGTTAATCATCACATTCGCTAATTATCACATTCGCTAATCATTATAATCACCACATAATCCCTACCTTTGCGCGCCATTTTTGCGAGAAGAAGAATATGTCAGAAAACATGTTGGAAATTTTTGGTGCACGTGTTCATAATCTTAAGAACATCGATCTTTCATTTCCAAGAAACAAATTAGTTGTTATTACAGGTCTTAGCGGCAGCGGCAAGTCATCGCTTGCTTTCGACACGATTTATGCGGAAGGCCAGCGAAGATATCTTGAGAGTTTTTCTGCGTATGCACGTCAATTTTTAGGAAACATGGAACGTCCTGATGTGGATAAAATAAATGGACTATCTCCTGTCATTTCTATAGAACAGAAAACGACAAATCTAAACCCTCGATCAACCGTCGGAACGATTACTGAAATCTATGACTTCCTTCGTCTGTTATATGCTCGCGCTTCAGAAGCTGTTTCTTATGTGACAGGAGAAAAAATGATTAAGCTTAGCGATGATCAGATCATTGACCTACTTCTGAAAAAATTCGACGGAAAAAAAATATTGCTGTATGCACCGCTTGTAAAAGCACGCAAAGGTCACTATCGTGAACTTTTCGAACAACTCATGCAGCAAGGTTACCTGCGAGTTCGAACAGACGGGAATCTGGTTGAATTGAAAAAAGGTTTGCAACTTGACAGATACAAAACTCATGATGTTGAACTATTGATCGACAGAATGGAAATTGTTGACGGCGTAAGACAACGGCTGAATGAATCACTCGCACTTGCGATGAAACTCGGCAAAGGAACAGTGCTGATCCTTGAGAATGGAAAAGAAAAAGAGAACTACTACAGTCGTCATCTGATGTGCCCGACATCAGGCGTCTCTTATGATGAACCGCAACCAAATACATTTTCATTTAACTCACCATATGGCGCTTGCAAACGATGCAATGGGTTAGGCACCATTTCCGAAATCGATCTGAAAAGTATTATTCCTGACACACAAAAAAATATTAAATCAGGAGGAATTACACCTCTCGGACCACAGAAAGATAACTGGATATTTAAACAGCTAATTGCACTAGGGAGGAAATATAATTTTAATTTAAGCATGCCGATCGAAGAGATCCCTGAAGATTCTTTGAATATAATTTTATACGGATCTGATGATGTCTTAAATGTGACGATGGACTACCAATCAGGAGGCGTATATCATCAACCAGTTACTTTTGAAGGCATAGTCAGTTTTATTATCAACCAGGACAACGATCAGGCATCACCGTCAATGCGTAGGTGGATTCAGAGTTTCATGCAAAATATCTCTTGTCCGGAATGCAATGGAATGCGACTGAAAAAGGAAGCTCTATACTTTCTCGTCAACGGAAAAAATATTGCCGAACTGGCCGGCATGGACATTATCCAATTATCTACCTGGTTTGACGGACTTGAAAAAAAACTGAGCAGCCGGCAATTGAAAATCGGGAAAGAAGTAATAAAAGAAATCAGGAAGAGAATAAAATTCCTGCTTGATGTCGGACTCGATTACCTTACGCTTAACCGAAGTTCAAAGTCTTTAAGTGGAGGTGAGTCTCAGCGTATCCGTTTGGCTACACAGATCGGATCACAACTTGTTGGCGTACTCTATATACTCGACGAGCCAAGTATAGGACTTCATCAGCGTGACAATGTTCGCCTGATAAAATCACTTCAAAACCTTCGTGATGCCGGGAATACAGTTATTGTCGTCGAACACGACAAGGAAACTATTTTGGCAGCCGACTACATCATTGATCTTGGTCCAGGAGCAGGTGCACATGGTGGTAAGATTGTCGCTAGCGGCACACCGGAAGAAATTATGGATCAGCACAGTCTTACAACAGATTATCTTAATGGTACCATACAAATCATCGCTCCCGAAAAATACAGAAAGGGCTCTGGAAAATTTATCGAACTTAAAGGAGCAACAGGTCACAACTTAAAAAATGTAAGCTTAAAAATTCCTTTGGGAAAACTCGTCTGCGTTACCGGAGTATCGGGAAGCGGAAAATCATCGCTCATCAACGAAACCCTTTACCCGATTCTTAACACGCATTTTTACAATGCACTACAAAAACCACTTCCATATCAATCAATAAAAGGTATAGAAAATATTGACAAAGTAATTGAAATTGATCAGTCGCCAATTGGTCGCACTCCCCGTTCGAATCCGGCAACTTACACTGGCGTATTTACAGACATCCGGAATTTATTTGCACAACTTCCGGAGGCTGCAATCAGAGGTTATCTTCCGGGAAGATTTTCATTTAATGTAAAAGGCGGAAGATGCGAAACTTGTCAGGGCGGAGGCATGAGAGTAATCGAAATGAATTTTCTCCCCGATGTTTATGTTGAATGTGAAACATGCAGAGGAAAAAGATACAACAGAGAAACTCTTGAGATCCGTTATCACGGCAAATCAATCAGCGATGTTTTAGATATGAGCATCGAACAGGCAGTCGACTTTTTTTCTAACCTTCCGGTTATCCTTCATAAAATACAAACGTTAAAAGAAGTCGGACTGGGATATATTACAATGGGGCAGCAAAGCACAACACTAAGCGGTGGCGAGGCGCAGCGTGTAAAACTTGCCACAGAACTATCAAAACGCGATACCGGAAATACTTTTTATATTCTCGATGAGCCAACAACAGGATTGCATTTTGAAGATGTAAGGATATTGTTGGAAGTACTTAACCGTCTTGTCGACAAAGGAAATTCTGTTATGATTATTGAACATAACATGGACGTTATTAAAACTGCTGATCATGTAATTGACCTTGGGCCTGATGGAGGCATCAGGGGCGGAACAATCATTTGTCAGGGTACGCCGCGAGAAATTATTTTGAATACCGAAAGCATTACTGCGGCTTTCCTTAAAAAAGAGATTGAAAATCCGGTGATGGCCGGCAACCTTCGAATAAAGCAGACGTTAAACTAAAGTTCCCTGCCGGAATTTCTCCAACGGGAATAAATTATTTTCAAAAATGAATTACGAGGAACTAAGAATAAGAAGGGCATTTTCTGATAAAGACTGGCAAGAAATTAAAGCCCATGATACATGGCAGATTTTTAAAATCATGGCTGAATTTGTCGATGGTTTTGAAAAGCTCAGCAAGATTGGTCCCTGTGTTTCCATTTTCGGCTCAGCAAGGACGTTGCCCGGACATAAATATTATCAGTTAGCCGAAGAAATAGCATTCAAACTCACGAAAGAAGGTTATGGAATAATTACAGGTGGCGGACCTGGAATCATGGAAGCTGCCAATAAAGGAGCAAAAGAAGCCGGGGGAAAATCGGTGGGACTAAACATTGAATTGCCATTCGAACAATCTTCAAACCCTTACATCGATCCTGATAAATTAATCACCTTTGATTATTTCTTCGTACGAAAACTGATGTTCATAAAATACGCCCAGGGCTTTGTTGTATTACCCGGAGGGTTTGGTACTATGGACGAACTGTTCGAAGCGTTAACATTGATTCAGACAAAGAAAATCGGAAAGTTTCCTATTGTACTTGCAGGTCGCGAATATTGGGCCGGTATGTTTGAATGGATTAAGACAACATTGCTGGAAGAGAAGATGATTAATGAGGCTGATCTGAATTTATTTTTCCTTGCTGACGATGCAGAACATGCAGTAAGCCACATCAATGAATTTTATACCCGATATCTTCTTAAGCCGAATTTCTAATTTGCGGTTATTAACAGATTAGTTTGAATAACTGACAATGAGGTTATGATTTTTGCTGCTAAAGCATTCATAAATTGTCCTCAAAATAGTCAGCTTTCAAACAATGGTAAAAATATTCTTTATAGTAATCCCGGCATTGATGTTTTATATCCTTCCCTCCGATTCAGGGAGTGAGGAGAAAGTCCAAATTACTCAGGATTGTCCTGGTGATGTAAAACCCGGTGATGAGTTCACCGTTTCTTTAACAATTCATAAGGGGAAAATTGAAGGCTTCGCCCGGTTACAACAATATCTTCCTGAAGGATTTATTGCTAGAGAAGGCGAGTCGAAAGGTGCTGATTTTATATTTGAAGAAAACAGCGTGAAGTTTAACTGGCTTAAGCTTCCGAAGGAAAGTGATTTTACAATCTCTTATAAAATATCAACAGTAAGCGGACTGAGCGGCAAAAAAATTATCAATGGCGTATTTGTTTACGTAGATGCAGATAAAACACAACGACAGCAAATTGCCCCGAAAGAAATTTTCATGATGGAAACAGCAGTGCAATCAAATGCTGTTCCTGATGTAAGTCGAAAGCTGGTAACACTTGATAAAAGCAAAGGAAGCTATAGAGTGGAACTTACTTTTCATCCGAATAAGATGAATGAATCTGCACAATTTACTGACGAGGTTCCTTCAGGTTTTACCGCTGAAGTGATTGATGCACATGAAGCGGCTTTCCGTTTTGAAAACAATACAGCAGTTTTCAGCTGGAAGAATTTTCCTGTTGAGAAAGAATTTCTTGTCACATATAATGTCTATTCAGGCAAGGATGATCCAGCACCTCAAATTAGCGGATTGCTTGTTTTCGGCGATACCTCAGAATCAAAAGAATTGCCGATTGCCATTGAAACTCCTGCAAGTGAAGATTTTAAACCCGAACCTACTGAAAATAAAATAGCTGTTAATACATCTGCACCTGCAACTATTACGGCAGATAACAGTTCAAATAATGCTGATCCTTATATTCCTGTCAGTGAAAAAGGAATTACCTATAAAGTTCAGATATCAGCCACTATGAAAAGTACAACAAAAGACAATTCATGGTTTAATGAAAAATACCATATCAACTCCCCTGTTGAACTTACTTTGCATGAAGGATGGAAAAAATATTTACTTGGCAGTTTTCCGGGCTATAGTGAGGCCAGTGCCTTTCGCAAACAAACACAGTCAAAGGTTTCAGATGCCTTTATAGTCGCCTATCAGAATGGAGTCAGGATTCCTGTAACGGAAGCAATAAGAAATAAATCTCTTAACCAGTGATAACTTTCACATGAGTAAAAAGACATTAGTAACCGTATTTTTCAGACTTTTTTTTCTGGCATTATTATTTCTCGCTTATACCTCATCAGCGCAGGAAAATTCCGAAAGTAATTCAAGTCGTTTCAGATTACCAATCGTAAGCGTTGCTCAGGGAGTCATGAATTTTTCGGGTGACGTCGGGTATAACAAATTTAATCAGCCACTATTTGCGCGTTCAGGGTTTCAGGTAGAGATAGAATATCCAACGGCCAGTCGTTTTGCATTTGGATTATCGTTTTTATCAGGACGCGTTTATGGAGAGGAGAAAACAATATATCGTGCAATAAATTTCAAATCTACAATATTAGCTGGCGGACTTGTATTCAGGTACGACTTCATCAGCAGAAATAAGCCTGATCAGATTCTTATTCCTTTTCTGACGGCAGGAGTTGAATATTTAACATTCACTCCTAAGGCAGATTTGCTTGATAAAAACGGAAACCAATATAATTACTGGAGCGATGGTACCATTCGTAATATGTCGCAGGATGCTCCTGCATCTGATCAGGCAGTAAAAATATACCGTGATTATACCTACGAAACTGATCTGCGTGATGCGAATCTTGACGGCTTTGGAAAGTTTTCAAACTCAACATGGGGCGTTCCTGTAGGTGCCGGAGTAAGATTAAAGGTATCAGAGAGATTATCGATGCACTTCAGCAGCGTTGTACATTTAACAGGAAGTGATTTTATTGATGGAGTCACTTCTGACGGAAAAGGAATCCGTAAGGGAAATGAAAAAAATGATAAAGTAATTTTCACTTCCGTTTCAATTCGCTTTGCCTTGTCGCATAAAACTGACGACAGTTATAAAAATGTAGATTTCAATGCGCTCGTAAACGAAGACGCCGATGGTGATGGAATTCCTGATCTTGTAGATGATTCTTCCGGAACTCCGAGGAACAATGCAGTATCAATAAATGGAAAGCCATACGATGCCGATAATGACGGCATTCCCGATTACCGCGATCAGGAACCGAATAGTGCCACAGACGCAGTCGTGAATGAACAGGGAGTAACAATTACCGAAGAGATGATAGAGGAGAAATTCCGAAAAGATTCTTTGGCAGCATTACCGGCAGTAATCGAATACCTGAAGAGTTATGATAAGTTAACTCAACGAAATCCTGACGTTGAAAAACGATGGATTGAAAAGAATTCTGCTAATAATTCGAAAAAAGGTGCAAACAGAATACCTCCTATTTACAGTGCGATAGACACTGACAACAACCAGATCATTACTCCTAAAGAGATAAGCAGAGCCATTGATGACTATCTGGCAAAAAAATCCACTTATACTATATCTGAGTTTTTTGATTTGATCGACTTTTTCTTCAGTCAGAATTAGGGACTGAAGAAAACGAATCTGTAAGTTTTCTACTGTTTTTTTGTGAACAAAAGATATAATTGACTGTAAGTAGTCAATAGATAATTATATCCCAATGTCAGAGAATAAAATCAGGATCCTTGCAGTTGAAGACGACGAACTTGATCGTAGAATTATCAGGAAAGCATTGAAGGACTCAGGCATCGAGCATGAGTTATTTTTTGCTGAAGATCATCAAAGTGGCGAGGAAGCAACAACAGGAAAAGAGTATGATTGCATTTTCCTTGATTATCATCTTCCAGGTGGAACAGGACTTGAATTGCTGAAGACCATTCGCGCTTCGGGCAACACCTCCCCTATTGTTATTGTAACCAGTCAGCGCGATGTTAAAATTGCCGTAGAGGCAATGAAACTTGGTGCCGACGATTATATTCCAAAAAATCTGCTTTCAGCAGATGGTATTGCGCAAAGCTTGCGATACATGTTTTACATGAAAGAACAGGCCCAACGTCAGCGCGAATTAGAAAGCAAACTTCAGGAAACGCAAGACCAGCTTAACACAGTAGTTGCGAATGCTCCTATCATCCTTTTCTCACTTGATAACCAATCAGAATATCAATTGTTTGAAGGCAGGGGTTTAGAGAGTCTTGGAATAAAAAAAGAAGCTATCATCGGTAAAAAGATAGATGCAACTGAAAATCTGCCATTAACCATCGACGATTATATGATAGCCATGAATGGTGAAGAACATACAGTTATTGTCGAATGGAATCAAAAATACTTTGAAATATTTTATTCCCCTATCCGTGATAACGATAAAGTAATCACCGGTGTATTAGGTGTTGCTTCAGATATTACAAGCCATATCCTTGCTGAAGACGAGCTCAAGCAGGCAAAACTAATAGCCGAAGATACAGCCAAAATCAAGGAGAAATTCCTCGCAAACACAAGTCATGAGATCCGTACGCCAATGAATGGAATCATGGGACTTACAAGAATACTGATGAAAACATCGCTCGATCCGGAACAGATGAAATATCTGGATTCTATTCGGACATGCAGTGAAAATTTACTGGTAATCATCAACGATATTCTTGACTTCACGAAAATTGAAGCAGGGAAAATGAACTTTGAAAAAATTCCTTTTCAGGTAGGCAAACTTGCGAATCAGACCATCGAACTATTCCAGGCGAAAGCAGATGAAAAGTCAATTCAGCTTGTTCTTGAAGTTGACAAGAAAATTCCTCATTCACTTCATGGAGACCCGACCAGACTTTCTCAGATTCTAAATAATCTGGTCAGCAATGCTATTAAGTTTACCGAAGTTGGTGAAGTACGATTGAGTGTAAACCTAACATCTTCTGATAATAAGAGTGCAACGATAACATTCGAAATAAAGGACAGTGGCATTGGAATTCCGGAAAAAAGTCTGCCCTTTATTTTCGACAGTTTTACTCAGGCAAGCAGTGATACTACACGAAAGTTTGGAGGAACCGGCCTTGGTTTAACGATTGTCAAAAGTATGATTGAATTGCAGTATGGAGAGATAGATGTTAAGAGTAAACCCGGTTTTGGCACCACATTTATATTTTCGTTGCCATTTGCATTGGGAGAACAGAATGAGACGGAAGAGGATAACAATTTAGGCGAGAACCTTTCAACATCTCATTTAAGAATTCTGATCGCCGAGGATAACATCGTCAACCAAATGATTGTGAAAAAAGTATTTTCGGATTGGAATACCTATGTTGATATGGCCGACAATGGATTAATTGCACTTGAAATGCTTCGCAATGGAAATTACGATATGATTTTGATGGATATGCAGATGCCTGAAATGGATGGTTATACAGCTGTGAGAAAAATCAGGGCAGAATTTGATGAACCTAAGCGGTCGATTCCCATTATGGCGATGACGGCTCATGCAGTATCGACAGAAAAACAGAAGTGTTTTGATGCAGGCATGGATGATTACATAAGCAAGCCATTTGATCCGGATGATTTGAAGAGAAAAATTATTTTACTGACGAATTCCCATAATAAAATTCAAAATATTTCTCAATCATCTGAGAACCGAAATATTAATCATCAGGCAATAGTTAATTCGAATAATGATACTATTTCTGCTCAGGAAAAGAGTATTAGTAAACCAGTTGCGATCAGTGAAAAGCGTATAGCTGCTGCTTTAAGCGGGCCAAAGATTAATTTATCCTATCTGAAAAAAATAGCGGAAGGAAACGACACCTTTGTTATCGAAATGATAGAGATGTTTCTGAATAAAACACCACAGGCTCTTGAACAAATGAATGATTGCTTCAAAAAACAAAACTGGGAAGAGCTTAGAAAGATTGCACATAAGATAAAGCCATCTTTTGCCTATATCGGGCTTAAGGAAATTCAGGCAACATTGGCAATAATAGAAACATGGGATGACAGAGAAGATGCGCTGGAAACCGTTACTGCCATGATGGAGCAGGTTGAAAAAGGAACCCGACAAGCCTATGATCAGTTGCGCAACGAACTTTTGGGAATGAAATAATTTCCATCAGGAATCAACTGTTGAATTTATATTTTTCTTACCTGAAAATAGCATGCAATTCTTGTTATTTATGACTAACAATTAGATGTGTATTTTATCAGATTACAGGAATTCATTCATTTTTAAAAAATATTACCTTGCACTACCTTTTTACCTGATAAAGAACTCCTGAATGAAAGTATTAGTTTGCGAAGATGATGAGATGGTTTTGAAGATGGTTGAATTCAAACTTCAAAAGGAGGGGCATGACGTATATCTTGCAAAGGATGGGAAGGAAGCCATAGAAAAAATCCAGACAATAAAACCTGACATCATAATCACCGACATTATGATGCCTTATCTGACGGGCCTGGAACTTGTGCATATGATACGCAAGGAAATGGGCTTGAGTACTCCGATAATAATTGTTTCATCTATCGGACTTGAAAAGACGGTATTGGAAGCCTTCCAGCTGGGTGCCGATGATTTTATTACCAAGCCTTTTAGCCCAAACGAATTGTCAGTAAGAGTTAAAAAACTTTTGTTGAAATCAGTATGATTTAATAACTATCACCTTATCTTTCCGTACACTTATTTACGGATTTTTTCTGTAAGTTTTCACTGCCGATAATTACCTTTGCCGCGGCTTAAAATATGAGGTATAACAACCGAACCTTTATTTATTTTTTCATCAGTGCATGCCTTCTCCTGTCAGGAAAAGCGTTTGGACAGGGAAGAGGCGCCGATACGACAGTTGTAATAACGGATACTACAAACATTGATGCCTTATTTAAGAAGGCAAGGGAACTCTATTATAACGAGAAAGTATCTCAGTCAAGGCGAATCTGCCAGAAAATTCTCGAAAAGAAACCGGGGTATTATGAAGTACGAACCTTTTTAGGAAGGACCTATGCCTGGGAAAAGCAATACGATAATGCCAGAACTGAATTGAGCCGGGTATTAATTGAAAAAGAAAATGACTATGAGGCGCTGAATGCACTGTTTGACGTAGAATTTTGGACTGAAAGTTATTCATTAGCAAATGATTACCTTAAAGTCGCTCTCGGTTATTATCCTACTTCTGAGGAATTAATGATAAAAAAAGCCAAACTTCAGATCAGACTTGAAGAGAAAAGTGACGCTGCCCTTACGTTGAGGCGTGTTCTTGACCTCAACCCAGGACAGAAAGAGGCGATAAAAATTATGAATTCCCTCAAAGGAAGGAAACTGAATAACAATTTTCAGACGAGCTATCTCGTTGATCTATTTGATAAGAAAACTCCTCAACAGTTATTTTCGGCAGAACTTGGCAGAAATTTTTCTTTTGGCTCGTTGACGATACGAGGAAATCTGGCAGACAAATTTAATACCAAGGGCTTGCAATATGAAATTGAAAGTTATTTGCATTTTACTAAATCCACTTATGCAAATCTACTGGCAGGTTATTCGAATGTTAGCATATTTCCTAAGGAGAAATATACGTTTGAACTTTATCAGAAACTACCTGCCGGATTCGAACTTTCACTAGGGATGCGATATCTTAAATTCTCTAAGGAGACGACAATATATACTGCTTCACTATCAAAATACTATAAAGACTATTGGTTCAGCATAAGAACTTTTGTCACTCCTAAAACAGATTCGATTATTCGGAAAGCTAATCTGAACAACAGTTCAGTTACAATAATAGCAAACATCAGGCATTACTTCGGCGATTCCGATAATTACTTTGGTATAAAAGCAGGTCGAGGAACATCACCAGATGAAAACAGAACTTATAATGTTGCGATTCCCAGTGATCACATCACAGTAGTTAGTTACCTTCCCGGTTATCAAGCTGGAATTGAACTTCAAAAGAGAGCATTCGGTCGTTGGTTAATAAAATTCGATTTTACCTATGCAAAGGAAAGCGTACAGGATAAGAGATTTACACAACGCCTTTCGACAACTGTAACACTGAAAACAGTATTTTGAGAATTAAATATGACTATTAAATTTATCGTAAAACTTTGTATTCTTTTTTCTTTAATGTTTGTATGTGACATTACTTGTGCACAAACTGACGTAGGTAAGACTGAGGCTTCCGGAAAAGGCAAAGTAAAAGACTTTGGAAAAAGTTTTTTCGAAAAAGATTCTGTTCATGTTATAAAGATCAGTTTTATACAATGTAATTATTGGGATTCTCTTGTTAACTACAGGAAAATTTCGGATTCGCTGAATATCGTCCAGTATATGCAGGCCACGATTGTCATTGATAATAAAAAATTCTTTTCATGCGGTATCCGGTTTAAAGGAGAATCTTCCTATGAATTTTATCCCGGCAAGAAAAAACCATTTCGGATAAAATTTGACAAGTTCGTGAAGGGTCAGGATTTTAATGGCCTGGAAGACCTTAACCTGAATAACAACTTCAAGGATCCGACAATGATTCGTGAAAAAATGTTTCTTGATCTTTTAAACAAAGAAGGCTTACCTGCTCCACGAGCAACTTTCGCAAAGGTTTATGTGAATGAGAAATATCTTGGACTATATCTGGTCACAGAAAATGTTGATCAGGTATTTTTGCAAACACGTTTTAACAATAATACCGGAAATTTGTTTCAGGGCGAACCACTGGCAACTTTTTCTTATTATGGAAACGAACCATCCAAATATTATAATAAATACGTCCTTAAAACAAATACGAAGAAAAATGACTGGACGGATCTTGTAAAATTCATTAAGCTTATCAATGATTCAACATTATCAAAAGAAGATTATCTGCGTAAGCTTGAGTCATCATTTAACCTTGACAAATGTCTGCGTTCATGGGCTATCAACAATCTTATTGGCAATATCGATGCCTATAATATGTTCTATCCGCATAATTTCTTTCTTTATCACGACAGTATAACGTATAAGTGGCACTGGATTTCTCTTGACGGAAATTACGCATTTGCTGCATGGAATCCTGTTATGTCGCTGCCTTCACTACTCAAGATGAGTATTATGGTTCCCGACTCCGCTCCTTTCAAGGATGCACGTCCGCTGCTGGATAAGACGTTACGAATAAATCCAATTATCAGAAAACGTTATGTGGCTATAGTAAACGAACTTATCCGAACCGATTTTAACACAGAGAATGTTAACCGAACAATTGACAGCCTTGCAATGCGGATAAGGATAGCTGTTTATGCCGATGTAAATAAAATGTATTCGAACAAAGACTTTGATACAAATATTAACTCCACAATTGGCGATCCTCTTGATCCTGGTAATTTTATTCCGGGTCTAAAATCTTTTCTTGCCGATAGAAGAAAAAATATAGAGGCCGAGCTGCAACAATTGTCGCGGCAATTTGAATGATAAAAACATCTAACTGAATTGCCAAAATTTCTTTCCATATTTCTTCAAATTGACTGGTCCGACATACAGTATACAGTTAATGATTTTAGCCGTACTGTTTACAGTTTCCCTGTGCACATACGCGTACTGCTTGCCGTTACACTTATTTTTCTCCTGGTAATATTGATTCTGCTGGGAGTAGTTCTTAGCAGCAGAATTTACAAAACAAGCAGAGTCATTAAAAGACAAATGCTTCAGGAAAAGTATCAGAAGGTATTTCGTGTACTTCTTTTTGAAGAAAGAACCAATGGCGCCAACATTACAGGATTTTTTGATCCGAAAGATCTTAAAACAACATTTTACCGGGAAACAATCATGGAAGAAATCATTCATCTTCATGAAAATTTTACCGGTGATGCAGCAGAACGTCTCGAAGAAATCTATATGCGTCTGAATTTTCATTTCGACTCAATAAAAAAATTAAGAGACAAACGCTGGTACATCGTAGCGAAGGGGATGCGTGAGCTGGCATTGATGAATATAAGGCAGGCCTTACCGGAAGTTTCAGGTTTTCTGAATAACAAAAACGAAATTCTCAGGATGGAGTCCCGTATCGCCATTATGAAATTAAGCGACGAAGAACCATTGTCATTTCTTTCGAGAGAAACTGAACCACTATCCGGATGGGATACTGCGAATATTTATTCGATGCTTCAGAAAATGCCTGAGAAAATGATTCCTGATTTCAGCCGATGGTTTAGTTCAACCAATAAAGATGTAGTACTCTTCTGCATCCAAATGATAGGAGCTTACAGGCAACAGGATTCTGTCGAAAAACTTTTAATCTTGTTGAAATCTGAAGATCCAAAAATCAGGCTCGAAACAATACGCGCCTTGCGCTCTCTCAATGCCTCGGCTGCCGAAAAACATATCATCGATTTATATCATGGAGAAAATAACCCGATAAAGACGGAAATACTGAAAGCACTTGAAGTAGTAGGTAGCCCCTACTCTGCGCCATTCCTTGAAAAAGTAGTAAAGGAACCGATTCAGGATTATCTATTAAGTATTCAAGCTGTTCGGGCATTGCTGGCATTAGGAAATAATGGAAGTGAAATCGTCAATAGAATTTTCAATCAGGCTGATGAGAAACTTCAGCTTATTATTAATCACGCAAAAGATAAACGACTTTAATCAGCTATGGGATTATTTTTTTATTACTTCACCAAATTTGCTGATCATTTCATTCTGGTCTACAGCTGCATGCTGTTTGGAACATACTTTATACTTTCCACTTTTTCGGCGCTGGATATCATGAAATACATGAGGCGTAACAGCTTCATCGATTACCGGGATATACTTGCAGCACCTACTGCCCCATCAATTTCGATTATCGCTCCTGCATTCAATGAAGCCGCTACGATTGTCGAAAACGTCAGGTCGTTGCTGAATATTCATTATGTCAATTTTGAAGTTATCATTGTTAACGATGGCTCAAAAGATTCAACTCTTAAACTGCTCATCGATGAATATCTGTTGGAGCCAGTTAGTTTTGCCGTCGAGGAGAAAGTCAAATCACAGCAGATAAGAGCTATCTATAAATCAAAAACTCTTTCATTAAAGAAGCTTACAGTAATTGACAAAGTAAACGGAGGGAAAGCTGACGCTCTGAACGCCGGAATAAATGTTTCGAAACATGAATTATTCGCGGCTATCGATGTTGACTGTATTCTTGAATATGAATCTCTTTTGAAGATGGTGAAACCTTTTATGGAACAGTCTGAGAAAAAGAAGGTGATAGCTGTCGGTGGGGTAGTTCGTATTGTTAACTCCTGTGAAGTAAGAGAAGGAAAAATAATACAAGTAAATCTCCCGAAAAATATAATCCCACGTGTTCAGGTACTCGAATATATCCGGGCATTTTTGTTAGGCAGAATGGCTTGGAGCAGGCTGAATGGACTAATACTTATCTCTGGTGCATTCGGTATGTTCGATAAAAAAGTAGCGATCGATGCCGGTGGGTACAACCATGAAACAGTTGGAGAAGACATGGAACTTGTAATCCGCATGCGTCGATACATGGAAGAACGCAATATCATATACAGTGTCGTCTACCTTCCAGATCCTCTTTGCTGGACTGAAGCACCTTCAAATTTCAAAGTTCTTAGCAGCCAGCGAAATCGCTGGACGCGCGGTACAGCTGAGACATTATGGATTCATAAAAAATTAATTTTTAATCCACGCTACCGGTTTCTGGGAATGGTAAGCATGCCTTATTGGCTCCTCTTCGAATGGCTTGCTCCTATTATCGAGTCAACTGCTTTTTTATATCTCATTATGATGGCTTTTTTAGGAATCCTGAATGTCGAATTATTCATTACATTATTTATATTGATATACACTTTTGCAATTATGTATTCAACGGCAGCAATTCTTTTTGAAGAGTTGAGCTTTCATCAGTATAAAAAGAAACGAGACATTTTAAGACTTCTAGGAACTGCATTGATTGAACCACTTTTTATACATCCGCTTACTGTATACTATGCGATTCGTGGAAACCTTGATTTACTTACCGGAGTCAAAAAATGGGGTGACATGAAACGCAAAGGATTTGAAATAAAAAAATCCGCTAAAATCCGTTGAGAAATTAAAATTATTTCCTGTTTAATCGATTTGAATAGGAGTCTTTCAGTATTGTCTGCATCATCGGCAAATAAAATTCCCAGAAAAATCTGTTACGGTCAGTTACATCAACTGCATTATACATTAGAAATTTAAGGCCTGTTATTCCGTCCAACTTTGCAAAACGGAATTTCGTAGGGTTATCGGCAAAATCTCCGCAGAAGTAATAAAATGTATAATCTTTCTGATGATGGATTATACTTGGAATTATTTTTGAAATACCATTGTTTTTCAGAATTTCTTCGCCGGCCCTGGTTGTTCCAATTACATATTTCGAAATAATCTCGTTCGTGTCGTTACGATTAATGTTTATGTCAATCCAATAGGGATAAATCATAACACCAGGAACACCATATTTGGATTGGTATTTTCTTTCTGTGAATATTTTCGGAATGGCATCCACTAATTCTTTTCCTTGCTCAAGTACTAAAACTTTTCCGCTGATGTGAATAAACAACATCCCTTCATTTTTGAAATTCCAATTACCCTGATGATCTCGTTTATATTGATGGACAATCCATTTTGGAAGATCTGGGTTATCAATTGTATCCAGTGAGCTGACATATCTGGTAACCCATCCTGTCCATTCCATACCGAACATTTTTTCAAAATTCTTTCTAACATCATTTGGAGTTGGATACCCAATCGTATTAAATTCTGTAAGGATTGGCTTGTTTCTTTCCTTCATTTTACGAAGAAGCCTGATGTCCTTTTCAGACATACCGCCATAAATACTCTCCGAATTCTCATTTTTATCACGATGCAAATACCATTCGTTACCCAGTATACCATATGTATCTGTAAAATACACCATGTCATAAACTGCAGCCATGCTATCGAGATCTCCTTCATCCATTTTCTCGAAATCATTTATTTTATACTTTTCATTTTCACCTGGGAAAAAGCCATAATAATCATTATTTATATCGTAGAATTTCCCATTCGATCTTGTATATTTTTCATAGTCAAGAATCCAGTTAACCGACCTGTGCTTATAGCTATTCGAATTTAAAACGGTTTTATCCACGATGAGGATATTCAGCGCTTTATTCGAACCTACTTCCCATGCTATACGCATCCAAAGCGGCGTTGCGAGGATAATAATAATAAATAATAGAATCGTCCGACTCTTCATAGTTGAAACTGTAAGATTTGGGTCACAAATGTATTCTAATTAAAGCCTGTTAACGAAACAAAAGGCAGACAAAACTGCTAAAAAGATTCACATAAAAGTGTTTAAAACATGGCAATCGCAAAAATTTTTATTGTTGAAGACGATCTGTTTCTCGGCAATCTATTGAAGAAGTCTCTTGAAAAGCTCGACGATACTGATGTAACTCATTTTCTTTCACCGGATGAGTGTTTAAAAAACCTTCATCTGAATCCTGACATCGTTACTATCGATTATAACCTACCCGGTATGAATGGTGTTGAACTTCTGGATAAGATCAAGAATTACAATGAAAACATTCAATGTATAATGGTATCTGGCCAGGAGAAACTGGATGTAGTTATCGATACATACCGTAAGGGAGCCGTCGATTACATTATTAAAGATGATAACGCTCTCGTAAATCTGGAAAACTCTGTTAAGTCGTTGGCAGAAAACGTTTATTTGAGACAGGAAAACGAAAGTCTGAAGGAAATCGTCATCGACAGAAATAAATATACAAACATTCTTGGCAACAGCAGTCCCGTAATGAAAGTGTTACGAATGATTCAAAAAGTTGAGAAGAGCAATATCATGGTTTTGGTAACCGGCCAGAGTGGAACAGGAAAAGAACTTGTAGCAAAAGCTATACACTATAACTCACCAAGAGGAAAAAAACCGTTCATAACAGTGAACATGGGAGCTATTCCGGAAGATCTTATAGAAAGTGAATTATTCGGACATGAGAAGGGTGCCTTTACAGATGCCCGTGACCGAAGAATCGGGAAGTTCGAAGAAGCCAATGAAGGATCAGTATTTCTAGATGAAATTGGTGAGATGAATCTGATGATGCAGACAAAACTACTTCGTGTATTACAAGAAAAAGAAGTAACACGCATTGGAAGTAATAAATCAATCAAACTTGATGTACGCGTAATTGCCGCTACGAACAGAAATCTAGTTCAGGAGGTAAAAGAAGGTAGATTCAGAGAAGATTTATTTTATCGCTTACAAGGTTTCCTTATACACCTTCCACCACTTTTTGAAAGAGGCGATGATGTTATTCTGCTTTCAAAAAATTTCCTAACCGAATTCTGCAAGGAAAATAAAATGCCAAGCATATCACTAAGTAAAGAAGCATTAAACTTTTTAATGCAGTATAAGTGGCCCGGTAATATCAGAGAATTAAAAGCTGTGATTGAAAGGGCAGCGATTATGTCAGAAAACAACACAATCTTACCAACTGATCTTGTGTTCGCTAAATAAAATCCAGATTTGTCACACTAGATAATAAACAGAAATTTCTAATACAATCGCTGTTTTATTATATTCAGAATAGAAAACACTTCGTCCTAACACTCACTAGCGCAATTTTGCCTGCTTAATCAGCAGCCAAAGTTGCGCTTTTTCGCTTTTCTTACAATTGTAATTTTATAGATAAAATCGGCCAATCTCAGCCGCCTTTTTTTCGTATTTATATAGATTAAACCAGTACAATATGAAGAAAAATCCTAAAAAAATTAGTCACCGGATCAGGCAGCGACAATCTTTCGCCTTGAAAATTCTTTTGGGTTGCGGATCTATCGGAGCCATTGCAATCATTGGGATAAACATATTTCTATATGTAGGCGATGTGCAAAAAACAAAGGCTCGTACCGTTGAAATAATTCCTGTCGAAAACCAGGTTTTTACTAACGACATGTCTTTACCTGCACCTCAATTCAATCATCAGAAAATAGCTGATGAAAATACAATCTTTATCCAAACAAAAAAAAATATTGAAAATAACATCGAAGATTAAATGAAAAACAAAATCTCTTTACGTAAAAATCTCCGGATAAAGTCAAGAATGAAATTTTCATTCCGGATGATTCAGGTATCGCAGATACTGCTAAACATATGTATTGCCTCGAATGTTGCCGCAGAAAATAAAACATCAGTCAGTTCAGGTAACTGGACTTCTTCAGTATGCTGGTCACCGGCAGGAATTCCGCAGACTGGAGACAATGTCACCATACATGCCAATCATGAAATTATAGTTGATGGAAATCAACAGATACAAAATTTAGTGCTTGAGAATGGTGGAACGATGAAAATTGCATCAGGAAAATCCTTACAGATTGCTGCCGATTTTACTGTAAATGGCAAGGCCGATATGAATGGAGGAAATATATCATTCATAAATACATCATCTCACTTTACACTCGGTCCAGGATCAGAATTTATATGGAATCCTGGCAACAATACATTTGCAGGGGCATCCTTATTTAATAACGGAATTGAAAACTTTAGTCCTTCAAGCACACTGAATATCAGAAAATGGTATGATTACTCTAAAGCACTTGGAGAATCAGTTACCGGCATCTTCGGAAATATTATTGTCAACACTCCCGGTGGAACTAATTCCATCGTTGAATGGAACCAGAAAAACTTTTTCGAATCACACCGAATCACCGGAAAACTCACTATTGAAGACGGGTGGATAACATTGGATAAAAGTGGATCTATTTCATCAACACAAATAGGATCAATTGTACTGACTTCACCTAATTCAAGCTTTATAGCTCACAACGGAACTCATCCGTCTCAATTCAATTTAACAACGGGAACAATAATAAATAACGGTGGAAAATTTTATGGCATTAATGATGGTAACGGTGATATCAACCTAACTATCAATGGAGATTTTACAAACAGTGGAAATGTCAAAATCATAAATAACACAGGAGTCAGCGGTGTCTCTAACGGTAATGTACAATTTCATTTAAATGGGAAATTTTTCCAGACTTCAGGAGACACTAGATTAATTTACAACGTTACAACAATAAACTCCGGCTATTATAAGGCAACATTTTACGAAATAATATTGAATGGCGGAATATTTATGGGTCAAAGTGCTTGTCATACCGATTACAAAATCAACACACTTGATATAAGTGGTAATATGACGGTTAGTTTTCAAAACATTAACGACAAATTCAGGGGCACGGGAATCACTTCAATAGGGCAAGCAATAAATAATGCTGGACTGAAAATTAACATTGGAGGAAAGCTCACCATTTCAGGAAATGAAAATTCTGAATTTACTACATCTGCATCATCCGGTAATGAATGGATAAACGTTAGTGGTGACGTAGAAATTAACGGATGCGTAAATAATTTCAACTACGGAACAACATCTGCTTCACATCAGGTTCAATTTGAAATTGCGGGCAACATGTTCATTGCCGGAGGTAAAACAAACCTTTCAAAAAACTCAGGACGTCTATTCTCCTCCGTTGGGAAAAACCTCTTTCTCACGGGTGGAAAACTTATCATAAAAGAGAACTCAGGGATTGCATCAGTTAAGCTTAATGGAAATTTTATTCAATCAGGTGGTTTGCTCCTATTTCACACCAACATACTTCCAACAAACGATCAGATTCTGCTTGAAGTAAACGGATCATTTAATCAGCAGGGAGGAATAATTAATTATGACGACAACCCGTCAGGAGCAGAACATTGTATCTCTTTCAAAGGTCAGTACTTTAAGATCGGAGGTTCGGGACAAATTATACATGCGAGACAAGGATCTACGGGAACTTCAGGTATTCTGCGATTCGAACATACAGGTATGATCAAATATAATCGATCAGGTAATCATCTGATCGATCAGGTGAAACAATCAATCGGACAACATTGTGAAGTGATTTGCGAAAACTCACAACTGATGTTATCCTCCTACCCTTTAGAAACAACAATACCATTAACAATAATACAAGGTGGAAAATTATTACTGACTAATTCAGAATTAATTTCGAACGGACTCTTATCTACATGTCAGGTGTATGTTGAATCTGGAGGAAAGTTATCCATCGGCGATCAATCATCTCTGCCGACAATTGGAAGTGCATCAGGAAATAATCAAGTACGAATAAAACTAAATGCGGAAAGCATTGTTGAATACTGTGGAAAAAACAATCAGCATATTTCCGAAATTTCTCAAGCTGGAGATGTTAATTACTGCTACGGAATACTTTCATTAAATTCGACAGATGAAAAAAATAAATTCTTACTTGATGATAATATTTTAGTTCGCACAAAGATTGAATTAATAAAAGGATCGTTAAAACTCAATAATCATATTCTAACTATTCAAAATGGAAGACCGGAAGCCATATCCAGAAAAAAAGGATATATATCTTCAGAAACTGATGCATCTGATTTAAATGGGAAAATACATTGGCAGAATATATCACAGGGACTTCATGAGTTTCCATTTGGAAAAGAATCCTACTATTTACCATTAAAATTTACTCCTGTATCAGGATTTGGAAACAGTGTAATAGTATCATCTCGGCAGACAGCACAGAACAATCAGCCATGTCCGTTTCCTGTAGAGACCTCATTGCCCGAGTCCTTTATTTCTGAATTGAAAGTTATAGACCGTTGGTGGCAAATTGAGGCAAGAAATATTAATGCCGATGTAAGCTTTACATATGCCTCCGATGAAAATACGATTTCCTCTTTAAACCAGCTACAACCTATTTGTCCGGTTCAATGGAATGGATCATCATGGGAAAAACTACTTGCGGTTACGAAAAGAGAAACTCCAAATACGTTTTCAGTTTCATCCAGAAATGTAAATATTTTTTCAAGATTCCTTATTGTTACTGATGATGGATTTTCATTTAATCAGAAATCGACAAACGTAAATAATTCAGCAGATATTATTATGGGATATGATATGTCTCCAAAAATAAAATCAGCTGGACCGAATCCATTCGGAGAAACAATAAAAGTGAATTTCATTTCGAAAACAAAATCAATTGTTGAACTGACAGATACGCGTGGGCGCATTGTGAAACGAATTCCGATTGATCCCGGTGAAGAAGAACAAAGTCAAACAATTACTGGACTTTCCAGTCTGCAAAGCGGAATATATTTTCTGAGTATAATCAGTGATGGAAAGAAAGATACACAAAAATTAATCAAGTACGAATAATCAAAGCGATGAGAAAAAAAATACAACAGGGAAAAAGACAGATTAGTAAATTAAGAATGAAAGTCGTTCTAGTTTGCGGCCTCGTATCCGGATTTTTAATTCTTGCAGGAACTATTCTAGTTTTACTGAATATGAACAGCTTGAAAAAAATTCAGGCTACAGAAACTGGTTTTGAAGGAGGAGGAAATGACGTAACCAATGGAGAAATTATTTCTGAATTTACATGGGAAAAAGATCCAGTTTCAAATGCTATTCTTGGTCCTGATGCATTCAAATCGGGGAAGGAAGCACATTCGATGGATGGTGGAAAAGGATCTACAAAAGGATTATCTGCCGGTGCAAATGGAAAAAATATTGATCTGGAAATTGCCGGCGAAGAAATATTTAAGCAAGATGGAATTGACATTAGCTTAGATTTCAGAAGGTCAGAAGCATCGGGAGATTTTTTCAGTCGCGGTAATGTATTCAACTTCGGAATGGAGAATGGATATTTAGCAATAAATTACTCGGTAGAAAATTCTATGGGAAAGAAAATAATGGTTAAGGAAAAAACCAATTATGAAATTCCGACGGATCCTATTTTCAGAAATTACAAATTCACATATACGCCATCAGTAGGGAAAGGTGAAATATTTGTAAATGGTATAATCGTTTGGCAAAAGGAAACTGACAGGAATTCTGCGCTTAGCTGGAAAAATGCAGGTAACATAATTATTGGCAGAAACATGAACGGCGGAGTTGAAGATCATGTGATCATGGACAATTTGGTAATAAGAAGTTGTGGTGCTGCCACTCCACTGGCAGAATCACTCTTAAACTTTATGCTTGAAGCTAAAGAAGGGGGTGTAAAAATTCATTGGTCGACATCGGTAAATGAAAATGTAGATTATTTTACGCTGGAACGCTCCTTGAATGGCAGCGATTTCGTTAAAGTGGTTAATATTTATTCGAGGAAGGATTCAGCTGATGAGGAGTATACCTATACAGACAAAACAAATGCAACGACACCATTGGTTTACTACAGACTAAAACAAACATTTAAGAATGGAAAATTTATTTCCCATTCATTATCGGCTATAAAATTCAAATCTGAAAAAGGATTATCCATAGAAAGAGTAAGTCCAAGTCCGTTTGGTAACAGCTGTGACATCTCATACTTTCTTCCTAAGACCGGAAGAGTGTGGATTTTGCTCACGGACGATAACGGGAATTTGCTAAACACAGAAAGTTACGAAGCACCTCAGGGAAAGAATGTCCATGTCTTTAAAGACAATGGTAAAATACAACCGGGAACATATTGTTTTACACTTATCTTCGACAATCAAAAGGTAAGTAAACGAATTACGAGAATATAGTAGTGAGCATATATTCTGATTGTTGATCAGGAATTTTCTTTCGACAATTTCCTGATTCACAAAGAAAGATTTTTTAAAACTAGTTAACGACGAAGATCAACGAAGGTATATTTACTTACATCGCTATCCTTCACTTTGAACATGACATAATAAGTTCCTTCCGGAAGATTTTCTCCATGCGAATTCTGGCCATGCCACTCTGTATTCGAATAGTTTACGACTGAAAATACTTCATTACCCCAACGGTTAAAGACCTGAAATGTATTTTTAGGAAATTTACTTAGTCCATGAATTTCGTATATGTCATTTCTTCCATCACCATTAGGAGAAAATCCTGAAGGAAGTGAAAGATCACAATCGCCAATGCCAACATTTACAGATGCCATCTGTATGCAATTCCTGAAATCAGTTAACGTCAGCTGGTAATAACCATCGTTTAAGTTAGCTGCAATAGAGTCTGTGCTAACGGAAGGTGTCCAGCTATAAGTATAAGGCAGAGTACCTCCTCCAACAGTTGCAAGAATTACTCCATCCCGACTGCCATCGCATGTCAGCGACTGCGCAGTAACAGACAATGTCAAAGGCAGTGGATCAATAATAGTTGCGCTGAATGTGATGTTGCAATTATTTGCATCTGAAATAGTCAGAGTGACATTTCCTCCGCTTAACGAATCAGCTGTAATACCTGCATCGCCATTAGACCATGAATAAAGATAAGGTGGTGCTCCGCCACTCACAGGTGATACGGTAACAAATCCATCATTCATTCCATTGCAGGAAACATTGCTGGATGCAATAATTGATGAGGCAAGTGTTGTAAGCTGAATGATGTTAACAGAGTCAGCACCCATGCAACCGATTTGGTCTGTATAATTAACAACGGCATATCCGCCACCCAGGCTGTCAGCTAAATCACCAATATCTCCATTCGACCAGGAGAATTGATAAGGAGGATTGCCTCCGTTAAGAATTATCTGAACTGATCCATTATCTATTCCTGCACAGTATGCATTTGTTACTGTATAATTTGCACTGAATGGTTGTGAACCGCTGATGGTTGTACTGTCATTTTTTACACATCCGTTAGAGTCGGTTATCTGAACAGTTATACTTCCGGCAAAAAGACTGTCGGCAATATTCGTTAAGTCACTATTCGACCATAGATAAGAATATGGACTAACGCCGCCGGACACATTTACTTGTGCTGATCCATTCGGAAGAAAACATGTTGATGCTACAGTAACGATATTATCGGTAATTATTGAGGGTTCAATAAGATTATAGTTGACAGTGTCTTTACATGAATTTGCATCTGTGATGATAACCTGATATGCACCTGTTATGAGATTTGATAAATCTTCGGTGGTGTCAGTTGTAGACCATATATATGAAAAAGGCGCTACGCCTCCGGTAACATTCACATCGATATTCCCATTCGACATTCCGGAACATTGAATCTGGTAACCGCCAAAATTAGAAAGCGTTGTATTATCAGAAATCTGTTGAGGAGATGTGAGAATAAAAGAGGTATCGATATGACATCCATTGGCATCGAGAATTCTTACTGAGAATGTATCAGCTGGAAGATTGCACAGTGTAGTTGCTGTAATGGTATCCTGAAAGTCCCATACATAGGAATAGGGACCATTACCACCGCTTGCACTTATTGTTACGCATCCATTTGTATCGCCAAAACAAGTTACATTAAAGCCGTTGAAGTTAGAAAGCGATGGATTTGTCACAAGTGGTGAAGGTTGTGTGAGAGCAAAAGGGAAAGATACAGCGCAGCCATTACTGTCTGTTACTGTAAGTGAATGATTTCCTGGTCCGAGACCAAGTGCTGAATCAGCCACATCACCATTCGACCAGAGATATACATAAGGAGGCACTCCGCCACTGACTGAAGAATAAGCGTATCCATCAATAAAATTATTACAGCTTACATTACTTCCACCATTGTATACGGATAAAACAAAACCGGGAGTCATTGGAGGCGCCTGATTTAATAAAACCGATGTATCTTTTCTGCATCCATTGCCATCGAGAATTGTCACACCGTATGATCCCGCTGATAAATTATAAATGCTGTCGCCGGTAAATGAATTACTCCATGTATAAGTGAAATTTCCATCTCCGCCGGTTGCATGCAATACAATGTAACCGCTTGAGTCATTGTTACAGCCGATATTGAATCCTTGATAATTTGATAATGATGGATTCGCATTTATAGAATCCGGATCCAGAAGTGTATAACCTGTAGAGTCAGGACAATTATTTACATCGCGAACGATGACACTGAAAGTTCCGCTTTTTAAATTTCCTGTAGAATCAGTTACGTCTGAATTAGACCATGAATAAGTGTATGGCCCTATACTTCCCGAAACGTTTAACTTAATATATCCTGACGAATCTCCATAGCATAATGGATTCCTCATGACTTGCGCATAAGCAAACGGTGGAGGTTCGTTCAGGCTAGTATCTCTTGTTATAGAACATCCGTTTGCGTCAACAACATGAACGGCAACATCTCCGGCATTTAGTCCGGTAACAGAGCTGGTAGTTCCTCCTTGCGACCAGAGATAAGTAAACGGAGGTGTTCCACCAAATACATTTATTGTTGCAGATCCACTTGTGTCTCCATTACAGGATACATTTATTGCACCGATGTATGAAGAAGGAAGAAGAAGAGGAACGAGTATTGAAGGTTCCTGTATTGTTATCGTGTCAACCTTTTGACAGCCGTTTGTATCTGTAATTGTCACTTGATAAAATCCTGCTGTCAGGTCACCAATTGAATCTGTAATTTTCCCATTATTCCACAAGTAAGTATAGGGAGAAGCGCCGCCAAATGACAAGGCTCTTATTCCACCGCTGGACTCACCCTTACAACCTACGTCTTTATGTCTAAGTGAGTCATTGAGTTTTACAGATGGTTGAGTTAAAATTATTGTATCATTATAAATACATCCTTTGAAATCGGTGATCTGCACGGTGAATGTACCGGCACCGACATTTTTTATTGAATCAACGATTGATCCGTTAGACCAGGAATAAGAAAATGGTGCCGTTCCACCTGTAGGCGAAACTTTTGCTCTTCCGGAAGTATCACCTTTACATGCAATGTTCAAACCAGATGGTGATGAAGATACATTTGTGAAAGTCGACGAAAGTATTGAAGGCTGTGTAATAGGAAGTATCGAATCGAAAGTACAACCGTTTCCATCAACAATATGAACATTGTAACTGCCAACCACTAACGTATCTGCAGTGTTACCAACATCACCGTTAGACCATGTAATGGTATAAGGAATTGTTCCTCCCGATGGATTCACATTGGCCGTACCATTGTTACCTCCAAAGCAACTCACATTAGTAGTCGATACAGATGATGAAGGAATTCCAACAGCACTTCCTGGCTCGATGATGGCCTGTGAAATTACCTGAACACAACCTTTTGCGTCTCTTACGGTATCACTGTAATTCCCAGGGCCAAGACCTGTGATGTTTGATGTTGTCTTTCCATTGGACCAGCTATGAGTGTATGGCGGAGTTCCTCCACTTACAGATATATTGATTGATCCATTTGCATTTCCCTGACAGGTTACATCCTGAAACAGAAATATAGAAGGATTGAGTACCGGTGGATTATTAATAGCAACGGCTTGCTGTGAAGAGCATCCATTCTGATCGGTGATACGGGCAGTGTATATGTTTGCCGCCAATCCAACAGCTGTAGCAGTGGTTTGTCCAGTAGGTGTCCATAAATATGTATAAGGTCCAATCCCTCCTGCTCCGCTTATCGTTGACGTACCATTGCTGCCTCCGCTGCAATTGGGATCTGTCACAGATGTAACAGAACTGCTGACTGCTGTTGGTGACTGTGTGAGTATTGTTGAAGCTGTTTTAGTACATCCTTTCGAATCAGTAATTGTTACTGTATATGTTCCTGTTGAGAGGTTGACTGCAGTTTGTGTTGATTGTGCTGACGGATTCCAGTTATATGCATAAGGAAGATTTCCTCCGCTTGCTGTTGCTATTGCGCTTCCCGAATTTACTCCATTACATGCAAGGTTATAGCCATTGAATGATGGAGAACTTGCAGATGCTGTAATTAACGGAACACGAATAACGAATCCGAATGTTTGCGATCCGTTAGTTGGACAAGCATTATCACGAACAGTAACAGTAAAAAGATAAGGCTGAGACCGTGCATCAGATAAACCAGGAGTCCAGCTAAAAGTTCCGACAGGACGCGTAGACACCGATGTAGAAAAGGTCGCTCCGGTTATTCCGTTATTCCATGACATGTTAACGGTATCAGCAGCATTCGGGTCGGAAGAGTTGATGGTAAAAGAAATACTTGTTCCTACGCAAACAGTAGTATCGAAAATCGCAGAGCCGTTTATTCCGCTGGAAGAAGGAAGCAAATTGGGATTACAAACCTTCGTCAGAAATTGCATGTCTCTGATGACGCTTCCAATTAAGATACCGTTTCGATATTCTTTTACTAGTATTGCAGCCACTCCTACTTCTCCATTGACTGTCGGATTGACCTTAATGTCTCCATTGCTGGAGTTCATGGTTACTGCCGGACTAGATGTTAACGGCTGGCTAGCAGAATAACCTGAGTTATAGGTAACATTTCCAACGGTGTTATTACCGGTATTATATGTTTTGGGTGCAACGAAAGAATAGACAAGTGAATCGCCATTAGGATCAATGACTCCGTGATTATAAACTGAACTCTGGTTTGTGCAAAGGAATGCAACTGGAACATTTGTAAATCGCGGGGAGCTGTTAGAAGGTGCAACTAAATTGTTCAATGTTGCTTCGATGTACATCATATCGCTGCAAGGATTGTTGAGTGTCGTAATTGCACAATTACGACAGCATATGTAAAAATTAAAAATCCAGTCAGAACAGAATTGAGGAAGTGTTACATTATTCGAGTATGTGTATTTCTGATATCCGGTGAATGAAGAAGATGAACTGGAACATTTTGTCTGTACGCTATAACAAGGAAATGTAATTTCTTGTCCAGTACCGGAAACCAGGTTTAATGTATAATCCCTGTTCTCGCTGCATGATGTCGACTTGGCATTGAGGGTAATGGAAGCCGGTGCTGCAACACCTGCACAATCCCTGTAGAAGCTTACTGTAACCTGATAAGTTTTCCCACTGATCCATGTATACTGTAAATCTGCTCCGGCCGCATGAGTTGCTTTTGCATTGTTAAAAGGGAATACAGAAAAAAGGAAAAGTAAAATGCATGATAAAATTTTACCATAAATACTGATAAAATTTTCGGAAATCCTGTTAATCATTTGGAGTAAAAATTACCTGATAGATTAATGCATTATCTATCAGAGATTATTGTTCTTTGCAATATCGGAATCATTGAAGGGCAGAAACTTATCATAAATAATTCCTTATCAACATATGTATTAACATATTTTGAGAGAAAAAAGTCATAAAAAAAAGTGAAAGTATTATTAAACCCCTATCAGAACGAGCTTCGAGCTTTGAAGCAATAAAAACCAATATGGATATCTAATCCGTAATTCTTTTTCGGTATAGAAAGGCCAAAAAAAAGCGACCCCTTGCGGGGTCGTATTAAATTTCAAACTACGGTTTCATTTGTTGCATGGACACTACCTTAAATTCTGTCCTCCTGTTCTGCTGATGCTCCTCTTCGCTGCAGGCAACACCATTTGCGCAATGGTTAATCAACTGTCTTTCGCCATAACCTTTGGCTGTTATCCTTGATGAAGCGACACCATGAGCGATGATGTAATTTACGGCCGATTCGGCACGTCGCTGTGAAAGTAAATCGTTGTATTTATCGTCAGAGCGTGAATCTGTATGTGAACTCAACTCTATCGTGATTCCCGGATTGTCAGTCAATATCATTACAAGTTTATCAAGTCCGGCAGCGGCGTCAGCTCGGATGTCGTACTTATCAAGGTCATAGTAGATATTCTCTAAAACTATTGGCTTGTTGACGATAATATGTTCCAGCTCCATTTTTAATTTTACATACATACTTTCGCTTTGCTTTTTACCGAGGGTACTCACCAGTTCAGTATTTGTAAAATAAGAGTCCTTGCTTCCTACAATTGAATATTCTGATTCCGGATCAAGTTTGAAATTAAATTTCCCGTCAGGTCCTGTCATCGCATACTCCTTTTTCTGCGTTCGTATATTTCGCAGTTCTATAGTAACATCTTTCAATGGAATCTGTGTACCTTTTTCCACTGCGATTCCTTCAAGGTTGAATCGAAGATCATTTACTGTAAATGTGTAAATATTATCCTGAGTAGTATTTTGCGAATTACGGTTGCTGGAAATGAGTCCGGCAGTTCCGCTGTCGTTTAATGCAATTCCAAAATCATCGTAACTCGTATTCAATGGATAACCTGAATTCTTCGCTTCACTCCATCCAGAAGAAGTTTTTACGGTCTCAAATATATCTAACCCTCCAAAGTTGTAATGCCCTTCCGAACTGAAATAAAGCAAAGTATCTTTCCAGATCACCGGAAACAATTCGTTGTAAGGTGTATTTACAGTCGGGCCAAGATTAACAGGTTTATTCCATGCACCATTAACTCTTTCTGTTTTATAAATATCTGATCCACCTAATCCACCCGGCATATCGCTGACGAAATACATTGTATTTCCATCGCTGCTAAGTGTAGGATGACCTACGCTGTAATCATTGCTGTTGTATTCAAATTCTGTTATGTTCTTCCAGGATGTATCTTTCTTCACCGCCTGATAAATTTTCAGATTCACTTCTTCCTGCGATGACTCCTTCACTTTCTTCTTCAAATAATTGTTACGTGTAAAATATATTGTATCTCCTTTAGGAGTGAATGTGGCAGGACCGTCATGGTAAATTCCGTTGACATCGCCTGACAATCCGATTGGGGAAGAAAATCCTTTTTCAGGGCTTCCTTTTGCGTAGTACATTTCAAGATAAGGCCTTCCAGTCCATTCATATGTTTTGCCTTTGCTATCTCTGTCTGTTGCGAACACAACACCTTCTTTATACCACACAGGAGAAAAATTACTCTGACCACTGTTTAGATTGCTGACAGCAACAGTATATTTCAAGCTGTCGGCTGTCCACATTGCAATGCTGTCACAACTTGATCTCAATTTTTGGGCGGTCACGTCGGCAGGAACCGAAGTCAAATACTGATCGAGGTATATCTTTGCCTGCTCGTATTTGCCGTTCCGCATAAGTATTTGTGCGTAATGAAGTTTATGGACGGGCTGAATCTGTGGCATCTGAACCGCCTTTGCATACGCTTCTTCAGCACGAGGCAGATCATTCATCTTTCTGTAACTCTCGGCCATCTTTATTCTTGCCTCGGGAAATTCTTTTTTACTCAGGCCTTTTTGATATTCTTTTATTGCCATACTATAGGCAAGATCGTCAAACAACCTGTTGCCTTGCCTGATGTGATAGCTGGCACAACCGGAAAATAACATTGAGACAATCAATAATCGGGAAAGAGGCTTAATCATTTATGTTGAATTGAGTTTTGTGGAAATAGTTTTTTGTCAATGCAGGTCTTAGAAATATCTTGGCGTTTTAATTTTCATAATATCGTAACCGAAGTCATAACCGATCATGATTTCATGTGAGCCATTCGAATAATCTCTTACATCTGAAAAAGTGAAATCATAGCTGTACCCGAGACGCCATTGTTTGCCTAATTGAAGTTCAATTAAAGCTACGAAGGCGTCACCTGTCCTGTAACTTCCACCAATCCATAATAGTTGTCCAAGCAATACATTTAGGTTAAAATCAATTTCTGCCGGAGCATTTTTTACATATTTAACAAGAACGCTGGGTCTTAACACTACGTCAGGGTTTAATTCAAGTGCTATTCCGGTAGTCGCAAAATAATGTCTAACCTGATGAGGCACAAGTTTGCCGCTGTCGACAAGGTTTATACTAAGACTTGTTGTGGGATCATAACTTATTATTGAAGGAGCGGATAATCCGACATAGAATTTTTTTGCATACAAGTAAGCACCTGCGCCTACATTGGGCAAAAATTTAGATACTTTATCGCCCGTAAATGCAGGATCATTATCATCCCAATAGACAAGATCACTATTCTTGTAACTGAAATAACCTCCACCTGCGCGTAAGCCAACGCTTAGTTTCATATTTGAAGAAACAGGCAGATGATAGGCTGCATTCAAATATGCATCGGTGCGATCGGTTACACCAATTTTATCGTGACTGATCATAGCACCCCATCCAAAATTTGTAAGCCCTAATGGTCCGTGAAGTGTCGCGACCTGAGTCTCTGGCGCGCCCTTCCATCCACTCCATTGTTTTCGATAAAGCAGTGTTGCCATCATATAATCCTTAGTTCCGGCATAGGCGGGATTAAGTAGAAGATGATTAAACATGTACTGGCTTACCAGGATGTCCTGTTGCGCCTTTAGCGAACTGAATCCACTAAAAAACATTACTATTAAAATTACTTTTTTCATGCTTTAATTTTTCTGCATTAATTATTTTTTACCGGAATACCTGCGGAGGTCAACGTATGTATTTTTGGTAATGTCTTTATCCGTAATCTGCAAGATCACAAAGTAGGTACCTTCAGGAAGATCATCTCCGTTCTTATTCTGCCCCATCCATTCGGTATTAACATAATTTTGTTTTACGTAGACTTCATTTCCCCAGCGATTAAATACACGGAAAATGTTTTTAGGATATGCCTCAATTCCTTTTATCAGATAACCATCGTTGTATAAATCGCCATTAGGTGAAAATGCAGATGGAAGTTGCAATTCACAGTCAATAGCATACTTTACAAAAACGGTATCGGATGCTGAACAAACTCCATTCGTCATCGTCCATAAGAAAACAGTTATTCCGGGAAGAAGAGTTGTAACTTCAGATGTAGGATTCAGAGTGTCGGCAATAACGGCCTGTGACGGATTTCGTTCAGACCATGCACCGGTTCCGGGAGCTACAACTAGCGCATGCAACATTGCTTTGTCGACGCATACTGTTTGAGAATCACCGGCCTCTGCTGTTGGCGGTTGATAGAATGCAACCTCAACAGTATCCGTATTGGAACATGCTGCACCCGAAACTGTCCAAATAAGATTTTCAATTCCATAATCATTTGCAGTAACTACTGCATTTGTTAAAGATGGATCATTAAAATTTACATTTGAAGATCCTGTCCACATTCCCGTTAACCCGGCTATTATTGTTGCCATCAATTGTACAGGACCACGATCGCAACGTGCAATATCGCTTCCTGCTGAAGTATTGAATCCAAACACTGAAACATTATCAGTACCTGTACAACCGATTCCGTCTGTCACAGTCCAGGTAAGTGTTGCGAATCCCGGTGGCATATTGAAAGCCATTGCCTTCGGATCATTCGCATTGCTGAAAGTAACTCCGGCGGGACCTGTCCAGATTCCCGTTAAGCCCGAAGGAGGAGCATCAGCATTTAACAGAATACTTGTCCCTGCACAAATTGCTGTATCTGATCCGGCATAGGCCGGTACTGGTGGAGGATTGCTTAACTGAACGGAAGTAGTTTCTGTACATCCACCTTGGTCGGTGACAACAACAGTATAAAATCCTGCAGCAATATTTATCAGGTCTTGTGTAAATGCAACGCCGGAATTCCAAACGTATGCATACGAACCAGTGCCTCCCGTGACAGAAATATAGATTGATCCATCGAAACCACCATTACATATTGGTCGATTTGTACTGTCGACAGTAATGACAATTATTGTATCCTGAGTGATTGTTGTACTGGCAGTTTTAATACATCCGTATGTATCAGTAACTGTAACATCATAATTACCCGGGATAAGATTCGTTGCTGTCTGATTAGTTCCTCCTGATGGCGACCATAAATATGTATAAGCCGCTACTCCACCTACTGGATTGGCCGTGGCTGAACCTACGCCTGTTCCGGAACAACTGGCATTGACTGAACTTATTGTCACACTCATTACCGGAGGATCCTGAATATGGACTGTATCAACTGTGAAACAAGTTGTAGCATCTGTTATGGTAACAATAAAAATACCTGCATGAAGACCTGTTGCTGTATCAGTGTTTTGAGGTGGCACAGTATTCCATAAATAAGAATAAGGTGCAGTTCCACCCGATGCTGAAGCAATTGCAACAGCATTCGAATCACCTTTACAACCTACTGGTGTTATTGTTGAAGCCGATGATGTTATTACCTGACTGCCGACAAGAACTCCAAGAGTCATTGTACAACTGTTAGAGTCTGTTGCGGTGGCATAATAAAATCCAGGTGGTACATTTGGAAGTGAATCTGTTGTATTTGGAAAACCCTGCCAAGCATAAGTGTATGGGGGAAGTCCGCCCGTTACTGAAACAAATGCAACACCATCGGAAGCATTACAACTGGCATTCGTTGCACTTCCTGTCATAATAATCTGCGGTGGCGATGTTACGGTAGCAGTTTTTGTGGAACTACATCCCAAACTATCTGTAACAGTTACGATGTAAGAACCCGGAGAAAGACCGATTGCTGTAGGACCAGACTGAACAGGATTCGTATTCCATGAATAAGTATATCCGGGTGATCCACCTGTTACAGAAACTGATGCGATTCCTGATGTATCGGTATAACAAGCAAGAGAAGAAACTGAATCGACAGTAATGTTCAGCGCTGAGGATGAAAAATTCACATTGACGCTATCTGTTTTTGTACATCCTCGGAAATCTGTAATCGTAACAATATAGGTTCCTGACGGTACTCCGCTAATAGTATCGTTTGAAGATGGAGGTGTCGTATTCCAAGAATAAGAATATGGAGGCGTTCCTCCAGATGCCACAACTGCAGCAACTCCTGTATTGCTACCTGTACACGATGATGTTATTACATAAGTAGAATCAGAAAGTGCAGGAGGATTTAAAAGTGTTTTTGGAAATGCACCGCTACATCCTGTTGTACTGTCGTAAACTGTCACCGTATAACTACCGGGTCCAAGATTAGTTATTCCCGAAGTTGTCTGATTTCCGGGAGACCATGAATACGAATATCCTCCCGGGTTTACAGGCACAACATTTATTGCCCCATTCGATAGTCCATTGCACGTTATATCGGTAACATTAATATTCAGCAGAGGAGAATTAACCAGGATGTTGAATGAATATGTCTGATAACCACTATTGGGACAAGCATTATCAACAACACTAACGGTAAACTGATGAGGTGTTGTACTTATGTCAGTCACATCCGGAGTCCAGCAAAAATTTCCTGTAGGATGTGGAAATCCTGATGTAGTGAAAGTAGCAAAGGGTATTGCATTATTCCAGGTCATCGTTACGATCTGACCGGTATCTGCATCATTAGAAAAGACATCGAAACAAAGAACAGTACCCGGACAAACAGTTGTATCGCGGGAAGTGGTTCCATTGATTCCTGATGCAGTTGGTAAAATATTATTACAAGCTCGCACATAAATCTCCATATCCCTCACAACATGTCCGATGAGCACACCATTTCTGTATTCCTTAACGAGGACAGACATCACGCCAACTTCTTGCGCAGTGGGGTTCATGACAATATCACCGGTCTGTGAATTTAATGTAACTGCCGGACTGGAAGAGATCGGGTTTGTAGCTGAATATCCAGGAAGCCATGGTACAGGATTATTTGCATCTGCCAACGGATCAACGAGACTATATACAAGTGAGTCACCATCAGGATCTACAGCACCATGGTTGTATGTGAAGTTTTGACCAACGCAAATAAATACGATTGGAATATTTGTAAAGCGTGGAGAATTATTGCAGGTGATATTCAGGTTATCAAGGTTTGCTGAAATGGACATACCTGGATTTTGTTGAGGAACGCATGGCTGAGGAATGTTAATCGTTGTAATGTCACAATTTCTGCAACAATAATTCCATTGAATAACCCAGTCTGAACATTGAAGAGGAAATGTTATTATTCCAGAATAATGATACTGTCTTATTCCCGGTATTGTAGAACTCGCATTATCACATCTTGTGGCAAGTCCGGGACAAGGATATGTAATTTGTTGTCCTGTGTTATTTACTGAATCTATTTCCTGAGTAAAAAATGAATTACAACTTATCGAACGAAAATTCAGAATAACACCTCCGGGAGCAGGAGTACCTGCACAGTCGCGGTAAAATGTCAGATCGATTCTATAGGTATTCCCACCCAAACAAGTATATGTAATGTCTGATCCGGCAAGATGTGTTGCCATCGCTTTGCGGGGAATTAAACCCAGCGTTGCGGCCAGTGATAAGAATAAAAATAATCGTCGTAATAATTGTAGCATGTTGCTTTGATTTTTCTCAAAGTTATTTATGTAGGCACCTGCCTGAAATGACTCCTGTAAGAATTATCGTTTTTTTACTGATTCTAACTACAAAAAGTTCCAAGAATCAGAAATATTCCGAAAAGATTGATTTTTCGAAATATTAAAGATGTAACAAAAACAAATAAAAAATCTAAACTATTCAGAAAAGAAAATAAACAAGTTAATAAGCCGATAGGATTTTTCCCGGCTTATTAACTTACTATTGGAGAAGGGATATCTTCTTTATGTATCTCAAAATGATCTTCTTCCTCTTTATATTTTAGAATCTGATCAAGGGCATCGGGAACAACATCACTACAGATAACGATGAAAGAGCCTTTCACAGCATTTTTAATTGCATAGTCGATGGCTTCAGATTCTTTTTGGATGACTTTAACCTTTTTCTTTCCATCATGCCCCTGAATACCTTTCATCATAAGGTCAATAATTTCCTGCTCTGTCCTACCACGAAGATTTTTATCTTGTCTGATAATAATTTCGTCGAACATATGAGCTGCATATGTACCGAGTTGAATGATGTCCTCATCCCTTCTGTCGCCGACTCCTGCAATGATGCCAATTTTCGGTGATGCTTCAATCTTATCCAAAAATCTGGCGATTGCCTGGAATCCGGCCGGGTTGTGAGCGTAATCAACCATGACCGTAAATTTTTTAAACTGAAACATATTCATCCGGCCAGGTGTCTGAGTAGGTGAAGGAATAAAAGTTTCGAGAGCAAGACGCATCTCTTCAATTTTAAAACCTCGTACAAAACCAGCGAGCACAGCAGGTAAAATGTTTTGAATCATGAATACAGCTTTGCCGGAAAATGTAAGTGGGATATTAATCACTTTGTCAACTCTCAATTTCCATGTGCCTTTGCAGATGGTGACATATCCATTTTCAACAATCGCTGCCAGGCCTCCTCTTTCACAATGCTTGATGATTCGCGGATTATTTTCATCAAGACTGAATAATGCAACATTACCGCTGATATTTTTTCGCATTTCATACACAAGATCATCATCAGCATTAAGAATGCACGTTCCTTCAGGTAAAATACTTTCTGCTACAACACTTTTCACTCTTGCCATTTCTTCCAGCGTGTTGATGTCTTTTAATCCTAGATGATCGGCTGCCACATTGGTAATAATGCTGATATCACAATTATGAAATCCTAATCCTGCCTTCAATATACCGCCACGTGCACATTCAAGTACAGCAAAATTTACTGTAGGGTCGCGCAAGACAAATTCTGCACTAAGCGGACCAGTGCAGTCGCCCTGTTCCACCATCCTATTCTGAATATATATACCATCAGTCGTTGTAAACCCAACTTTATAGCCCATAGTTTTTACCATGTGAGCAATAAGTCGTGTAGTAGTTGTCTTTCCATTCGTACCCGATACGGCAATAATCGGAATACGGCTCGAACTTCCCGGAGGATAGAGCATATCAATTACAGGTTCTGCGACATTTCTCGGCAACCCTTGTGCTGGTGCAATATGCATCCTGAAACCCGGACCTGCGTTAACTTCAAGAACCGCTCCGCCATTTTCGTGTAGCGGTACACTTATATCGGGAGTCATAATATCAATTCCGCAAATATCAAGTCCAATAATACGAGCGATACGTTCTGCCATAAATACATTAAACGGATGAACAATTTCTGTTACGTCGGCAGACGTTCCACCAGTACTCAGGTTTGCAGTCCGTTTGAGATGAAGCTCCTCCCCTTTCTTAATAACCGTTTCAATGGTATAGCCCTTTTCTTCGAGCATACCCAATGTCATTTCATCTATTTTAATTGCAGTAAGAACTTTCTCATGTCCATAACCTCTGCGTGAATCACTGTTAACAATTTCAATGAGCTCCTTAATACTATGTTTACCATCACCCGTCACCATTGCAGGCGTTCGTTTGGCACCTGCTACGAATTTATAGTCGATAACAAGAAGCCTGTGATCAAAACCTGTAATAAATTTCTCTACGATAACTCCGCGCGAAACTTTCTTTGCATGAGCAAGAGCAACTACAGCCGATTCCCAATCAGTTACGTTTATAGTTGCGCCCCGGCCGTGATTCCCACCAACAGGTTTCACTACGACGGGATATCCGATTCTCTTGACTGCAATTTCAAGATCCTCTTCATCGTAAACAACACGACCACTCGGTACGGGTATAGAAGATGCTTCAAGAAGATTTTTTGTTTCTTCTTTATCACAGGCAACTTCAACGGCAATACTGCTGGTCGTACTTGCAACAGTTGCCTGAATTCTATGTTGATTTTCTCCATAACCTAACTGAACAAGAGAATGTCTGTTAAGTCGTATCCATGGAATTTTTCTTTTGATGGCTTCTTCTACGATAGATCCTGTGGAAGGCCCAAGTCTTTCATCTTCGCGAATTTCTCTTAGTCGTTGAATATCACCGGCAAGGTCATAATCTGTTCCTTTAATCAGCGAATCAGCGATACGGACAGCAGCTTTTGCAGCATAGATGCCTGCCTTTTCTTCCATGTAATTAAATACCACATTGTATACACCATGTTGTCCGGTACTACGTGTGCGCCCAAATCCACAATCCATTCCGGCTAGCGTCTGTATTTCGAGTGCAAGATGTTCAACCACATGACCCATCCATGTTCCCTCTTTTACACGCTTGAAAAAACCACCAGGATGACCTTCGGAACATTCATGTAAATACATTCCCGGAAATATTTTTTCCAGACGCTCAGAAAATCCCGAAATTTTATTGGAAGGCGCATCCTCTAATTCTTCAATATCGAGTTTCATGACAATTAACTTATGCCTTCTTATTGACCAGTAATTTGGTCCTCTCATCGCCCTTATGTCAAGAATGTTCATAAAAAATGTGTTTAGAATACTGATTATTTGGTTTTCAAAGTAGAAAGTTTTTATCAAACCACAAAATTGAGAATGGAGTTGGCTCGGAATGATTGCAATAAGTAACCGGCACTTCTAATATTTTGATGATAATTGAACTCAATCAGCAACAAAATAATTTGTCAAACCTATAATTTGCAGCGAAAAACGGGTGATAATTTAAATATGTTGAAAACTATGCACAACATAAGGGCTGTTCGATAGGGTATTTTTATCTTTGCGCCTCAACAAGTAAGACAAAATTATGATTCCAAAAGGCAGGCTGATAGCCATCGGAGGCAATGAAGACAAGGGAACTGAACCAGAACCAAACCACCAGCAAAAAAATAATCTCAATTTTTTCGGATTACAGATACTAAGCCGGATCATGCATGAAGCGGGTGGCAAGGATGCATTGATTGAAGTCATCACAAGTGCATCATCGATTCCTGAAGAGATAGGCCACAACTACATGGATGCATTCCAGAAACTAGGATGTAATAATATCCATGTGATGGACATCAGAAAACGTGAAGACGTACAAAAACCGGAAATGATTGAACGCCTTAAAAAATGTCAGGGTGTTATGTTCAGCGGTGGGAATCAGTTAAGACTTTCTTCTATTTTCGGCGGAACAGAATTTCTCGACATTCTCACTGATCGTTATTTCAATGAAGATAATTTTATAATTGCCGGTACAAGCGCAGGTGCAATGGCCATGTCGAATACAATGATATACCAGGGTAACAGTTCTGAATCGCTAATGAAAGGTGAGGTGAAAATTACTACTGGACTTGCATTCATTAAAAATGTCATCATCGATTCGCACTTCGTAACAAGAGGTCGTTTCGGACGACTCACTCAGGCCGTCGCTGCCAATCCGGGTTGTATCGGAATAGGACTTGGAGAAGATACAGGAGTTTTAATTACTGAGGGTCGAAATCTCGAAGCGGTTGGAAGCGGACTTGTCATTATTATTGACGGTCATAACATCAGGCATTCAAATATTGCAGACTTAAGAGAAGGCTCTCCCTTGTCTATCGAAAACCTAGTCGTACATGTACTGGCTAAAGGAAATCATTATGACCTTAAGGAAAGAAAGTTTATTGCTGAGGTATTAATGAAAAATTAAACTGCACGGATGTTTTAATCGCATCCTTACAGTTCACATATTAATTCTTCACAAAGCTTTTGGTAATGATTTCATCGCCTGCTTTTATCTTTATCAGGTAAATTCCAGGACAAAGGTCAGCAACAGAAAATTCAAATCCGTCTTTGTATCCTTTTAAATTATGATCTAACACTTTCGTTCCGATCATATCATATATCGTAATTTCCCTCATAACAAAATTGAGTTTTTCATTTCCAAGAATATGCAAAACAGAAGTTGTCGGATTAGGATAGATAATTAAATCCTGTTTAGATTTTATGCTTCCAACATAGGTCGGTAATTCTACCTGTGTAGTTACAGTATTAGTGACTACAGCCTGATTGAAATCAAAATAAATTCTTGCAGTATTCGCAACTACATCATTTACCTGTAATGATGAATCCGCTTTTATCCTGAAATGAATATAGCCATGACTGGCCGGCTCATTCACATTACTATCGGCAAGAAAAATATTGTTATAAGTAAATGACAGAATCCGCAGAGAAGGTTCGTAATTAATATTTACAGGATGACTTGATGATATGAATTGAAAAGTATTCATATCAAGATTCATCGAAATTGTATCTCTCACCACAACAGTAAATGCTGTATCATTTCCTGTATTCTGGAAACGGATAACGTAATCCAGATAAGATTCATTAAGTGAATTGGTATAAATTGACGATGCTGAAACAGATTTATCATTCGGATCTAATGAACCGGTGACATGTCCCTGCCAGGTAATAATATTATCAGATGGATTTTCATCGATAACACCGGCATCAATTGTAGCAGTCGTGTAAATATCAGTACTGATCGGCGTTGAAGCATCAACTTCTCCGCAAACTGTTATAGTTCCGTTCTGATAGGGTTGAAGGGTGATATTATTCCATGTTATCGTATCACCGCTGATTATATCAGGAGTTATGTCTGCACCGGTATAGGTCATCGCAGAATCAAGAATAAGTGATACAGCAGAAGTTAATGCTGTTGTACCCACATTACTATAATTCACGAGGAAGCATGTAATGAAACCTGGGCGGAAACGCGAGAGTGGCGTGACACTTATTTGAAGATCGTTGATAGGAATTCCTGCTAATGCAGCAAAATCATTCAATGAATCAATCTGATTTATCGAACTAAAAATCACTGTATGATCCGGCGGTGCAATTGAATAATAATTAAATGATCCTGGCTGGACAATAAATGTACCTGTATCTAATACTTGTATGCTGTAAATACCATTCGAATCAGTATATGCATATTGATTGGTTGTAGACTCATTAATTAGTTGATGAGCCAATGGTGTATCTCCGCCATCGAAAATTCCATTTGTATTTGCATCAATATAAAATCTTCCTGTTATTGTATTGTAGTTTGAGGTGAGTCTCATAACCCACATATCCCATCCGCCATTATTTCCGCCAACGCTAAAATTGTTTGACTGTGAATTTCCAGCCATTAATATATCGCCACCGGGAATTTCAATTGCTGCCATTGCATAATCCTGACTGGATCCACCGAATGTTTTAATCCATTGAAAAGAACCTGATGAGTCAAGCTTCGTAAGTAAATAATCCCATAGTCCAAAACTTCCAATAACATCTCCATCATTTGAATAAGTAGCACCGCCAATCATATATCCTCCATCTGACGATTGATGAATATCGTATCCATCATCAGGACCGCTTCCTCCTATCGTTTTACTCCACTCAAAGATTCCGTTTGCTGTCAGCTTACATATTAATATATCACGATTTCCATGCAAACCCGAAACCTGATCGTCATTTGATTCTGTCATTGCTAACAGTGCAAATCCTCCATCAGAAGCTTGAATAATATTTGTTCCCCATTCGTTTCCTGATCCACCATAAGTTTGCTGCCAAAGTAAATTTCCGATTGAGTCAAGTTTAACAACCCATATATCAGTTGCCCCATGGGTAGTCGAAATATCACCATCAGAACTTATGGTCCATCCGCAAACAACATATCCGCCATCGCTGGTTAACCTTATCGAATTTGACCAGTCGTATGTTGAACCACCAAATGTTTTAGACCATTGAATAACACCCGCTGAGTCCGTTTTAAAAACCCAATAATCCCAACTTCCTCTGTTAGTATCAAGATCTCCATCAGAAGAAAGTGAAAAAGCACCTACAACATATCCGCCATCAGCGGTTTGTCTGAAAGAATAAGAACGATCACTACCAGTTCCTCCATATGATTGCTGCCATTGAAGGTTGCCCAAAGAGTCAACCTTTACAATTACCACATCTTCACCGCCATGATTATTCGGAAAGTCACCATCGTTGGAAGATGAGAATCCTCCAATCGCATAACCTCCGTCTGATGTTGAAATTACAGATGTTGCCTCATCTGCATTTGTGCCACCATATAAATGGCTCCATTGCAAAGTTCCTGATACATCTGCTTTGATCAGCATGAAATCGCTTAATCCATGATTTCCTGAAACATCAATATCGTTTGAAGAAGAATATCCTGTCATTATAAATCCGCCATCATTTGTATATTCAATAATGTGAGTAGCCGCATCATAATAATTAGAAAAATCGTTTGCCTGATCATCGGAACTTCCACCAAAATTCTTCTGCCATTTAATTGCAGGTTGAGAAAATAAAGAAATGCAAACCAAAAAAACTAAGAATGTAGAAGTAAATATTTTCATCTGATAAATTTTTATGCTATCAAACGTAATAAATATTACATCAATACCCTATAGCGATAATGAATCAGAATAATATTAAACAATTTTACCCGCTTTTTTTTAATACCACCGCTATTTACGATCACTTTCGTACTTTTAACCCGAATTTATCCCCCCTATCAATATGTGCGGCATTGCCGGTTTTTTTGATCCTCAGCTAAATAATGATGAAGCCCGTTCATCGATGCATAAAATGCTGGAAAGTATTTTGCATCGCGGACCTGACAACAGAAGCATATTTCAGCAAGACGGTGTCACTCTTGGACATAACAGACTAACAATTATTGATCTTTCTGATTCCGCCAATCAGCCGATGATTCGGAATGAACTTGTCTTAGTTTTCAATGGCGAAATCTACAATTACATTGAATTAAAAAATGAACTGATAAAAAAAGGCCATGTCTTTACGACAAATTCAGACTCAGAAGTTATCATGGCCTCCTATGAAGAATGGGGATCAGAATGCCCAAAGAAATTTGTTGGCATGTGGTCTTTTGTCATATGGAGTCGTAAAGACCAGTCACTATTCTGCAGCCGCGACCGGTTTGGAATAAAACCATTTCTGTATATCCATGAAGGTAATCGGTTTTATTTTGCATCAGAATATAAACCATTAAAATTCTCTCCTCTATTTACTAACGAACTGAATGAGCGTCATATAAAACGCGGACTTCAAATGGGATGGGTCGTTTATCATGACGAAACATATTTTCAGAAAATTAAAGCTCTTCCGGAATCGTGTAATCTTTTTTTTAAGGATGGGAAAATACACACAGAGAAATATTGGGACATAACACTGAACACAAGAGCCACCGGACCTTTCGAAAATAAACGACAAAACTTTCTATCATTATTCACCGACAGCATTAAACTTCACATGAGAAGTGATGTTGAAGTAGGCGCATGTTTAAGTGGAGGAATCGACAGCTCCTCTATAACATCAGTCGTAGGCAAACTTTTTCCGGAAGTCGATTTCAAAACTTTCACCATTTATTATAAGGGTGAAGAAGCTGTCGACGAAAGACCGTGGGTAAATCAACTCATTGAAAAATATCCACACATAAAAAACTTTTCCCATTCTCCTGAAAAAGACGAGCTGGGTTCCTGCTTTCATAGAATGTGCTATCATCTTGACACTCCTACAAACTGGTCGTCAGATATATCTCAGTATTACGTAATGGAACTTGCGTCGAAACATAAAATGAAAGTACTTCTCGACGGACAAGGTTCCGATGAATATCTTGCTGGTTACATGCATTCGTTTTACCGGCTTATAGGAAATGCAATCAGCAACTTCAGAATGGGAGAAGCATGGAAATTATTCCGGGAACATTCTACTCATCAGGAATTTTCTGCCGGAAAATCCGGTGATGTACTATTCAAAAGCTTACTCAGCAGTCTTTTCTCAGAACAACAACTTTATGAATTTGAATATAAATATTTTCATCCATGGATATCAAAAAATAAAAACAGGACAGCGCCATTTAACCTGGAGAAAAAATCAGATAACAAACTAGATAATTTTTTATACCACCTGCTATTTACTACTCTTTTACCTTCGCTCCTGCATTTTGAAGACAGGAACAGTATGGCCTTCTCCATCGAATCGCGTGTGCCATTCCTCGATCACCGGCTTGTTGAATATGGCTTCAAATTAAATAATGACGATAAAATAAATAAGGGTGTCACAAAACACATCTTGCGTGAATCAATGAGAGGAATTTTGCCTGATTCAATTTTAAACCGTCGTGATAAAAAAGGATTTACAACACCGGGGGCAAAATGGCTTAGAGGCGACATGCGCTTTCTCCTCGAGCAAGACTTCAGCAAACTCGACATGATCGATCATGGAAAGGTACGGCAACTAATCAAGCAGTTTAAACAAGGTGATGATAAACCAGCGCATTTACTATGGCGCATTGGCGGACTTAATTACTGGGTAAATAATTTCGTTTAAGGAATCACTTCTCATTTATTCTTCTTAGCAGATAAACTGGCGTCCATTTCATCCAACGGTAAAAGTTTTTTGCACTTCTTGTTTTGTAAACTTTTATTGCCTGACTACTCACTTCTGAAAACATCGAATTTCTTTTCCACTCTGTCTTTACTGGTTTGCTAAGATCATCAAGATTATTATACCATGTTCGTGCATTCCCAATCTCACCATATAAATGTGCATCACTACCGGCAATCACAGGAATATTATGGCTATTCGCCAGTTCAACTGCCTTCTGATTTAACATTGCTGACACACGCGAATTGTACCCTTCTATCAGATCGATCGATGAGAAATTAATTTCACTCAGTTTATGACCGTGATACGGATGAACAAGCAAAACTAGTCCACCTTGATTCCGGATTTTCTGCACAACGTCGGAAAAATTTCTGTCGGTAATTTCTTCTTTCAGATTCAGCCCTGTAATATCGCCTACTGATGTCTTGATTTCTGATGAAACAATTATTTTAAAGTCCTTATCGGAATTAATCTTTGCACATTCAAGTCCGCCATTAATCGTATCGTGATCACTAATTACAACACCATTAAGCCCACGCGATTTGGCGATAGTTATTATTTTTTCGGGACGCATCAGACTATCGTATGAATGATAGGTATGTATATGGAAATCGATGCACTTCATTACCGGTTAGTTATTTTTTTGTAATAATGAACAAAAATATTCAGCACTTGAAATAAATTCGGCTTAATGTCTGCCATCCGGAAATCCGATTTAGATTTTTTCATCGACTGAAATATTTTTACAATTGATGACGGTCTGCTAAGGAAATGAAATAATTCTCCGTTAATAATCCATTGAAAAGTAACCTGATTGAAACGATTACTTTCTTCAACCTCTTTTCCTCTCGCACGATCTGCCAGCATAGACGGGAAATTAACACCAGACTCAATAGCTAATTCCAATGAACCCCAGAACTTAGGATTTATTTCCATGAGTTTATATTTTCCATCTTTATTATCTTTTTTAAATTCAACCATGGCTACTCCGTCCCACTTAAGATGATCCAGTAATTTTTTTCCGTACCGAAATAGTTCTCCATCAGAAAAACTTTCCGCACAAACACTGGCACCTCCTGTAACAGGATATTCTCTGATTCTGTGATGCATAAAGGTTCGCTTACAAACTCCTTGGTCATAATATGCAAAAAATCCATATCCGTCGCCTACAATATATTCCTGAACTATAGGCAGCGCCTTCCGTGGTCCGGAATTCATTTCAATCATAGTGGAAAATAATTTTCTTGCACTATTTATATCATAAGCATATTCGACTACATTTTTTCCTGACTCGAATGGGAATTTTATAACAAGTGGAAAATTTAATTCTAATTTTTCAAAATCGCTTACCTCTTGAATCGGATACGTTTTTGGATAAGGAACTCCTATTTCTTCTGCCAGCGAATAAGTTGCATGTTTATCAGAAGCCAGCTCAATATTATCAGATGAGGTAAGTATCAGATTCGTCAGCTTCCTTAATGACTCCTGGTGCTGAGCACAAAGTTGATAAGAACGGAATCCGACCGGCATTAACAAATCGTAATTTTCACCTTCAAGAACTGCTTTTAATTGCTTCACAAATCCATCTGGATTTTTCTTGGGATCAGCGATAACAATTCTCTTTTTAGCATAACGTGAGAAAAAACTCAGACAAAATTTCTTTGCACCGGCCACATGAATGATATGTATGGGGCCTAAATGTCTCACAATGGCCAACGTATTCTGATTTTGTCCATCCAGTACGAGTATCTTCATTCGTGATTGTCCCATATTCGCTTTCATATCAATCAATGAATTGTTTACTCTTTCTGTAATATTCGTCAATTAATTCACGTTGAGAGATTGCTTCCATTTTACTTTCGCGGAAGTATCTGAGTATATGCTTATAAAGCCATGAATAGCCCTTATATTTTACCTCGGAGAAAAAATTATTATGAAAATTAAGAGCGAAGACACAATCAGACTTATTCTCTTCGAACCAGGCGATAAGAAATTTTAAAGTTTCCTTTACATCTGACTTACTCTTAAACAGAGTCCGATCCATTATATGCATTGGAACTTCTAAGAAATTATAAAGGCATTCCTCTTGAATATTGAAAGGAATTATTGGCTGTCCATAATTATTTCTGAAACCCCACTGTTCAGTAAACCCAAGAGAGGAATCGAGTAAAACGACTGACTTATCCAGCTGATTATATCCATCAGGTAAAACAAAATTTAAATAATGAAAACGATTTCCGCCTGAAAAGTTCTCTAGCTTTTCCGCTTCCTCGTTTATCGTCCTTTTCCCAAGACTTTTATGTAACCCTGTTTCCCATCCGCGATCCACAACATTTTTATATGATGCTTTGATCAGCTTATTATCGAATTGGTAATCGGCATTTAGGGGGTCATTATAAAGCAGCCAATAAAAAGTTGACTTGTAATCATAGTCCGCTTCAATATCCATGATCTTATTAAAATTAATCCAGTCAGGTTTTTTAAGCATGGCATTCATCGCAAGTGATAACAATATATCCAGTCTCCCATTTTTTATTGCAGCAAAACCATCTTCTTTCAATGCACCATAAACGGTGTCAATATCATGCGTTAAAAAAATTCGCGAAGGGGTATTTTTCTTGGCCAAACTGATAAGGCCCGGGATTTTTTCAATTATACGGTCCATCCATTTTTGAACAAGATTTTCATGAATGTTGCTAAATTTATGCTGGTAACTCTCAGAAAATTGAAACCGGCCTAAAGGGTCGGCGGACTCATGGTTATACTCCTGAACAGAATTAGTACAATAAAAAATAGTAGATAAGATATCATCGTTTCCAAATTCATCTATTATCATACACTTCTCCGAGAAGAAATTCCGGTGATTAAAATTTCCTTCTTTTAAATTATGATAAAAGTTTTTATCAATACAAAGTCCGGAACAATTATAGCCTGCTGTGAGATCGGCGTCTTTTATGTCAGGAACAAAATTAATTTCAAGCCCTTTGTTAAAAGCAATTAACCGAAATACGTATTTGTATATTTTTACTCCTTCAACAACAGGATCTATAAATACTTTCATGTCGTCTGCAATTTACTGAATATTGATGCAACTGCCTCAGCCTGTTTTCGTCTGGAATACTTCTGGATCTCTGAATTTATTGTGCCCCTCTCATCCACATTCATCCATTTGCTCATCTCATCAACAATGTATTTCTTTATTTCGCTTTCTGATTCCCTTGAAAACATTTTACCCGCACCGGTTTCATTCAGTATTGTGGCAGCATCTCCATGAACAGGGCCTAATCCGATTATCGGCCGGCCGGAACCCATGTATTCAAAAAGCTTTCCGGTTAATATTCCTTCATTGCCTGCCACATCAGGAATTATCAGCAGCAATAAAGAAGCTGATTGCATTTCCACGATTGCTTCCTGATGACTTACATAATTTATGATGTCAGAAATTTCATTTAATCCATACTTATCAATCAATGCTGATATTCCGGCCGATCGGCTTCCGATCATTCGTAACCTTATTTCACAAGACTTGCTATCGTTATTTATTTCTTTCAGGATTTTGAAAAATACTTCCGGCGAATAGCTATCAGCAATTGTTCCCGTGTAAACAACTGTAAAAACATTTTTATTTTTTTTAAAATTGATTTCTTTAAAATCACTTTCATCATATCCGTTTGGAATGACGTGAATTTTATCGGCATCAATATTTTTGCTCTTCTCGCTAAACGATTTTTTTATGGATGGGCTGACCACGAGAGCGGCATCACAATTTTCTAAAACCATTTTCTCATATTTTGCATCGAGCTTTCGGGCAGGCGCTAAATGCATCAGATCTTTATAATAATAAATGTCTGTCCATGGATCCCGAAGATCGGCAACCCATTTAATTGAAGGAAATAATCTTTTTAGTTTAAGTCCAATGAGCTGGGAGCTGTGTGGCGGGCTACTTATAAGAACAGAGTCGATCTGATTAAGCTTTATTATCTCTGCTGCTTTTTTTACCGACGTCCTCGCCCATCCGACACGGGCATCAGGAATAAAAAAATTTCCTCTTATAAATCGCAAACATTTTTGAAAAATACTTTCTTTCGTATTTGCAAAACCACCGTAGGGAATTTTCTTCTTCGAAATAAATAATCCAAGAAGATTTAATGGTTCAATAGAGGAAACATAATTAACCTTAACTCCTGTTGGCATCTCTGACATTAAAGAAGGATCCTTTACAGGATAGCTTGCCTTGTCAGGATCAACAGTAAGAACATGAATCTCATATCCGTTTTGAGAAAGATATTTCACAAACTTCAGAGGCCGCTGTACTCCTGCCCCACCGCTTGGCGGCCAGTAATAAGTAATGAAAAGTATTTTTTTCAAAATACCATCTTTTATGAATGATCAGTTGTAACAGAGCGTTTTCTCTTAAACTCCGACCAGGCAGCAAATGCAGCGAATAATAATATCAATGCAGATCCTGCAAAGGAAATTTTTTCACCGATGCTTACCACTTCAGGTTCAAATTTAAATTCTACGGTATGATCTCCGGCAGGAATTCTCATCGAACGTAATACATAATCAGCCCTGAAATAATCGGTAGTTTTTCCGTCTATCATTGCTATCCATCCTTTGTCATAATATATTTCTGAGAAAACAGCAAGTTGTTCGGACGCCGCTGATGTTTTATAAATTAAATGATTAGGCTTATAATTCGTCAATTGGATGACAGCATTTGGATCAGCATTAGCTGTGAATCCGCTAAGTTTATCCTTATATCTATCGTCGACAAGTACAGTCGTTGCAGGATTAAATGAATTCACCGATACAACCTCTGAATCTGAATTCGGAACAAATTTTATGGCCGAAACAAACCATGCATTTCCCAAGGCTCCTTTGTTTTGAAGAGGTGGAGCATCCGGATTATAAATAAAATATTTTGCATTAAGCATATTAAGTGCTGGCTGGCTATACATAATCAGTTCACGTGTGGAATCTTGTTTTTGAAAAGCAGATGATAGAGCAGAAACTTCGCGGGTAAGACTGTAATCGATCAGTTCTTTATAACGTTTAAGTTTTGCACCGTGATATCCGCCAATAGACTGATGGTAATAAGAAGTACTGGCATCGTTAAATATATTCGCTGTTAAATTTAACACCCGGTAACTCTGCGTAGTATCTTGTTTAATAAACTGATCGGCGTGTGTCATAGGAAACGGAACAACGTTAGCAGACTTTTTGACGAAGTCGTCTGATGCAAGATACCGTCTGTCGACGCTTACCAAATCGAACATGACCAATACAAGTAAACCATAAATGAAATATTCTTTTTTATATCGGAAGCGAAGAAAAGTAAATATCACTATGGCTGCAATAATCATAAACATAAAAGAACGAATGGCGTCTGATTGTACGATGTGCTCTCTGGCCTTGCTCACTGAATCGAAAAAATTATCTACCAGCTCTCTTGGGTTCTGCTGATCTTTTACGCTTTGCATGACTTGCTCCACTTCACGTTCAGTTTTGAAATCGGTAAAAGTGCCTGGTGATACAGCTATAAGAAATGTCAGTGCCAGAATAGTTCCGCCTGAATAGAAAAGACGTTTTTTATTTTTCTGTAAAAAATCCTTTTCGTTTACCATTTTTACGAGAGCAAGGATGGCAAGCAAGGGAATTGCAAATTGAGCGATCACCAATGTCGTTGTAACTGCGCGGAATTTATCATACCCCGGTACATAGTCGAGGAAAAGATTTGTAAAGCTCATAAAATTATGACCCCAGCTAAGCATCAGCGATAAGGCAGTGGCGCTGACGAGCCACCATTTAACCGGACCACGAACTACGAATACACCAATTACAAAAAGTAAGATGATAATTGCTCCAACGTACAATGGGCCGCCGGTGAAAGGCTGATCACCGAAATAGGCGCCAAAGCTGCTTACATTCTGGCGAAACACATTGTCCACTTCTTTCAATGCATCCTTATTGTTTTTTCCGATGGGTTCGCTGGCACCACCTTTAAAATCCGGAATAAGAAGTGTGAGGCTTTCGCCGATTCCATAACTCCAGTCTGTGATATAATCGCGATCAAGACCCGTAGTCTGATTCTCTTTATTAGCCGTTAATTCGGATGGACCACGTGTTGAATATTTTCCGTACTCCTGTGTTGCCCACAAATTGGTAACGTTAGAAGATACGGCAAGTAAAGCAGCAATGCCAAGCATAGCACTTGCTTTCACAAAATCACCAATTCTTTTTTCGTTAACTGCCTTATAAAGTTCTGTTATGACGAGGATTACTACGATAAGCATTAGATAATAAGTAATCTGGAGGTGATTGGCGAAAAGTTCGAGAGCCAGTGCAACGGCAGTTATTGCTGTACCGGCAAGGATTCTTCCTCTGTATGTCAATATAACTCCGGCAATAACCGGTGCCATATAACCGAGAGCATGCACTTTTGAATTATGTCCGGTAACCATAAAGAGCAGGAAATATGTGCCGAATGCAAAAGCAACTGCGCCGAGAATCGAAATGCTGGATTCGACTTTCATCGTGATCAGCAGGAAGTAAAATCCAGCCATAAGAAGAAATATGTAGCTGAGTGGTGTAGGAAGCCAAAGCGTAAAAACCTTATCCAGATATTGAATCAGGTTACCAACATAAACAGCAGAAATCTGGTATGCAGGCATTCCACCAAACATGGAATTCGTCCACATTGTATTTTCACCTGACTTCTCACTGAAGTCGACGATTTCCTTCGACATTCCTTTCCAGTTATTTATATCGGATTGTCGGAGTTCTTTTCCTGAAAAAACAGGAGCGCAATAAATAAAAGCGATTAGAATAAAAACAACAACGGCAATGAGATGCGGGAGGTATTTTTTCATTTAGATAGAGTTATGGGGCGAAAATAACCTTTTTATTGAAGAAATAAGATTGAAGATTGAAGATTGTCCGGCCAGAACTGCTTTAACAGTCTTTTATGTAAGCTGGCTTCTATAAGTTAAGCAGTATATTTTATTCACCATTATAAAATGGTTGATAATTCAGTTTTGTTTTTTGAAAATTGCTTGATCAAAATTGGTAATGGAAAGACAGGATCTGGAACAAAGGACTTTATTTTTTGCCCGAAGATGTGTAAGACTTGCCTTAATCTTGCCTCAGTCAATATTAGGAATACATATTTGTAAACAGCTTATCAGATCTTCAACATCAGTTGCTTCAAACTATAGAGCAACCTGTCTGGCTCAATCTAAAAAAGAATTTATTGCAAAAATATCAATCGCGCTTGAAGAAACAGATGAATCTAATTTCTGGATTGAATTTATTGATTACGAAAAATTAGTTAAAAGTGAGAAGCTAGCTGAGTTAATAAAGGAAAGCCGAGAGCTTGTAAAAATATTCGCTGCTTCAAGAATCACAGCCAGAAAAAACCTCAAAAACAACAACTCTATAACAAAAAACAAACAATAATAAATATATTTTGCTTTGCCCATTCTTCATTCTTCAATCTTCATTACCTAGATAAATAAAGGTTCCTTTCCCCATATACTTTCTGGAAAAATTCATCTTCAAGGTCGTCGATAAAGTAGATGGCTTCACCAGTTGATTTCATTTCGGGGCCGAGTTCTTTGTTTACATCAAGGAATTTATCGAATGAAAAAACAGGAACTTTGATGGCATAGCCGCCCTTCTTCGGATTGAATTTAAAATCTTTTACTTTATTTTTTCCCAGCATAATTCGTGTTGCATAATTAACGTAGGGTTCATCATAAGCTTTGGCAATAAAAGGAACCGTTCGCGATGCGCGCGGATTAGCTTCAATTACATAGACGATATTGTTCTTTATTGCAAACTGTATGTTGATAAGGCCAACTACTTTCATTGCGAGTGCAACTTTCTTTGTAATGTCTTCGATCTGACGAATCACATCATCATTTAAATCGAACGGTGGAAGAACGGCATTGCTGTCGCCACTGTGAATTCCGGCCGGCTCAATATGTTCCATGATTCCGATAATATACACTTCATCTCCGTCACAAATTGCATCGGCTTCGGCTTCTATCGCTTTTTCTAAAAAATGATCGAGAAGAATTTTATTATCAGGAATGTCCTGAAGAATTTTAATAACATGCGTCTCAAGTTCTGCTTCGTTAATAACAATCTTCATGCTTTGTCCACCGAGAACGTATGATGGTCGAACTAAAAGCGGAAATCCTAAATCGCGCGATAGCTCCACACTCTGGCCTGCATTTTCAACGACACCAAACTTCGGATAAGGAATATTAAGCTCGCGCAAAAGATTTGAAAATCTTCCCCGGTCTTCGGCAAGATCGAGTGAACTATATGATGTACCGATAATGTTGATGCCATACTTATTAAGCTTCTCTGCAAGTTTCAAAGCTGTTTGTCCGCCAAGCTGAACGATGACGCCTTCAGGCTTTTCATGTTCGATGATCTCATAAATATGCTCCCAAAAAACGGGTTCGAAATATAATTTGTCTGCAATATCGAAATCGGTACTAACGGTTTCAGGATTACAATTGATCATAATTGTTTCGTAGCCACATTCTTTTGCAGCAAGCACGCCATGTACACAACTATAATCAAATTCAATTCCTTGTCCGATACGATTAGGGCCCGAACCCAGAATAACGATTTTCTTTTTATCTGAACTTATGCTTTCGTTTTCCTCATCGAATGTTGAATAATAATAAGGAGTCTTCGCTTCAAATTCGGCGGCACATGTATCAACCATCTTCCACACACGACGGATATTCATCTCCTTTCGTTTTTTAAAAACCTGACTCTCGAGACAACGCAGCAGATGAGCCACCTGTCTGTCGGCATATCCTTTCTTCTTTGCCTCCATCAGCAATTCGCGGGGAATAGAATCAACAGTATATTTTTCTATATCCTTTTCAAGGAAAATTAGTTCTTCGATTTGTCGTAGGAACCAGGCATCAATGCGTGTTAATCGCTGTATGGTACTAAATGGAATTCCTATTTTGAAAGCATCATAGATATGAAAAAGTCTGTTCCATCTTGGGCGCTCTAGACTATCAAGTATTTCTTCCTGTTCGCGCAATTCACGACCATCGGCGCCAAGTCCGTTGCGTCGAATTTCGAGCGACTGACAAGCCTTCTGCAATGCTTCCTGAAAACTTCTTCCAATACCCATTGCCTCACCAACCGATTTCATTTGAAGGCCGAGATGGCGGTCGGATCCAACGAACTTGTCAAAATTCCAGCGCGGCACTTTTACAATTACATAGTCAAGTGATGGTTCAAAGAATGCAGAAGTATTTCCTGTCACCTGATTTTTCAACTCATCGAGGTTATATCCGATTGCAAGTTTTGCTGCAATCTTCGCAATAGGATATCCTGTTGCCTTTGAAGCAAGAGCTGATGACCGAGAAACACGCGGATTGATTTCGATGACGATGATATCTTCTTCGTTATCGGGATTTACAGAGAACTGAATATTACATCCTCCGGCAAAGTTTCCAATGCCATTCATGCAACGTATCGCTAGGTCGCGCATACGCTGATAGGTAACATCAGAAAGTGTCATCGCAGGAGCAACAGTAATTGAATCGCCTGTATGGATTCCCATCGGATCGAAATTTTCGATGGAACAGATAATAATTACATTTCCTGCGGAGTCTCTTAAAAGTTCAAGTTCAAACTCTTTCCATCCCATAATCGATTTCTCGATAAGCACTTCATGAAGCGGTGAAGCATGCAGCCCACGGTTTAGCGCAGCATCAAACTCTTCCTTGGTGTTGACGAAACCACCACCTGTTCCACCTAATGTAAATGAGGGGCGTATGACCAAAGGGAAACCTATTTCCTGTGCAATTTCTTTTCCTTCGAGAAATGATGTAGCCGTACGTCCTTCACAAACTCCTGCGCCTAGTTCAATCATCCGAATTCGGAATTTCTCCCTGTCTTCAGTCATGTGAATGGCGGCAATATCAACACCAATAATCTTTACTCCATATTTGTCCCATATGCCGGCCTTCTGACAATCGATTGCTAAATTCAATGCTGTCTGTCCTCCCATTGTAGGTAGTACTGCATCGATTTTATGTTTCCCTAAAATTTCGACAATCGATTTTTTATTCAAGGGCAACAGATAAATATTATTAGCGGTGACCTTATCGGTCATAATCGTTGCGGGATTCGAGTTAATCAAAGTGACTTCGATTCCTTCTTCTCGTAACGATCTGGCTGCCTGAGATCCTGAATAATCAAATTCACATGCTTGTCCGATAATGATCGGACCACTACCTATGATGAGAACGGATTTTATCGATTTGTCGCGCATAAGGGAGGAAGGAGTAAGAGTCAAGAACCAAGAACCAAGAGTCAAGAACCAAGAGTCAAGAGCCAAGAGTCAAGAGCCAAGAATCAAGAATCAAGAACCAAGAATCAAGAATCAAGAACCAAGAGTCAAGAATCAAGAATCAAGAGTCAAGAGTCAAGAATCAAGAATCTAGGATATTGGTTCTAGGATCTTGGTTTGATAGTTATTGGAGTTTATTCTGGATATCATGTTTGATTTGGGACAAAAGTACATTTTCTATTATTCTTAGTCGAGGCAGAAACTATCTTTGTTACTATGCGAGGACAGATAAAGGAAAGAAATTATACCGTTGATTTTATTGAATTTGGTACAGGCAGTAAAATCGTCTTTGCTTTTCATGGCTTTAATAATAACGCAGGGAATTTTTCATTTTTAGAGCCGGCATTAGGGAGTGATTATAAGGTTATTGCAATAAATCTTTTTTTTCACGGAGATAGCCATGCAGAAGAGGAGTTAGTGGAAAAGGGTTTATCAGAAGAGGAGTTAAAAACTTTTTTCGAATTGCTCTGCGAACGTTTTCCTGCTGAAAAGTATATTCTGATTGGATATAGCCTTGGAGGAAGAATTTCACTCTTTTTATCGGGGCAGTTCCCTGAAAAAGTAGGGCATCTTATTCTTATAGCTCCTGATGGCATTCGGATTAGTCCATTCTACAAACTGGTTACCCAAAATAAACCCGGTAGAAGATTTCTGAAAGGGGTTGTGGAGAATCCTGCAATATTTTTTGGAATTGGGAAATTTTTAAGATCATTCCGGCTTATTAATGAGAAACGATATTTATTCGCTTTGAATAATTTTGATTCGAAGGAAAAAAGAGAAAAAGTTTACCGTGTATGGCTGATTTACAGGAATGTACATGTAAATATAGATGACGTAAGAAATACCATTATGAGACATGGGATTCGAACAGATATGCTATTTGGGGCGTATGATCAGATAATTCCGGCATCCATTGGCTTTAAATTTCAAATGGGAATGGAAAAACAAATAGGCGTTCATATCCTGAATTCAGGACATCGATTGTTGAATGAGAATACGGGAATTGAAATAGCTAACTTGCTGATACGAGAAAAAAGCAGGTAGCATTAACAGACCTCATTAAAACACCAGCGCTTACGCTAATGTCTTAATAGACTGATAACAAATTACTTATTGCTCTTCTCGCTGGAAACAGTCAGTTTTTTACGGCCTCTTTTGCGGCGAGCGGCTAATACACGGCGACCATTTGCTGTGCTCATACGCTCACGGAATCCGTGCTTATTCTTTCTTTTTCGGGTCGAGGGTTGGAATGTCCTTTTCATTGTAACTGACTTTGCTAAAAAATCGGATGGCAAAGGTAGAATTATAATTCAAAAAACAAAAAAAAAATAAGGATATCAAATATATTATCCTGAGACCATCCATTTCCCTTCTTTTCAATTATTATTGTCTAAGGCGAATTATTCCCCAAATAACAAACCCTGTCTCCACAAACTATTGTTTGATATGAAGTTAATTGGGGTTGCTCTTTGTTACAGGCATTTTATAAGACAACAAATCTATGGACCGTTATAAAGAAACATTTCAAACCTGGAATAAAGTTGCTTCACTTTATCAAGAGAAGTTTATGGACTTGGACTTGTATAATGAAACCTATGACATTATTTGCAATTCAATTAGTAGCGACAAAACGAAAATTTTAGAAATCGGTTGCGGACCTGGAAACATTACAAAATATCTTTTAACAAAAAGACCTGACTTTGATATTCACGGAATTGACATAGCACCAAACATGATAGAACTTGCTCAAAGGAATAACCCAACTGCAAGTTTTGTTGTAATGGACATCAGAGACATTAGCCAAATCAAAGTAAAATATGACAGTATCGTTTGTGGCTTTTGTTTACCTTATTTATCGCAGACTGATAGTTCAAAACTGATTTCTGATTGTTACAATTTATTGAATGACGAAGGACTAATTTATATAAGTTTCGTTGAAGGTGACCCAAGCGAATCTGACTTTCAAGTTGGCAGTAGCGGCGACAGAACTTATTTCTATTACCATAAATTGGACACGATAAAAAAACATCTTACGGAAAACCAATTTAAAGAACAAAAAATATATAATGTAGAATACAAAAAATCAGAAAAGGAAAAAGACATATATACAATTTTGATAGCCCGAAAATAATCTAAAGCATAAAAGCGGTATTGCAAAAAACAGTTTCATTACTACTTTGAAACATTTAAACCAATATTAACATTTGAGTTACTTGTGAACATTCATGCAGGCCCCCTTAATATTCGCCAATCCGAAAAAGTTATAAAAACTATTCTAAGGCCGCTCTACTAACTCAAAACCAACAGCTAGAAATAAACAGAATATGATAAAACTCTTTCTGCTTTTGACAGCTACATTTTTTGCTCTTAGCCGCTTCGGAACGAACGCTTCCGGCGTATCATTTCGTAAGCATAAAGGTTTTATCCTTATATATCCATCTTTCCACTCCATCAGATCCTGATGATTTCATTACAACTTTGTCGTTCGTGATTCTGATTTTACTCCCAGATGTATGTGTAATGTAATAAATCATAGAAGTAGTCAGGTACTTTGAATTTGAATGAAACTCTTTTCCATCAATCTCCATATCGAATGATACTATTTCAAAAGGTAAATTATATTTGAAGTCCACATCATCAAGTCTTACATCAAACGCTTTAGATTTTAATAAATCACTACGCGAAATACTGTCATGAATAAGTTTGCCGGCTATTGAGAATGTCGGATTTGGCACTTGCTTTACCAGATAATAATTACTTATTATTTTGTTTGTATCGTTTGAAAGTGCGTCATCCCAATCAATTTGTATAATTTGATTGGCAATTTTCATATTGGTTACATTTATAATGAAGTGACCCCGGCTTACCTTTGTAACACTTACATCACCTGACTTAAATATGGGGTTTACGGTCAAAGAATCTTCAAACAATAATGGGTTTTCCAAACCAATCCATAAAATACGATCGTAGGGCTTGGTATTTGTCTGTGAATAGGATTGAATTGCAAACACAATAAATGATGTCAGAAAAAGGACTCTCATTTTTATTTGTTTCATGAAGCTGTCCTCAATTTACAGAAAAATTAAACGAAGCTGATAATTACGACTCATGCACCAAATAACGAATCCTAATACTTAATTCTTGATTCTCAATTCTTGGCTCTTGGTTCTTGCTTCTTAATTTTTGGTTCTTGATTCTTGGCTCTTGATTCTTGCTTCTTGGTTCTTGCTTCTTGGTTCTTGGCTCTTGATTCTTGGCTCTTGGTTCTTGGCTCTTGATTCTTGGCTCTTGGTTCTTGGCTCTTGATTCTTGGTTCTTGATTCTTGGTTCTTGGTTCTTGATTC
>JANPNV010000008.1:0-2875 GCA_031427625.1 Bacteroidota bacterium
CGGATTATAATAAGATGGCTCAACTATTTTTAAAACTGACGCATTTAAAGCCATTGTACGACTTCCGAATTTTTCAACAACAATTAGCGACTTAAAAAATCACTGCATAAAACAGATCCCAATCCGTTAATACGTTTTTTAAGGAGCATTTTACAATAAATAAAATAACGGAAGGTTGTTTTTTCACAGCCTGACGCAGCAGGGAATAAAGAAGTTTAAAAAAGAAGGGATTAATAGTGGTACTCTCTCCACAAAAAAATACGAACAAATAAATATAATTTTCTCCATATAGTAGTTTGCATTTTTTGTATCAACGATAATGTTTATTACTTATTCAAACTATCCTAACCGATGCTGCCCTTCTTTTTTAAACTTCTTTAATCTTAATGTTATGCGTTCGTGCTACTGTTCCCTCGAAGCACAACTGTTTGAAGTCCGCACCCAAGTTGGTTTCTTGTATCGTCGCTTTGTCCATGAAATCGTCTGGTTTAAATATTTTCTGCTGGTTCCCGCCAACATTTGTGGCACCACAAACGAATATTTATGCTGACCACAAACGAAGTCGAGAAATTTTCTTAGTGCTTATGCGGCACTTCTTTTATTTCACTAACAATTACAGTAAAAGGCTTTTTGCCAACATTGGTTGTTTTGTGCGTTACAGCCTGTGACCACATTGCTTGCCCCGCTTTCAACTCGGCAGTGGTGGTTTCTTTGCCTTTTATTTCCACTTGCATTATTACATCGGTAAGCGCATAAACGGTGTATTGCGGATGCGAGTGCCAGTCGGCAACAGCACCGGGTGCAAAGGTTATTTCCGAAACATTTACATTGTCATTGTCGGTTAATACTTTAATAGTCACTCCGGGCCAGGTTGGTTTTTTGTCCTGTGCATTGACAGTTTGCATGGATAGCATTGCTGTCAGAATTATAGCTGAGAGCATCATTAGAATTGATTTTTTCATTTTATTGTTGTCAGTGATTATAGTGCTGACACCGCACTTTTTGTTTGCCTACTCTTGTCGGTTTTCAGCATCCCCGTTTTTGTTTTTTAGTTAGCGACAATTTTTAATAATGAACACTTGCATGCTTTGCCCACATTTTTCCATCCGTTCCAATGTTGTGTATGGTCAGCGTATAACGGTTACCCTTAAGAAAGTGGCTGGTATGGAAGTGGTATTAGCTGTAGTACTTTTGTTTTGACTGTTAAACAAAACTTCTAATTCGTGCTGCAACTCCGAAGCCTTACCATTCTTTTCAGCAGCTTCAAAAGCATTCATAGTCGGTCCGTAGTAGTTCTTGAAATTGCTCACGAGTTCTGTTGGTGAATATGGAGCGCTAAATGTAAAAGTATCTCTGACGAATGATATATTTTGTTTTGCAATGCCGGCATTTTCAAAACGTTCTCTAACATTGTTCTCTACACCCCACAACATGGGACTAATGAAGCCCTCAGGCGGTGGTGGTGTATAGGCAGAACTAATTTTTAGTATTTGCGCTACCAGAGTGGGATCTCCTGGTATCCAGTTTCCCATCACTATTCTTCCTCCTTTGCGGGTAACACGAACCATTTCCTTAGCCACATCAAAAGGCTTTGGTGCGAACATAGCACCAAAGATGCTTGCCACCAGATCAAAACTCTCATCCTTCAGTCCATTCAAATCCGTTGCATCACCTACCTGAAAGGTACAATTAGTAAGTCCTTCAGCTTTTGCTCTGATGTTTCCTGCTGCAACGAGATTGCTTGCTATATCAACACCTGAAACATTGGCACCAAGTTTTGCTTCAGGTATTGCAGTGGTGCCATCACCGCAGCCGAGATCAAGAACGTCAAGCCCTTTTGTGATTCCCAGTTTGGCAACCAGTGCCGCACCGCTTTCCCTCATACATTCTGCGATTCGGGTGAAATCGCCTTTTTCCCATAATGCTTTGTTTGGATTCATAATATTTGATTTTTAATTATTACTTTCTTTAATTCGGTTTTCAGCCTCCCAGTTTATTCTATTTTGTTGTCAAAGTTAATTTCTTGCACAATGTTTCAAGTTAGTAGGCCGCCCAAGCATGACCCCTAACGGCAGTCCGTCTAATAACTACCCGTCAATACCAAATATAGTAAATATTTGAACGCATTACGTTCACTTTAAGCAGCCCGTAAAATGAGATTCCATTTTGGCACTTCAAAAATAGGCCTCGTCCTAACGATTGCATTTTCGTTTACATAGGTCGTTTTTTCAAAAAATAAAAAGCCAAGTTCTTGGAGGAACTTTTTGAAAATGATTTTGTCAAGGATATTCATCATTCTTCTTAAGTTGTACGCAACGAACATTAATCCAACATCAGCACTTGCTCGTTTCATTCCTTTCTTTGTCATGATGTAATAAAATCCCCAATGTCGTTTTAATATTCCGTAAGGATGCTCTACAATGGCCTGTCTTTTTTTGTAGAGTTTTGGATTTGAGTCAATGTTATTTTGATTTTGTTCAATATAAGGAGCATGTTAGGTGCGTACTATTAATCGGCCTCTGCTATTTTTTGTGCATGCATCTTTCACCGGACAATTTATGCATGCCGGTGTTTTGTAATGTTTAACTTTTACCGATGACTTTCCTCTGTCTTTGTTGTACCATTTACCATTGGTAAAAAGTATTTTGCCTTGCAGACAAGTATAACAATCCGCTGTATAATCGTATTTAAAATTTGCAACGTTATAAGCCATATCGGGAGCATTGAAGGCAACCTCCGGAACTGCCATCATAATGTGTATACCTAATTCAATGGCTTTTTTTATTTCACTTCCGTTGTGATATCCTTTATCGTAAAGCGCAGTAAAATCAGTTGTATTTAAAATCACTTTTGTTCTGCGTAGCATTCCACCCAT
>JANPNV010000009.1:0-52634 GCA_031427625.1 Bacteroidota bacterium
AGCGGTTATGCCTCACAGCTCGATCATGGCATTCGCGCCATCGAACATACACTGGCTCATCTCTCCGAACTCGCTCTCGGTGGTACAGCCGTCGGCACAGGAATAAATACTCCTCCCGGTTATTCTGAAAATGTCGCTAAGCACATCGCCAAACTCACCAAACTTCCATTTATTACTGCCGAAAATAAATTCGAAGCGCTTGCCGCTCACGATGCCATCGTCGAATCGCATGGTGCCTTAAAAACGGTTGCCTGCTCGCTCATGAAAATCGCCAACGACATCAGACTGCTTGCTTCCGGCCCACGTTGCGGCATCGGCGAACTTTTTATTCCCGATAATGAACCGGGCTCGTCAATCATGCCTGGAAAAGTAAACCCCACACAATGCGAAGCCATGACTATGGTTGCCGCTCAGGTTCTGGGAAATGACGTCGCCATAAATATCGGCGGATCGAACGGACATTTCGAACTGAATGTTTTTAAGCCTGTCATGATTTATAATTTCCTTCACTCCACACGACTCATCGGTGACGTATGTGTTTCATTCAATGAAAAATGCGCGAAAGGTATCGCACCCATCGAAGCAAACATCAGAAAGAATCTCGAAAATTCACTCATGCTTGTCACAGCCCTCAACATAAAAATCGGTTACTACAAAGCCGCTGAAATCGCACAGACAGCACATAAGGAAGGAAAAACGCTTAAGCAAACGGCTATCGATCTTGGCTACGTAACAGCAGAACAGTTTGATGAATGGGTGAAACCGGAGGAGATGGTGGGAGGGATTTTGTAATGTGATAATTAGCGAATGTGATGATTAGCTGATGTAAAATAGTAGCTTATTTACTGTCTTTTTTATATCTGAATAATCATCACATCATCACATCATCACATCAAACAAACCGCTCCCCCTTCTTAATCTTCACATCATTCACCAGATTCCGAACCTGCTGTTCATCTTCTTTCGGACAGATAAGTAATACATTATCGGTCTCAACAATAATAAAATTATCAAGTCCCTGTATGACCGCAAGTTTGTCTTTCGGCATATTGATGATGCAGTTTTTTGTATTGTCAACCAATACATGCGGTCCTACTATAGCATTTTCCTGCTTGTCGTGCGGAAGATGTTCATACAACGATTTCCACGTTCCTAAATCACTCCATCCGAATTCGGCCCTAAGTACATATACGTTTCTTGCCTTCTCCATAATTCCATAATCGATGGAAATATTCTTGCAAAGCGCATATGCATTCCTGATGAATTCCGGTTCCTGATCGGTGAAAAATGCATCAGATCCATCTGTAAATAGCGAATACATTTCAGGCATATACTCTTCAAAGGCCTTGAGAATTGTTTTTACATTCCATAAAAAGATTCCTCCATTCCATAAAAATTCTCCACTCTTCAGGAAAAATTTTGCCATCTCCAGATTCGGCTTCTCTGTAAATGTCTTCACCTTCCTTATACGGAAATCTTCTTCATTTTCGTCTTCTTTAAATTGGATATATCCATAACCAGTATCCGGACGACTCGGCTGTATTCCTATCGTTAGCAATACATCATTCTTCTCCGTAAATTTTAATCCGTGTACAATGGCCTCACGAAATTTATTCTCGTCAGAAATAATATGATCGGATGGCGCAACAACGATATTGGCATCAGGATTCACCTTAAAAATTTTCGCAGTCGCATAGGCAACACATGGCGATGTATTCCTTCTCTGCGGTTCGCCAAGTACCTGTTCTTTTTTTATCTCCGGAATTTCTTTGAAGACAAGAGGAAGATAACTTTCATTGGTAACAATGTAAATATTCTCGGGCGGACATATAGGCAGAAAGCGTTCATAGGTCTGACGGATCAATGTTTTTCCAGTTCCCAGTATATCAATAAATTGCTTCGGGTAATTATTTCGACTCATCGGCCAAAAGCGGCTGCCTATACCGCCAGCCATGATGACACAGTAATTGTTCTTCATCAGGTATTAAAAGATATTCTGGTAAAATGTGTAACTATAATTTTTCAATTCTAATTTTTATTGAAGTGTTAGAAATAGAAACTAATAATCGCAGGCGAACTTCAGCGCTATCTCCTTGGCAAAAATCATTTCAACGCACTAAGCGCTTTTTTCAATGATGCGAATACTTCAGGTATTTCATTTATATCACAAGTGCCGACAGATAGTCTGTACCATGGCGAATCTTCTCTCGATCCAAATGCCGAAAACGGAACCATTGCCAGTCCTGCCTTATCAAGTATATATTGTGTGATGTCTTTTTGTTCGCTTAACAATTTTCCTTCTGCTGTTTTCATCCCTTTTAAATCAAGACGAACAGTAAGATAAATAGCTGCTTGCGGAGCAATTGAATCTACATTAAATCCTGCATTCTTTAAATCGATAAACCCTTTGTAAAAGGCCTCCAGACGGTTATCAATTTCTTTCTTAAAATGGGTGAGAAACTTATCGACTGCACTCTTGTTCTGTAGAAAATTCGATACAGCAATCTGCTCCGCTTTCGGTGCCCATGCACCAACATGCGAAAGTATTGCTTTCATCTTGTCGATGATTTTGCGCGGACCAGTCGACCAGCCCACACGTACACCCGTTGCGGCAAGCGACTTCGAAATACCATCAATAAAGATTGTGTATTCACGCATCTCCGGACGAAGTGTTACCGGATTATAATGTTCAGTTTTTCCATAGGTAAGTACCCAGTAAATCTGATCGTATAATAAATACAACGGTTTTGCTTCAGGACCACGACGACGATTTTCTTCGAGAATTAGATCGCAGATATCTTCAAGTTGCTTTTTGCTGAAAACGGTTCCCGTAGGATTCAACGGCGAACATAATGAAATCAATGTTGCATTCTGTACATGAGGTCTGATGTCTTCAGCCGTCGGCATAAAATTATTTTCTGCCTTCGTCTCCATCAAAATAGAATTGACACGCGCAAGATGACAGTAATGATTGTTATTCCACGAAGGAACGGGAAATACAACTGTGTCGCCCGGATCGAGGAGGGTAGTATAGACAGCATAAATCAATGGTCGCGCTCCTGCAGAAATTAGAACCTCATCAGGAGAAAAGGATAATTTCTGATGATCATTAATAAAAGCAGCCACAGCTTTCCGAAGCTCAGGCATGCCATTGGCTGAAGGATAATTAGTGTGCTTGTCTTTGTATGCCTGAATAATCGCTTCGTTCAGCTCATCAGGAATTGGAAAAATTTTCGGGTCGAAATCTCCGATCGTATAATTATAAATCTTTTCCCCCTTACGGATTTTCTCGTTTACTTCGGCTGCCAGTTTTATAATTTCCGATCCTACTAAGGTTTCGGCCATTTCTGAAACCATTCGCGTCCCTGTTGCAATCTCAGCCATTTTGTCGATTTTTAGGTTGAAAGCAAATGTAATCAATTAGATAATTAACAGGGCATTTTCAGAAGGTAAAATAATGCAATAAATTCAGTCCGATTTACCGGAAAAACAGACAGCTTCTTATAGATTTCATGACTGGAATTTTGAAAATGATCTTCTTTTATCATCGATAATAGTTGATATTCGGATAGAAATCAAAATGAAAAATTACATCGGGAAATGGAAAATAAGGACCGGAAAAACTATTGCAGAAGCATTAGTCCTTAACTACAACTTCGGCCAACGGACTTACAAAATAAATCCTGTTCGTAGTTATTTCCATACAATGAAAACGTCGTCTTAAAAGCGGACCTTTTCGGAAAACGAGCTGCGACCTGGACTGATGAAGCCGAAAAGTACAGTCAGCTGGTAGTTCTTCCAAATGCTTCACATTCGTTGATCGCAGATCGTATTTTTTCAGTGTGCGAAACAGATGGTGATCGGTGCAACTCGATGCAGCAGGATTTCGAATGTATTCTGTTAATGCATCTTTGATATCGTCAGGAAAAATTCCTCTTACGATAAAATCCTCAAGTAATTCCCTGAACTCATTCTTCCATTCCTTACCATGAGGTTCATGATAGCGCTTGATTTTTACGTATGCATGAAGATGAGCCACTTCATGAATAAATGTTATCAGGAATGCATACTGATTGAGATCGTGGTTAACAGAAATGCTATGTCCTTTTCCCGTGCCCAGCGGACGGTAATCGCCAAATTTACTCGCCCTTCCCCGCGTTATTTTCAGATGAATATTTTTCTGAATAATCCAGCCCACACAAATTTCAACAGCAGAAGCCGGAATGTATTTCTGAAAAACAGATGTTAGTTTCTCTCGCGACAAATTTTGATTTTTTCAATACTAGATGTAAGCCGGATTACTTTTTGGCTGATAAAATGATCAGCTATATTTCCGGTAAAAATAATTGTTTGTATGAGAGATAATCTGTCGGCTGAAAAAATTATCAAGGAGATATACCTGATAGATTGATTACTTAAAAAACTGATAGGCAATCAGACTGGCTACATAGGCCATTGCACTCATATAAATAATCTGAAATAAAGGATATTTTATCTTTCTCGTTTCCCTGTAAACTACAGCAATCGTACTCATACACTGCATAGCAAAGGCATAAAAAAGCATTAGCGAAATCCCTGTAGCAAATGTATATCGTGGCTTTCCTGTCTCCTGATCAACTTCATTGCGCATTTTTTCTTTCACGGTGAGTTTGGCCGATTCTCCGGTTCCCACACTATAGATCGTCGACATGGTTCCTACAAATACCTCTCTTGCTGCGAAGGATGTGATCAGCGCAATCCCAATCTTCCAATCATAACCAAGTGGCTTAATAACCGGTTCAATCACATGCCCCAACTTTCCGGCATAGGAATGTTCAAGTTTTTCTGTCTGTATCTTCCTGTCAATTTCCTGTTCGGTCAGCGTATTGGATTGCGAATTATATTTCTCCTCAATTCTCGCAAACTCATGATCGGGACCAAACGACGATAGCACCCAGAGTATGATTGAAATCGAGATAATAACCTTTCCGGCATCAAATAAAAATATCTTTACTTTTTCTGTAATATGAATCACAATTGTCTTCCAGCGCGGAGTGCGATACATCGGCATTTCCATCACATAAAAACTTCGTTCATTCGACCGGATTATTTTTTTCATAACCCATGCTGCTGATATGGCAGCTATAAAACCGATCAAATACATAAACATCAATACCAGTCCCTGAAGATTAAATCCTAAAATATATTTTCCCGGAATTATCAATGCAATAAGAAGGGTATATACCGGAAGCCGCGCCGAACAACTCATCAGCGGCGTTACCATAATCGTGATAAGTCTTTCCTTTTTATTCTGAATCGTTCGTGCCGACATAATCGCAGGAACAGCACATGCAACACCACTCATCAGCGGGATAAGTGACTTGCCGTTAAGTCCGAACCTGCGCATCATCTTATCCATCAGAAAACTTACACGGGACATATAACCCGTATCCTCAAGGATGGCAACAAAGAAGAACAACAATGCAATCTGCGGAATGAAAACAACAATGCCGTTAAGTCCAGCAAGTATTCCATCAACAATCAGATCATTCAGTAACCCTTGCGGAAGTGCATTACTTACTCCAACACTCATCCATCTAAAACCACTATCAATAAGATCCATCGGATAACGCGCCCATGCAAAAATCGCCTGGAAGATGAGGAAGAGTATAAAAAGAAAAATCAGATAACCCCACAAACGGTGCGTAAGTATACTGTCAATTTTATATGAATATGATTTCTGTATCGGGTTCTCCGGCGACCTCATAAACTCGCCGAGGATCTTTGAGATTTCCTTGTATCGCTCCAACGTTTCCCGGGCTTGCATCTGAGGCGCATTGAAATCATTATCGCTGATTACCTTCCTGATTTTTTCCTTGTTGAATTCGTGAATCTCGAAATTAGAAATCAAGTCGATGTTGTTGGCAACAAGAAATGCATTGTAATCGCTGCTGACTTTTACTGTTTCTCTTATAGTAGAAACTACTTCAGGAGCGAAAGTCCGTACATCAATAAAATCGTTGACTCTCGGAGCGAAGGGGTGTAGGATGGCTTCCTTTAACTCGGCCAGACCTTCCTGCTTTCTTGCCGTCATCGGAATTACTTGAATGCCGAACTTTTTGGAAAGTCCCTCGAAGTCAATTTCTATTTTCTTAAAACGAACTATGTCCATCATGTTAATAACCATGATGACTGGAATTTTCAGATCAATAATCTGAGAACAGAGAAACAAGTTGCGCTTAAGATTTGTTCCATCAGCTATTACAATTGTTATATCAGGATGCAACTCATTCTGCGGATCGCAAAGTAACTGAAAGGGAATTTTTTCTTCGGGCGATTTCGGATAAAGCGAATACGCTCCGGGTAAATCAATAAACTCGCAATCGGCTGATTCACCATTCTTGTTTTTCAAAACTGAATACCCCAGCCGCTTGTCTACAGTAACACCCGGAAAGTTTGCCACTTTCTGGTTCAGTCCTGTCAAAGCATTAAATACCGACGACTTCCCACTGTTGGGATTCCCGATAAGAGCTATTTTCAGTTTTTTCAACCCGCGTACTTATTAACTTCTATTAAAATCTTCTGCCAAACTCAAGTAGTTTGAACAATCAATATAATTTTATCGGACTTGCGTAATCAATCTCACCTTCACAGTCCTGGCTTCGTCCTTTCTCAAACTCAAAACATACCCTGAAATTGAAATTGCAATCGGATCGCCGAAGGGTGCAATGCGCACAACTTCCACATCTTCACCAGGAATGCATCCCATCTCAAGAAGCTTCAACGATAATTCGTAGTCTGTAAAGGAATCTATTATCCCTTTTTGCCCCAGCCTTAAATCTGATAAACAGCGGACTTCAGATTCCACTTTCTTCGAATGTTTTTAAAAAAGGCCTCAAAAGTATTTTTTATTTTTCAATAATTGATGAAATGAATGAAAGAAGATAAGAGGGTGATTCTTAGCCCTTTTGTTCGACAGCATTCCGATGAATGAATCCTACTGGCGGACAGTCACATTTTTTTTTGAAAATAGCGCAGCCAGATAATAGAATTACTGAAAACAGCAGAATAACGCTGACGGATTTTTTGGAAGTACTCATAGGATATGTGGGTAAAGGTAAGAAGGTAGAACCAAGAACCAAGAATAAAGAGCCAAGAATCAAGAATCAAGAGCCAAGAATAAAGAATCAAGAATCAAGAATCAAGAGCCAAGAATCAAGAATCAAGAGCCAAGAATAAAGAATCAAGAATCAAGAATAAAGAGCCAAGAATAAAGAACCAAGAATAAAGAACCAAGAACCAAGAATAAAGTATCAAGACTTGAGAATCAAGACTAATAAATCAAATTTTGATTGGTATCGGGATTTGGTTATTGGCACTTGGTTGCATTTTAGTACTTTTAGCGGCATATGAATTGGCTTTTTCATCTGGGCAGGTATTGGATTTTCATGAAGGAACTTCTGATAAAACCCGAAAAATTTTCCATTTACTGGAAACAGTTTTTACGTGAGCTGGATAACTTCGGCTATGGATCGCTTGGAATCGTAGCCCTGACTTCCGTATTTATGGGAGCTGTAATCACGATTCAAACGGTTTATAATCTTGTAAACCCACTCGTGCCATTAACTGCCGTTGGTATTGTAGCGCGCGATTCTATCATTCTCGAATTTTCCCCTACGATGATGTCGCTCGTTCTTGCCGGTAAAATCGGATCAAGTATCGCATCAGAAATCGGTACAATGCGCGTCACTGAACAAATTGATGCTCTTGAAATCATGGGAATTAATTCATCGGCATATCTCGTGCTTCCCAAAATTTTTGCAGCTCTGGCTATCTTCCCATTTGTCGTTATCATTTCCATGTTCCTCGGAATATTTGGCGGATGGATTGCAGGAACACTTGCCGATGTCATCACTACTGCGGAATACATCAGAGGAATTCAGGATAGCTTCGTGCCATTCAATATCGTTTTCGCTTTGATTAAGACAACAACATTTGCATACCTGATCACAACTGTTTCCGCCTATCATGGATATTATACTCATGGTGGCGCTCTCGAAGTCGGCAAGTCAAGCACAAGCGCTGTGGTTTACAGCAGCATTCTCATACTTATATTCGATTATATTTTAACACAGTTGATTCTGACATGATCGAACTGCATAATATATCGAAAGGATTTACCGGTCGTCAAATTTTGAATAACGTCAGCACCCGTTTCGAAACCGGTCATACTAATCTCGTAATCGGCGGCAGCGGCAGCGGAAAAACCGTCATGATGAAGTGCATGGTTGGGCTACTGGAAGTTGATAAAGGTGAAATAGTTTACGACGACAAAATTTTTTCAGGACTGAGCAGAAAAGAACGTAAACCATTTCGACAGGATATCGGAATGGTATTTCAGGGCGGCGCATTATTCGATTCTCTTAACGTTGAGAAAAACGTAATGTTCCCTCTCAATATGTTTACGAAAATGAGCTTCGAAGAAAAACGAGAGCGAGTTAATTTCTGCCTCAATCGTGTCAATCTCGTCAACGTAAGCAATCTTTCTCCCGCCGAACTTTCCGGCGGCATGAAGAAGAGGGTTGCCATCGCAAGAGCAATAGCTCCGTCGCCTAAATATCTGTTCTGTGACGAACCCAATTCCGGACTCGATCCACAGACATCAATCGTTATCGATAACCTTATTAAAGAGATCACAGAAGAATTTAACATTACCACTATCGTCAATACCCATGACATGAACTCAGTTCTCGAAATAGGCGATAAGATTGTCTTTCTGTACAAAGGAGAAAAATGGTGGGAGGGAAACGTAGACGATATTCTTCGGACAGATAATAAAGAACTCAACGAATTTATTTTCGCTTCGAGACTTGCAAAAAATATCAAGAAAATTTAATCACTCAATTTTAAGCAAAAAAAAAGCTGTCCGTCGGACAGCTTTTTTTTTGAGAATGATTTATTAGTTAATCAGAATAGATTTGTTTGTTTTTCCTGTAGCTGACTGAATCTGCATAGTGTAAAGTCCTTTTGCAAGATCACTCAGATCGACACGGTTAACCGTAAGAGAATTAAATTGAATTGTTCTTACAACTTGTCCAACTGAATTTACAACTGTAACAGTTACATCTTTTTGGAAGACACCATTTCCGGAAACATAGAAAATACCTGAAGTCGGATTCGGGAAAACACTGAAGCTTGATTGTTCCTTAACATCCTGAACACCGGCAAGAGTTCCTGATGGATTATTTACTCTCAGAACAAGTGCGTATGGAATAAGGCTTGTCTCAAATGGAGTCCATGTAAGTCCGGTAGCCGATTTATAATATCCTTTGTGAAAAGTATAAATTTCAGTAGAAGCGCCGATAGTGACGTTCGTAGTATCTAATTGATTAATACAAACAAAGTAATCGCCAACTACTGTTGTAACAGGAGCAGAGAAAGCAATATTTCTCAGAACTGTATCAGCAGCAGTAATTGTGTAAGCCGGTGATGTAGCAACAAGAGTAGTTGGTAAGCCAGTAGCACCAGAAACATTGTAAACACTAATGCTTAAATGATTTCCTGCAGTTGGATTTCTAAGGAAGATTGTAGCAGATGTAAATTCTGATGGATGGTCTATACGGAAAATTTCTCCCATAGAACCTGTGTTTCCGTTGAAGCCATAACCACCACCAACAAGTGTATTACCACCAATTGCAGTCAAGTCACGGGCATAAGTAGAATCACTTACTAAGATATCAGCTAAAGCAGTATCGTTAGCAGCATTACCATCTCCTGCAAGAGAAACTAATTGCTCAACCAGATAAAATCCTGTAGCAAGCGGAGCATATGTTCCAATTGATGTCAATAAAGCAGATGAATCTCCTGGATTTATTGTTCCTGTTGCTGCCGATGAGTCAAGATATACAAGACCATTTATGTCAAATACGTTGAACATGATTTTAGCACCTGAAAAAGCACTTGAACCTGTGTTAATGATTTTTCCACGAAGCTTAAATCCTTCCGGTTGAATAATCGGTATGATAGAATATTCGCCTGCATATGCTTTTGCAAGTCCTGCATCAACGGAAGGGATGTCTGAAATAGTTACATCATCTACCATCCATGAATAACCGCAACCTGCTAATGTATCCGCACCGGCTCCGTTTGTATCTGGGCTGTAGAACTGAAAGCCATACCAAACGGTAGCTTGTCCAGCTGCAACAGAAGAGACATCAATAGTAACGATATCTGGATTTGTAGCCGCATTATTTGCGCTAAACTGTCCTGCAGCAAGATTGCCATTTACAGGAAAACGAGTCCAGTTTATGTTATCTGTGCTTATAATAACATATGTACTATCGTGAAAGCGTCTGTAGTACTGTGAAAAAGAAAAACGGATACCAGCATATGCGCTCAAATTTATAGAAGAGGCAGATGTAATGTTTCCGATTTGATCATGTGAACAAATAGAGTCAGAATCAAAACGGGCAAAACCGTTTATTGCAGAACCGGAATTAATTGGATCTATTGGGAAAAATCCTGCAGGAGGATTGGGCCCGATAACCCAGTCGCCTATTGTTCCTGCCGCATGACTGATTACCCATGTTCCCGGAGTACTGAAATCATCAGCTAAAATTAATGTTGAGGAATGATTTACACCCGTTGGGTTTCCTTGACGGATTACTGATGAGGAAACTGTAGAAGACAAAGTCTTAGTTTTTCCTGTGTGAATTCTTTCCTGTGCCATCTGTGCGTTCACGGTAATGGATCCCAGCACGGCCAGAGCGAAGAATAAGTATACTTTTTTCATATTGATTTGGTTAGTGAATTTAGAGGCGCAAATGTAAGTTTAAATTCGGAATCTGAATGATTCGGAATCAATTTTAACAATGTTTAATTGTCAGAGAATTACAACATTACATCAATGGATGATCAGTATTTTTTTCCTGATCGTGATTTTAGGATTTAAGATCCTGAGGGTGTAAAATCCAGGTTTAAAATCTTTTATGTCTATTTCCCGGCTAAGCAGGTTTTCAAAGTTTCTGCTGAATATTTCCTGCCCGGATGAGTTTATTATGCTGATATCGGAAATATCAGAAATGGCTGACGTAATCTTTATCATTTCTGATGAAGGATTCGGAAATACCGATAGCCTGAATTTTCTTTCAATATCACCGATTGAGCTTGTAAAGGGGCTAGACTTAACTGCAAGAGAAAATCCTCCAGCTCCACCATTGAATCCATCAATCATAAAATAATAAACTTTGCCGGCAACGATTCCATAAAATGGAATGTTTACCGTATCGATGCCATTTGCATCATCAGCTCCATTGATACATCCTAAAAATGATAATCCGCCTTGACAAGGATTGCCTGAATTAAGGGCGATAAAACCAATCAGCCAGCTATGAAAATTACTTCCTGCATCAGATGTTACCCAGATATAAACGGTATCAATATTCACAGGTGATGTAAAGGAATACCAAAGTGTATTATTTGGAGGAGAACAGGAATCGCCAAGTGAAACGACGTAACTATCTAACGGATCTGTAAGAGATGCTAATGCAGAATTTCCATGGGCAAACGTATCCAGTGAAAGTGAAATGGCTCCGCAAATTGTATCGTTTATCAAATTTGCATCAGGACAAACAGGTGAAGAAGTTCCCGTCTTAATTTTCGCATAAACTTCTCCGATTACACTCGTTCCCGATCCGCCGCAAACGCCATTCTTATTCATCACTATGATATATGCACCTGTATATGTTGCTGTGAAGTCAAGGGTGTTCGGACATGCAGGCGCTGCATAAGCACCCGCTATGCTGTGAAATGCGCTGTCGTTTACCGTCAGCGAAACATTATTTCCTGTACAACTGTCGACAGAAAATGTTACTTGAGAACCGGCGACAAGATTGATAACGTATCCATCACCATTATAATAACCATACTGTCCAAAAGTGCCAACGCTGTCTGTGTTTCCACACAGATACCCGGAAAAAGCTCCTGATCCGGTTGGATTATTAAACCCATAAATAAGTGAGTCGATTGCATTGCATTGCGCCAATGCCTGATGAGGCATATATATTAATGCAACTGCAAGAAAAAGAATAGAGGTGTATTTCTTCATAAGAAAAATCTAAGACGATAAAGATATGTTTCTTTTTAAAAAAACCGTCAATGAAAGTAGGTGAAAAATATGAAAAAAAAAGGCCCCGAATTAACGGGGCCTTTTTGGATTAATGAGTGATCGAAACCTGTTTGACTGAAATACCTTTTGAGGATATCAGTTTTATCAGGTAAATTCCTGATGGTTGATTATGAAAATCAATTTCATAATTATTAATTGAATTTGTTTTGTCCGATGAAATAGTTTGTCCCATCGTATTTAAAATCTCAACAGTGTAATTGTCAGAATTTTTTCCTCCGTTTAAATAAACAATACCGTTTGATGGATTCGGATATGCACTGAGAATGTTTTCCTCAACAGACGAAATACCAACAGATGCAGAATCAACAGTTATCCTGATATCATCAAGACGGAAACTTGCAACTGAATCTCCATTCATTACATGCCATCCGATGTAATATGTTCCAGAAGCTGGAACAACGATATTCGAAGTAGATGGTAAATAGGCAAGGTTCGTAATTCGGGCAAGTCCAACGAGCTGCTGCGTCATACTTCCTGAAGACTGGCTGCTTCCAAGTAGTACTTCATAGTCGGCCTGCGTTGCTGTACTTGATGTGCGGTAATAATAGGTCAACTTATAAAGATACGCTGCATTAAAATCAAAACAGGTAGAGAAAAACCAGTCATCCGCTGTGGCTGCGGTAATCTCAGCACACATGCTTCCGTTATTTGGTAATAATGAACTTAACTTCCAGGAAATATTATCACTGTTTACATCTTCTGTTACCCAGCCCGACTGATCCTGATTGGCTTCAAAGCCATTTACATAAGTGTTGGATAAATCTACAACATGTGGCCCGTTGAAAACAGATGCTGAAATTATATCGTTTGCAACATTTGTATCTCCCGAAAGGGTTACATGAGCTGATATTAAATGTGTTCCCGGTGTTGAAAAATCTGCAGTTGCAGTGAAAGCATAAGCAAGCGAATCTCCTACAAGAATGGTTGATGTTACATGTTCTGTAACAGGAGTTCCGGCATCAGCTGTATAGGTAACATCGAAGCCACCTGTAATATCTGTTCCTCCTGAATTTTTCACATTCACAGTAACAACTTCTGCTGCTGAAAGTAATGTACAGCTGTTTGCAGGATTAATTATCTTATTGATTGATGCATCAGCAGATGGAAGTTCGTAAAGTTTAATATCATCGATCATCCAATAAAAAGAAAAGTCCGCCTTGTAGTTGAATCGGATATAAACAGTACTCTGATTGGCAGCAATTGCACTGATATCAACATCAACATTGTGAGGATTCGTCGTACTCGAAAACTGAGAAAGTCCTGCACTCGAATTTTGCACTAACGTCCAGGTGCTTCCATCATTACTTACCCATACTGTTGAAGTATCGTTATAGTAGGCAAGAAATTCGTTGAAGTTCAGATGTACAGTTGAATGACCGCTGCAATCAATCGAGGAAGAAATTAAATCAGCATTTTCACCACCAACGCCATGGGCAGAGTCACTGTCGAATAACATGTAGCCATTCGCTGCTGTTGTGCCTGTAGAACTTAATGATGTTCCATCAAATGAATGAGTTGTTGTAGCTTTCCAAATAACTCCATTCCCTGAACTGTCGGTATTTAACCAGCCAGCCGGAACACCTCCTGCAAAATCTTCAGTGTAAAATGGAGTAAATGAGTTCGTCTGATTGCTCAGTCCGGTGACAGAACTTCGCAATTGTAATTTTTGTGAATGATCCCGATGGCCATTTTTAGCAAACGTTCCAAACGAGCTCATCAAAATGCATATTAAAACAATGCAGGTAGAATTTTTCATAGTTGATTGATTAGGGGTATTTAGACTGGATTCAAATGTATAATTAAATAAGAATATGGCAAAAAGCCAGCAAGAATAGGACTTATACGGCTTCTTCCATATAGGCTTCTATCGGGGGACAAGCGCAAACCAGGTTTCTGTCGCCATAAGCATTATCGACTCTACCCACCGAAGGCCAGAATTTATTATGACTTATATAGGGCAAAGGAAATGCTGCTTTTTTTCTTGAATATGAATGTGACCATGTATCGCTGGTCAATTCTGACATAGTGTGCGGTGCATTTTTCAGGACATTATCTTTTTTATCGGCATAACTCTGCTCGATTTCTTCTATCTCTTTTCTTATCTGAATCAAGGCATCACAGAACCTGTCAAGTTCTTCCTTCGGCTCGCTTTCCGTAGGCTCTATCATCATAGTTCCTGCAACAGGAAATGACATTGTCGGCGCATGAAAACCATAGTCCATAAGTCGCTTGGCAATGTCTTCGACTTCTATTCCTGCTTGCTTAAATGGTCTACAGTCAATAATCATTTCATGTGCAACACGTCCTTTTGTGCCTGCATAAAGAATAGGATAATGACTTTCGAGTCTTGCCTTAATATAATTCGCATTCAGTATCGCATATTTAGTTGCGTCGGTAACTCCTTTTGCCCCGAGCATTTTGATATATGCATATGATATCAGTAGTATGCTGGCACTTCCCCAGGGAGCAGCCGAAATCGCAGTTGTATTTCCACCCATTTTAATTATCGGATGTGAAGGAAGGAATTTTTCAAGATGAGCGGCAACTCCTATAGGTCCCATACCGGGTCCACCGCCGCCATGAGGAATAGCAAATGTTTTGTGAAGATTCAAATGACAAACGTCGGCGCCAATTGTGGCAGGGTTAGTTAATCCAACCTGTGCATTCATATTCGCGCCATCCATATAAACCTGTCCTCCGTTGTCGTGGATAATTTTCGTCATCTCAATAATGCCTTCCTCAAATACTCCATGTGTGGAAGGATAGGTAATCATCAACGCAGAAAGTTTTTCTTTATACTGTTCAGCTTTAGTTCTAAGATCGCTGATATCTACATTGCCATTCTCATCACAACGAACAACTACAACTTTCATCCCGGCCATTACAGCACTTGCAGGATTTGTTCCATGTGCAGATGATGGAATCAGAACGGTGTCCCTGTGCTTATCGCCGCGACTAAAATGATATGCACGAATAACCATCAATCCCGCATACTCTCCCTGAGCTCCGGAATTTGGCTGAAGTGAAACAGCATGAAAACCGGTAATTACTTTCAGGTAATCTTCAAGTTCGCTGATAATCTGTTTATATCCTGCAGCCTGATCAACCGGAGCGAATGGATGAATAGAAGACCATTCCGGCCATGTAACAGGGATCATCTCACTCGTTGCATTTAGTTTCATCGTACAACTTCCCAAGGCAATCATGGAGTGCGTAAGCGACAGATCTTTATTTTCAAGCATCTTTATGTATCGTAACATTTCCGATTCAGAATGATGGGTGTTAAATACAGGATGTGTCAGAAACGGCGACGTCCTTTTTTGTATTCCCGATATTACATTTACTTCAGGAGATTTATTTTCGGCTAATTTTTTTTCTGCTGATTCTTCCAGTACAGTAAGAATATTCTTTAACTCTTCATTGCCTGTCGTCTCGTCTACGCTGATCGAAAACATCTTGTCGTCAATATATCGGAAGTTTATCCCCGCCTTCAACGAATTTTCTTTTATCTTTTTAATGTTGATGCCTGCATCAAACAGAAGTGTATCAAAATATGTTTTATTCTTCTGTATAAACCCAAGTTGCTCTGCTGACGCTGCAAGTTTCTTCGCTGTATCGTGAATTCCCGTTGCAATTTTGCGTAGTCCCTCGGGACCATGATAAACTGAATACATTCCGGCCATGACGGCAAGTAATACCTGCGCCGTACAAATATTTGATGTGGCCTTGTCTCTTCGTATGTGTTGTTCGCGCGTCTGTAATGCCATTCGTAATGCACGATTTCCGTGAACATCTACGGATACACCGATGATACGACCGGGCATCTCACGTTTATACGATTCTCTTGCCGCGAAAAATGCCGCATGAGGTCCGCCATAACCTATAGGAACACCAAAGCGTTGTGAATTTCCAAAAACTACATCAGCTCCCCATTCACCGGGAGGAGTCAGTAACACCAAAGCCATCAGATCAGACCCAACAGCTACCTGAATTTTTTTTGTCTGTGCTTCCCGTATCCATCCTGAATATTCTCCGGCTTCACCATTCAACGAAGGATATTGAAGTATGGCTCCGAAAAAATCATCACCTAGATTTATTGTTTTCGGATTTCCTAAAACCAACTCTATGCCCAGTGGAGCTGAGCGTGTTTTCAAAACGTCTATTGTCTGAGGGAAACAATCTTCAGCAACGAAAAATTTTACGGAACTCTGTTTTTCTTTTGGACGGGTTGCAAAAAACATATGCATAGCCTCAGCTGCTGCTGTTGCTTCATCAAGAAGCGATGCATTTGTAATTTCCATTCCTGTTAAATCGAGAACCATTGTCTGGTAGTTTAACAATGCCTCTAGTCGTCCTTGCGATATTTCTGCCTGATAAGGAGTGTAGGCCGTGTACCATCCCGGATTTTCAAAAACGTTCCTAAGAATTACTCCCGGTGTGATCGTATTATAATATCCTTCTCCTATAAGTGACTGGTAAACTTTGTTTTTTGATCCTGTTGATTTTAACTCTTTCAGGAAATTATATTCAGTCATCGCCGGAGGCAACTTTAAATCGCCCTTTAGTCTGATGGATGAAGGTATCGTCTCATTAATAAGCTGATCGATAGAAATTACACCGATCTCTTTCAACATCAGTGATACATCTTTTTCATCAGGCCCGATATGGCGTGCTGCAAATTCGGAATTGGACATAGTTTTATGCAAAATTATTAAGCGGGGCAAAGGTAAGTAAATGACGCTATTGTTTATTAGCTGTTACGATATGATTTATCAGAAAATACGTCTTTGTTTTTAACAATTTACATCCCCAAACGTATCTTTTCGGAGAATGGACTGTTTAACAGATTGGTTCAATGTTTATTCGCCAGTTCAAGTGCTGGTATACATTCAAAAACAGCCACCAATCTTATCATCACAATATCCACTCATCGCATTATCCAATAAAATCAATCCTTTCTTCTACTAACAATTGCATACTAACAACTTATAGCACCATCCCATGGATGTTCAATAGGTTTTTGTTGTATTTTTAGACCCAACTCGCTATGCAAAAACTTTTCTTCATACTGATTTTCCTGACTAGTCAGGCGATCGCACAGGATACTTTACTTCTTATCAGCGGACGAACAATTATCGTGTCATCTGTCGATTTACAGAACAATACAGTTGCCTATCGTAAAATAAAACCGGGAAGTCCGGTTAAAACAATTTCGCCTGAGCGCGTTTTTTCGGTATTGCATCGTGACGGTACAGAGAGTATCGTTTACGTTCGTGATACACTCGACCCGATCGATTTTAAAGTGGAGGAAATGAGGAATTTTATTAAAGGCGAAAGGGATGCACGCGAACTGTACAGAAATACTTTTGTTAAAGTTTTGGGATTGGGTGTAGGCGTAGGATCCGCAACCTTTCTTGGCTTCTATGGATTGGTTGGTCCGCCAATTTATTCTACCATCGTTCAGCAAATACCAGCAAATGTTGATCATATTCTCTCATTTAAGATTGATGGAAGTGCTGCCGGTGATTTAGGCTTATCACCCGGAAAATATGTCAATGAAATCACAGGAAGTAAAGTCTCACCCGGCGTAAAAAAAGATCAACAATTAAAGATTGCAAATCGCTCGTTAAAATTTAATAGTGACATGAATCTTGATCAGACGGTTGCTTTAATAAATGCAAATAAAAAATGTAGCGGTATTAAAGCCGCCAATCTCGATGGCAAAATCAAACTCTATAAAACAAACTCTGCCGCAATCCTGAATGATGATTCTTATCGCGAAGGATTTGAAAAACGCGTTCGTGAATATAAGGTCCGCTCGGCATGGGTCAGCGGCATTATTGGCTTCGTAGCAGGAAGCGTTGCCTACAGTGTTTTCCGAAATTAATCCGGTCGACATTGCTTATCTTTAATAGTACTTTCTAATATCTTTTACCTAATTATTTCTGCAGATGAACAGAATCATAAAAATTCTAAATTCATTTGTCATCGATAATTTTTTTATTGCAATCTGCTCTATCGGAATGGTGTTTTCAACATTCCTGTTAAATAATATTCCGCTTACTCTTTCTCCCTTTACTATATTTCTTGCGCTCTCTACTTATTTATTATACAACTTTCATCGGATCTCTTTTTATCTTGATTTTTCCAGATGGAGAAAATTCTTTGATTCAATGATGAAAGTCAATCTGGGAATTGCCGAAAAATTATTCTTTATAATTTCAATTTCAGGAATTTTAATTTGCATTTTTCAGATACATCCACGCATTTATCCATACCTGCTGCCACTTGCATTCCTAGCTATTTCTTATTCTGTTCCGCTGTTCGGAAAAGGTGGAAGCAAACGGAAGTTGCGCGAATTTTACCTGATAAAAACGCCTGTCCTTGCGGCTGTTTGGGGATTCACAACTACCATTATTCCGCTGGTCGAATACAATATCAGTCTTGAGTCGTCGTTTGTGGGGTTGCAGATAATCAGCCGGACACTCTTTGTATTTGCCCTATGCATACCATTCGAGATGAGGGACATGGAAATTGATAAAAAAAACAACATCAGAACTCTTGCAGTCATTTGTGGCCTGAAAAATACGAGGCTCATTGGGTTAGGAATTGTTGCATTGGAAATCATAACGCATCATTTGATGGTTCCCTTATCATCAGCTTCCATTTATGCACTCGACCTATCTTCACTGGTAGCCATGTTTCTGATTCTTATTCAGAATGAAAAACGAAGTCCTTTTTTTTATAAATTGTACGTGGATGGTAACATGCTGATCCGTTTCATTTTCTTATTCATTGCAATCAAAACCCAATGAAAACCTACGACAAAGAAGTGTTTGAAAAATTGATTCGCTTCATCAGAAAAGATGATCCTGATTCTGCTGAATGGTTGATGGAGAATGGATATCGCGAGCTGAAAGAATTTTGGGATGCCTGTGAGGGTGTTGAAAAATCTTTTAAGTGGTTGATGGAAAACGGCTACAAACAACTAGCAGCAACTGTTGATGCTATAGATGGAAATGATCAGGCTAAGGTCTTCCTGCTATCGAGTGGAAACCGCGAACTTGCTGCCTTCGTTGATGCAGCAAAAGGTAGTCAGAAAGCGATCAGCTGGCTACTGAAATTCAGCCATCATGGATGGGTAATGGTTGCCAAAGAGATTTTTGACATCGATAATAAAAAGGAGAAAAGTTTATTCTGGAGTTTTCTGAATTTTGGAAACCCCTTCCGCTAATCCTGAAAAAACATTGTCGAGCGAAGCGCAAATTTTATCAGCAGCATCTTTTAGAATTTCCAGAGTGTGTGCGGAAGAAATAAAACCCACTTCATATCCTGAAGGACCAAGATAAATTCCCTGGTTTAACAAATCATGATGCAGAAGACTGAAATATTTCATGCTTCCTGAATCAATACTCTCCGAATCAGAAATGGTATCTTCCTGAGAAAAAGCAAACCAGAAAATAGAGGCAATACTGAATACTCTGAACGAATAATTTTTCTCTTTTGCGAATTTATTTAGCCTCTCAACAAAAAAGCGAGTCTTACTTTCAAGGTCTTCGTAAAAATTCGCCTTTAAACATTCGGTGAGCTGAGCATATCCCGCCGCCATAGCCACGGGATTTCCTGACAAAGTACCGGCCTGATATACATTTCCTTCAGGAGCAACTGAACTCATGATTTCTTTGCTCGCTCCGTATGCACCAACGGGCATTCCTCCTCCGATAATTTTTCCATACGTGATGATGTCAGGGGCAATACCATAATATCCGGCAGCTCCTTCGAAGCCTACACGAAAGCCGGAAATGACTTCATCGAAAATCAATAGAATAGAATTTTTAGAAGTAATCTCTCGGAGAAATTGCAGAAATGATTTATCCTGAAGAAGTAGTCCGTTATTGGCTGGCACTGGTTCAATAATTACCGCTGCAAGATCTTGAGCAAAATCAGAAACAGCTATTTCCATCGCTCTTCTGTCATTCAATGGAAGCACAATGGTGTCTTTCGCAACAGATTCTGGTACACCAGCCGACGATGAAATTCCAAACGTACTGAGTCCGCTTCCAGCTTTCACAAGCATCGAATCGGCATGTCCATGATAACAGCCATCGAATTTAATAATCAATGGTCGGCCTGTAAATCCACGGGCAAGGCGTATGGCCGACATAACAGCCTCGGTTCCCGAAGAAACAAAACGCATTTTCTCAATAAACCTGTTATGATTTAGTATAAGTTCAGCAAGTTCGTTTTCTCTTCTTGTCGGTGCTCCAAATGTTGTCCCATCCTCAACAGCCTGAAGGATAGCTTTTTTTATCATCGGATGATTATGTCCGGAAATTAATGGTCCCCATGAACAACAAAAATCAACAAACTTATTGCCGTCTGCATCCCAGATAAAACAACCATCACCACGCTCAATAAATATTGGTGTTCCTCCAACGGAGCGAAAAGCACGAACAGGTGAATTAACTCCACCCGGAAAATATTCTTTGGCTTTCTTGAAAAGGCTTTCCGATTTTTCTCTTTTAATCATAAGTCGTATATAGTAATAAAATAATTTAATTTCGTTCTCGCAAAGTTAGGCACTTCTTTATAATCTTTGTGGAAAATTATCAAATTAGCGGTATCATAAAAATGCCTGAGTCATTAACAATTAATCAATCAACGGTGATCCAATACGAAAATTCATTACAATTTGCAGATAAAATGGATGCAGCCGATCCGTTGAAAGATTTTCGCAATCGATTTTATTTTCCTCAACTTAATGGGAGTGATGTAATTTATATGACCGGTAATTCACTCGGACTGCAACCGAAAAGCACACAGGATTATGTATTGCGTGAGCTGGAAGACTGGGCAACGTTTGGCGTGGAGGGACATTTTCATGCGCGGATGCCATGGTTTAGATACCAGGATTTTCTGACCGATCAACTTGCATCATTGCTAGGCGCAAAACCTGTCGAAGTAGTTTCTATGAATTCTCTCACGGCTAATCTTCACCTTCTCCTTGTTTCTTTTTACCGGCCCGATAAAAACCGATATAAAATCATCTGTGAATACGATGCATTTCCATCAGACCTATATGCACTGCAATCTCAGGTATCTTATCATGGCTTCAATCCTGAGGAAGCAATCATAGCATTACGTCCTCGAAAAGGAGAATTTACCATTCGCGAAGAAGATGTTTTATCAGAAATAGAAAAGCATAAAGATTCACTCGCTACAGTCATGCTCGGTGCTGTGAACTATTATACCGGACAATATTTCAATCTGAAAAAAATTACCGATGCTGCTCATTCCGCAGGTGCTACAGTAGGTTTTAATCTCGCACATGCTGCCGGCAATGTAATGATGAAACTTCACGAGTGGGATGTTGACTATGCATGCTTCTGCAGTTACAAATACCTAAATGCAGGTCCAGGCAGTGTTTCCGGAATATTCGTTCATGAAAAATTTGCCGACGATAAAACCATTCCACGTTTTGCCGGATGGTGGGGCAATGACCCTGAAACACGATTTACAATGCCACGCGAATTTGTTCCCGCACGTGGAGCAAGAAGCTGGCAATTAAGCAATGCACCTGTACTTTCAATGGCAGCTTTAAAAGCATCGCTCGATATTTTTTCTGAAGCGGGCCTATCAAACCTTAGCGAGAAGAGCGTATTGCTTACAGGATTTTTAGAATATATATTGAACGATATAAACAACAGGTATACTGACAAAGGAAATGAAGCTCCTTTAAGAATTATTACGCCTTCAGAATCCGGACAACGCGGATGCCAGCTTTCAATTATTATTGCGAAGGATGGCAAAGGAATTCATCGTAAACTTACAGACAGTGGAGTTATTGCCGACTGGCGGGAGCCTGATGTATTACGCGCAGCACCAGTTCCATTATACAATTCATTCCACGATGTATTTCAACTCGGAAAAATACTCGAAGAATCTTTACCCGCATAAATGAATCTCACTATGGAAAGTAAAGAAAAGAAAATTATTATTCTCGGTGCCGGACTCGTCGGTTCTTTGTTGTCAATATACCTGGCACGAAGAGGATATACTGTGCATATTTATGAAAGACGTCCCGACATGAGAACAGAAACTATTTCTGCTGGTCGCTCTATCAATCTTGCCTTGTCTGATCGCGGGTGGCGCGGATTAAAAGGCGCAGGGATTGAAAAAGAAATTCGTGAAGTTGCAATTCCTATGCATGGCCGTATGATGCATGGTGTAAATGGGCAGATTACTCGTCAGCCATACGGTGAAAAGGATCAGGCAATTTATGCTACTTCTAGAGGCATATTAAATTGTGTAATGATGACGGAGGCTGAGAAAAACGGTGTCGTGATTCACTTCAATAAAAAATGCACCGGAGTAGATCTGGAAAATACGACTGCTTCTTTCGGTGATGAACAAATTAAAGGGAGAGCAATCTTTGGCAGCGACGGCGCATTTTCTGCTGCCCGTTTGCAAATTCAGTTGAGTACCGACCGCTTCGAATATTCTCAGCACTATCTGAATCACGGGTATAAAGAATTGCTGATTCCTGCAGGAGAAAATAATTCCTTTCTGATGGAGAAAAATGCACTTCACATCTGGCCACGCGGCGGGTATATGCTGATTGCATTACCAAACCTCGATGGCAGTTTTACCTGTACATTATTTTTTCCTTTCGAAGGTGACGATTCATTTGCTTCTATAAAAACGCGAAAAGAATGTACCGATTTTTTTAACCGTGTCTTCCCTGATGTCGTGCCTCTGATGCCGACACTGGAAGAAGATTTCTTTTCAAATCCAACCGGCTCCCTTGTTACAGTAAAGTGTTTCCCATGGGCATACAAAGATCACGTCTGTCTGGTCGGTGATGCAGCACATGCCATCGTTCCATTTTATGGGCAGGGTATGAATTGCGGCTTCGAAGACTGCACCATCTTCGATCAACTGCTCGAAAAACATGGCGATGACTGGAATAAAGTATTTAGTGAATTTCAATCGATTAGAAAACCCGATGCAGATGCTATTGCAGAACTCGCATATTTAAATTTTATTGAGATGCGCGACAAGGTGGGTAGTCAGAAATTCCTACTTCAGAAAAAAATCGAAGCTAGAATGCATGATAAGCATCCTTCAAAATGGTTGCCATTATATTCTCAGGTTACATTCAGCGATATTCCGTATTCCAGTGCCTTATCAAACGGAAAAAGACAAGAAGAAATAATGAAAGAGATCATGAATATCAATGACATCGAAAACAAATGGGACAGCGAAGAAGTTGAGAAGATGATTCTTAATCATATTTCCTGAATCAAGAACTGAAATTACCGGATTGAAAAATAATAATATACAAACTTCAAAGATTACCGATGCATGGTCGAATGCATGGAAATTCCGAACCTTTAGAATTCAGTCCGTAATTACGCTTCTAATAGTAATGTCTTTCAGCATCATCTTCAACAAGTTTTTCGATTTTGTTGAAGGTCGTGAAGGAGCAAGACTGGAAGATTACCTGCTGATGGTAATGCCGTCTTATAATGTTTCATGGATTGTATTTTTCTTCCTTTACAGCGGAATCATTTTCGGAATATATTCGCATTTAAATCATCCAAAAACTATTCTTATTATTTTTCAGACATATATTCTTGTGACTTTTATGAGAATCATTACTATCACCTTTCTACCGCTTGAGCCTCCAGTAGGATATATTCCGTTAAGAGAACCATTTGTCCAGTTATTCACTTCCGGAGGAAAAATAATTTCCAAAGATCTTTTCTTCTCCGGACATATGTCAACCATCTTATCACTCTATTTCGCCTCACATCGAAAATATGTACGCGAATTTCTGTTATTCTGTACGATGATGATAGGGACTATGGTATTGCTTCAGCATGTACATTATACAATTGATGTTGTCGTAGCTGTTCCTGCAACGTATCTGGTTTTTCTTTTTGCAAAAAAATACTTAGGAGGTAGTTCATACTAATATGATTGCCCTGAATAAAAAACTGATAAAAGATATTATTCAATGGGATGTTAATAATTGGACTGTTCCGCTTAACTACTGGGAAAAAATTCTTGACAACGAGAAGAGTAAACTCACTTGTCTTGAACTAGGTGGTAGGGAAGGTGGCTTGTCATTATGGCTTGCTCTAAACGGACATCAGGTTATAACATCTGATCTGAAAAATACTGAACAAACGGCAAGGCCTTTGCATGACAAATATAGTTTTGAGGGTAAAATAATTTACATGGACATTGATGCTACCGCAATTCCTTTCGAAAATTATTTCGATCTAATAATTTTCAAATCTATCCTTGGCGGAATCGGCTATAATAATAACAAGGCCAGTCAGCAGGAATTATTTAAGCAAATTTATAAGGCGCTGAGGCCAGGAGGGAAGCTCTTGTATGCCGAAAATATTCGTTCAACAAAACTTCATAGCTTTTTCAGAGCTAAATTTACCAGATGGGGAAAAAGCTGGCGTTATGTGACCATTAATGAGTTAAAATATTTTATGTCCGAATTTAAATCCTGCGAGATTAAATCGACCGGTTTTATCGGTGCATTTGGAGTAAGTGAGGGACAAAAAGGATTTTTAGGTCATGCCGACAAACTGCTTCTTAACTTCCTGTTCCCTTCGAATTGGAAGTATATTGGCTATGGTTATGCCGTTAAATAATCCTGAAGAAATGGATTGTTGCTGCGTTCTTCTCCTATAGTTGTTGATGGGCCATGCCCGGGGAAAACAGTAATGTTATCGTCGAGTGTCATGACTTTTTCAATAATACTTTTCATCAATGTCGGAAAATCACCACCAGGTAAATCTGTTCGACCAATACTCTGCATAAAAAGTACATCGCCGGAGAATAATGTTTTGGATTCATCATGGAGAAATGCAAAACTACCCGGGCTGTGACCGGGTGTAAAGATTGTTTTAAGCCTTGTATTTCCAAAACGGACTTCAGTACCTTCTTCAATAAAAAGCGCGGGAGCTGGAGAAGGTTCGGCCTCAATTCCCCACATTTTCCCGTACTCTGTAGCGGCCTGGAGCAAGGCAGTTTCAATTATGCTCATCTGAATGGGAATATTGTATTTTCCTGTTATGAAATTATTCCCAAGGATATGATCAATGTGAGCATGGGTGAGCAATATCTTTACCGGCCTTAGTTTGTTATCGGAAATAAATTTTGCAAGTAATTGTTTTTCTTCTGTAGAATAACAGCCCGGATCGATAACAATACATTCGCCCGTTTCGTCAGAAACCACATAGGTGTTTTCTTCAAATGGGTTAAAAGTAAATGCCTGAACAGATATCATTCGGATGTAGGTATTTCAGTTTAATTATTGGGTCAAAGATAGCCACTTTCAATTTACAGCACATCAAAATAATTTATTGATTTCTTCATGTTTATTCTATGATTATTTGTCTTTAATTTTCTGTTTTCTTTGCATTTCATTGTGGTAAAAATGGCTACATTCGCATAGTATGAATAAGTTTTTTCAGTCCCTTTTTTATTGCCTGATATTTACCGTTATCATCTCATCAGAGAGTAGGGCTCAGTTTTATAACGGATATTCTATGCAGTTCGGGAAAAACCGTGTCCAATTCGACGAGCGTTTCTGGTCGTATATGCGGTACAAGAATTATGATACTTATTATTATCTCGGTGGCCTCGATCTTGCCGCATATACCGGTCGAACAGCTGATACGGATCTGGAAGAAATTGAAAAGTTATTCGATTATAAGCTTGATGGCCGGATTCAGTTTATCATCTACAACAAACTGAGTGATGCAAAGCAGTCAAACATTGGACTTGAAACCGATGAAGTAATGAATAATACGGGCGGCATCACGCGTATTGTCGGCAATAAAGTATTTCTCTATTTCACAGGCGATCATCAAAAGCTACATGAACAAATCAGAGAGGGAATTGCACGAGTGCTCATCGACCAGATTATGTATGGTGGTGATGTAAAAGACAGAATCCAGAATTCTGCTCTAATGGCTTTGCCCGATTGGTATATTAATGGCCTCATATCTTATGTTTCTCACTCATGGGATGTCGGATTAGACAACAGGGTAAGAGATGGAATTGTCAGTAAAAAATATTTAAAGTTTAATCATCTCTCAGGAATAGATGCAGTATATGCGGGTCACTCCATCTGGAAATATATCGTAGACACTTATACTGAAGGCTCCGTTTCAAATCTACTATACATGACCCGCATAAACCGGAATATAGAAAGCGGCCTAATGTATGTGCTTGGATTAAACGTAAAAGAGCTTTCGATGAACTGGAGCATTGCCATGAAGGCACGGTATGAGAATTCCGATGCGAACCGCGACAGCATTTCATCCGTTTCTATTCTCAAAAAATCAAAATCCGGTATTATATATAACCAGTTGCATACAAGTCCTGATGGAAGATATAGCGTTTATATAGCTAATGATCTTGGAAAATATAAGATTAGATTATACGATCAGGATAAGAAAAAAACAAAGCGCATTCTGAAGAGCGGATTTAGATCATACTCTCAGGAAACAGATGCTTCTTTTCCTATTATCTCCTGGCATCCATCAGGGCAGCTTCTCGGAATCATCAGGGAGAGAAAAGGAAAACTATGGATGGGAACATATACCATTGCGACAAAAAAATATACTGAAGCTCAGTTTTTTAATTTTGAGAAAGTCCTTGACTTCAGCTATTCGACCGATGGACAAAGTATAGTTCTTTCAGGAATTCAGAAAGGACAGACAGACATATTTGTATTCAATCTAAGAACAAGAACCTACGAACAGATTACAAAGGATAGTTACGATGATATTAACCCACGCTTCATTAACGAATCGCGGGCCATCGTTTTTGCCTCGAACAGAACAGGGGATTCATTAAAGGTGGATAATAAATATGCACTTTTTAATGATGCAGGTTACGACATATTTTACTATGACTATAAAGGAAAGTCTGATGTTGTTCGCCGCATTACAGAGACAGAAAAAATTAATGAATATCAGCCGATGCAATATGACTCTGCTAACATTACCTATCTGAGTGATGAAAACGGAATCGTTAACCGGTACATAGCGCATCTAGACAGTACCTTAAGTTACGTTGATACAGTAGAGCATTACAGGATGATCGTTGACAATTATGTTTTGACAGATTATCCCAGAAATATTTTAGCGCATGATTTAAATTCCACACAGAACAGAGTGAGTGAAATTCTATACAGAAATGGTAAGTATAATCTTTTTGTAAACCGCATCGACCCGGAAAAAACAATAAGTCGTAACTCGCTTCAAAAAACGCTTTACCGTAATGAAGAGATACGCAAGCAGGAGAAAAAAAAGGATGTTGTTCCAATAAATATTATTAAGAATTTACCAGAAGATAAAAATGTACCACCTGAAGCTATACCTGTTGATTCAGACGAAGTAGATATTGATAATTATATTTTCCAGAGTGATTTTCCAAAATCAAAAAACAAGAAAGAAAAGAAAAGAGAAAAATCACCGGAACAATTTGCAGTTAAGAAAGACTCCCTCCAGGCAGCTACCGATTCTGTTGCTTTCAGATTGCCAAAACAGCGAAATTACGAGACAGCATTCTCGTCCAATTACTTTGTTGCTCAGCTTGACAATTCATTATTAAATCAGTCGTATCAGTTGTTTACAGGAGGTGGAGCCATTTATTACAATCCGGGATTGAATGGATTTATTAAATTGGGGATAAGCGATCTCATGGAAGATTACAGAATTACCGGTGGTTTTAAACTCGGCGGCGACCTGAACAGTAACGAGTATTTTCTTAGCTATGAAGATCTCAAAAAACGATTTGATAAAAAATTCTCTTTCTACAGACAGGCACTTATTTTTCAAAACTTCCTGAAAGTTCATACTCATGAGTTGCGATTTACCGGATCGTGGCCGTTTAGTGATGTATCGTCCATAAAAGGTTCCATTGCCTATAGAAATGATCGGGCAGTCGTTCTTTCTACCGATTTTAACTCTCTCAATTTTCCAAATAAATTTCAAAATTTCGGAAGCGGCAAGGTTGAATATGTATTTGATAACACCCTTAACATGGGATTGAATCTTTACCATGGCACAAGGCTGAAAGTGTTTGCAGAGTACTACAAACAAATCGATAGAGGTAATTCGGGAATGGTCGTGTTAGGGACTGATATCAGACATTATCTAAAAATTCATCGTGAGATTATCTGGGCAAACAGGCTTGCCTCCGGTACATCTTTCGGACAAGAAAGAATAATTTATTATCTCGGATCGACAGACAATTGGATCAGTCCAAAGTTTAATAATGAGACACCTATCGATTTTTCTCAGAATTATTTTTTTCAGGCATTAGCTACTAATCTCCGGGGATTCGATCAGAACATCAGGAATGGGAATACCTTTGCGCTCATCAACAGTGAATTGAGAATTCCTGTTTTTAAATACCTCCTTAACAGACCAATAAAATCTGATTTCATTAGAAACTTTCAGGTTGTAGGTTTTGGAGATATTGGAACAGCATGGAATGGTAATTCACCATACGATTCTACAAATGCATTGAACAGAAAAGTTTATATCCAGCAACCATTTACTATTACCATCATCAATCAAAACGAACCGATAGTAGGGGGAATGGGTTTCGGGCTACGAAGCAGAATTCTTGGATATTTTATTCGCGCCGACTGGGCATGGGGAATTCAAAACAGGGAAGTACTTCCTTACAGATTTTATTTCTCGCTTGGTCTGGACTTTTGATCACTCTCATGTATTTACTTTAACAGGGAAACAATTTTATATTCTATGCTGACTAAAATCAAATCTCTCGCGAACAAATTTAGCAATGATGTAATAAATTGTCGGCGTCATTTGCATATGAACCCCGAATTATCATTCAATGAATTTAACACTCAGAAATTTGTAGAGCAAAAATTAAAGGAGTTTGGAGTATCAGACATAAAGCGTATGGCAAATACAGGTGTCGTAGCGGAAATAAAGGGAAAAAATTCGTCTAAGAAAATGATTGTCTTGCGTGCCGATATGGATGCGCTTCCAATAACAGAAACAAATAAAGTTGATTATAAATCGCTCAATGAAGGAGTCATGCATGCATGCGGGCATGATGTTCATACATCATCCTTACTGGGCGTAGCAAGAATACTAAACGAAGTACGAAATGATTTTGAAGGAACAGTTCGTTTTATTTTTCAGCCCGGCGAAGAAAAACTTCCGGGTGGTGCATCACTCATGATCAAGGAAGGCGTATTGGAGAATCCAAAACCTTTTTCCGTAATCGGACAGCATGTTATGCCACAAATAGATGCGGGAAAAGTTGGTTTCAGAAAAGGTCTTTACATGGCAAGTACGGATGAAATTTATGTAACTGTTAAAGGAAAAGGCGGACATGGTGCTATGCCTCATCTGGTTATTGATCCTGTTTTGATTGCATCTAACATGGTTGTCGCATTGCAACAGATCGTCAGTCGCCGGGCAAAACCGTCTCTTCCTTCTGTTTTATCTTTCGGAAAATTTATTGCCAATGGAGCGACAAATGTTATTCCTGATGAAGTATATCTGGAAGGAACATTCCGGACGTTAAACGAAGAATGGCGTAATGAAGCACATAAGTTGATGAAACATCTTGCAGAGACACTAGCAGAAAGTATGGGAGGGAAGTGTGTGTTTGATATCAGGAGAGGATATCCTTTTCTGGTCAACGACGATGCAACCACCGATCGTGCACGGAAAGCAGCTGAAGAATATTTAGGCAAAGATAAAATAGAGGATCTTGAAATCTGGATGGCAGCGGAAGATTTTAGTTTTTACTCGCAACAGGCGCCTTCCTGTTTTTACCGCTTAGGAGTTCGAAATGAATCAAAGGGAATTGTTTCTTCTGTCCACACTTCTACTTTCGACATAGATGAATCAGCGCTTGAAACCGGAATGGGCCTCATGGCCTGGATGGCCGTAAAGGAATTATCAGAATAGAATTTAAAAATTTGAGAATGTGCTAATTTGAAAATTGGCACATTCCACTTTCATAATAAGCATTTACCTTATTATCGATTTAAAGAAAAAAACCTCAGGAAATATTGCAGCATTCTCAAATTACCTAAGCATCGATCTTCGCATACTTCGCATTCTTCTCGATAAATTCTCTGCGAGGAGGTACATCGTCACCCATGAGCATACTGAAAACTCTGTCGGCTTCTACTGAATTGTCGATAGTTACACGACGAAGAGTACGGGTTTCCGGATTCATAGTTGTTTCCCAAAGTTGCTCGGCATTCATTTCACCAAGACCCTTATAACGTTGAATGCCGACATTCTCTTCCTTACCGTCGCCGGCAAGTTTTTTTACTGCAGCCAATCGTTGTTCATCGGTCCAGGCATATATTTGTTCTTTGCCTTTTTTTACGAGGTAGAGTGGAGGTGTTGCAACGTAGAGATATCCGTTCTCAACAAGTTCTTTCAAGTGACGGAAGAAAAAAGTTAGAATTAATGTAGTGATGTGTGAACCATCGACATCGGCATCGGTCATGATGACAATCTTATGATAGCGCAGTTTATCGATATTGAGAGGTCTCCCTTCTTTATTTTCATCTTTGAAAACACCAAGAGCCGTATAGATATTCCGGATTTCTTCGTTTTCGTAAATTTTATATTCCATGGCTTTCTCCACATTGAGGATTTTACCTCGCAACGGAAGAATGGCTTGAAAGCGACGGTTACGACCCTGTTTGGCAGTACCGCCGGCAGAATCTCCCTCGACGAGGTATAATTCGCATCCTCCCGGATCAGTATCGCTGCAATCAGAAAGTTTTCCCGGTAAGCCCGACCCTGTCAATACATTTTTTCTCTGAACGAGTTCTCTTGCTTTTCTGGCGGCATGTCGTGCAGTAGCTGCAAGTACAACTTTGTCGACGATCATCCTCGCCTCGCGCGGATTTTCTTCAAGGTAGTTTGCAAGCATTTCGCTTACTGCCTGATCAACAGCGCCCATTACTTCATTGTTCCCAAGTTTGGTTTTCGTCTGTCCTTCGAATTGCGGTTCAGCGACTTTCACAGATACTACTGCTGTAATTCCTTCACGAAAATCGTCACCGGAAATTTCAATTTTCAGTTTCTCGAAAAGACCTGTTTTATCGGCATACGCTTTAAGCGTACGTGTTAATGCTCTTCTAAATCCCGCAAGGTGGGTACCACCTTCATGAGTATTGATATTGTTTACATAAGAATAAATATTCTCATTGAAACCTGTGTTGTATTGCATGGCAACTTCAACAGGAACACCTGAGCGTTCACCTTCCATGTAAATAGGTTTCTGAGTAAGCTTTTCTCTGTTCTCGTCGAGGTATAAAACAAATTCTCTTAATCCGCCCTCGCTGAGGTATGAATCAGATACAAAATTGCCTTCGGCATCCGGTTCGCGTGTATCAGAAATAGTAAGTTTGATTCCTTTATTTAAAAATGAAAGTTCGCGTAACCGTGTTGTCAGAATATCATAATGATAATCAGTGGTGATGAAAATAGAATCATCAGGAGTAAATGTAACTGTAGTTCCTGTGCGATCCGTTACGCCGATTTCCTTGACCGGATACATTGGGATACCTTTCTCGTATTCCTGTACAAAAATTTTCCCCTCCCTGTGTACTTCAACTTTTAAATGTTTCGATAATGCATTTACGCATGAAACACCAACACCGTGTAATCCGCCCGAAACTTTATAAGAATCTTTATCGAACTTTCCTCCAGCATGTAATACAGTCATTACAACTTCAAGTGCACTCTTCTTTTCCTTCTCGTGATAATCTGTTGGAATACCTCTTCCATCGTCAACTACACAAATGGAGTTCCCGGGAAGAATAGTCACGTCTATATTCCGGCAATAACCGCCCATGGCCTCATCAATGGAATTATCTACCACTTCGTATACAAGATGATGCAGCCCTTTTTGGCCGATATCTCCAATGTACATGGCAGGTCGCTTTCGAACAGCTTCTAATCCTTCAAGGACCTGAATGCTGTCGGCCGAATAATCGGGCTGTTTTTTCTTGGCTGTTGTGTTTGTTGTTTCTCCGGTATCTTTCACCTGTGAATTTGTCAAATCACTCATAATATTATTTTGCTTTATCCCCCATCCCCCCGATTACCTGTTATACTTCAAAATCAGGCATTAAAAAAGGCTGATGTTGGTCAGCTTTTCATAGTGATCAAATTTAATAAAATCAAGTCAGATGACAAAGGAATTTGGTATCATTTTCAACAGACAGGATGTAATGTAAGATATTTAAAATCAATCAATTACGTAAATAAGTAACAAATACTTCAAACCTTTTTTTTCTGATGTTTTTAATACTCAATTTCGAGATCGAATTTTTTTTTCAAGTCGTTCAGGATAGGGTTTTTTTCGGCTAGTTTTTTAAATTTTTCCGAAGGAGTATAAGGGATATCAGAATCTGCTGAATTAATATTCACTTCGATTGTAAGATTCAGTTTATAATTCGAAAGTGATTTTCTAAAATAAGAAAGCAGTGCAGATTTGTTTTCATTAATTTCTTTTTCAACAGCAGAACTATCGGCAATAAATAAAATCTGATATTCTTCCTTCAACTCAGGCATTCTGTTTTTAAAAGTGGTATGTAATGCCATTCTGCCTTCCTGATGAAGCTGATCAGCATAATTATTCCAGCATTTTTCTAAAAGTGTCTGATCAAATACGGTGGCTAAATCAGGAAGAGTTTCTTCAGTATCTACATTAGTTTTTTTTTCTTCCTTCGGGGAATTCTTTCCACTGATAGAAATAGTTTTTTTTGCAGGAACAATATTTTTTTCTTTCGCGACAACCGGAACAACTGGCGTTTCAGGTTTTATTGCAATAGGAACTACTGGTTGAACAATGGGAGTAATAGCTTTGACCGGTACATTTATGGGGAGCTCAACTTTTTTTTTGACAGGCTCATTTGTCACTGTTTGTCCAGTCGACATTTTCATCAAGGTAAGTTCGATGTGTAGTCTTTGATTCTTTGCAGCCTTAAAACTGAAATCCGCTTTCCCCGCAAGTTCAAGTTGGTTAAGGAGCCAGGAAGCGTCACAAAATCTCGATTGTACTTTATACTTTTCCCTTACTGTTGGACTCACCTCAAGGAGAACAAGCGTCTCCTCGTGTTTGCAGACAAGAAGATCCCGAAAATGTGAGGCAAGACCATTGATGAAATTATGTGCATCAAATCCTTTATTAAGGATCTCATTGAAGGTGAGAAGTACATTGGAAAAATTTCCGGCAAGCAGATCATCTGTTATTCTGAAATAATATTCATAATCAAGAATGTTCAGATTTTCAATTACATCATTGTACGTAAGCTTGTTTCCGGAAAAACTTATTAGCTGATCAAAAATACTTAATGAATCTCTCAACGCACCATCGGCCTTCTGTGCAATCACGTGCAACGCATCCTCTTCAGCCGATATCCCTTCTTTCTCTGCAATGTGCTGAAGGTGTTTAACTATGTTATCAATACTGATTCTGCTGAAGTCAAAAATCTGACAACGCGAAAGTATTGTTGGTATGATCTTATGTTTCTCTGTAGTTGCCAGAATGAAAATAGCATAGGACGGTGGTTCTTCCAATGTTTTTAGAAAGGCATTGAAGGCATTCGCACTCAACATATGAACCTCGTCAATGATATAGATCTTATAGCTTCCCAATTGTGGAGGATATCGCACCTGTTCTACAAGCGCCCTGATATCATCAACAGAATTATTGGATGCTGCATCAAGCTCATAAATGCTAAGAGAATTGCCATCGTTGAAGGCCAGACAGGAAGGACATTTATCGCATGCCTCGACAGTGTCAGAAATGTTTTCACAGTTTATTGTCTTCGCTAATATGCGAGCCGTAGTAGTTTTCCCGACTCCACGTGGTCCTGTAAATAAAAATGCCTGCGCAAGATGATTACTGCGAATGGCATTCTTTAAAGTTTGAGTTATTCCCGGCTGACCAACAACTGTATCAAAAGTGACTGGTCTGTATTTGCGGGCACTGACAATGTATTTTTCCATGCTATAACTGTAAGATCGTAAAGATAATGAAATAGACCTTCGATTGTTGTAAATAAGGTTGAGCTGTCGTTACATGTCACACTTTGTTAACCGGGCTTTAAAACATTTACTCAGTGTATCAATTCCAACCGAATGATAAAAAATAAAATGGACAGTTCAATGATCAGAATGTGATTGATATTTTTAATATTTCTATTAATGTCTTCAACCGCTGTATCTATTTCATACAGGTGCCGGAAACGCATAAAGTTTTCAACAAACCAGTGTATTTATCAACATTTGCGGTTAAAAACATTGTGCATACAACATGGCTGCATACTTTTAACGTTATCATTAATAAATCATTAAATCACTAAAAACAAATCAAATGAACAAAGCTGAATTGATTGATGCAATGTCATCAGAGGCAAAGATTACCAAGGCAGACGCTTCCCGCGCTTTGCAGGCTTTCATGAATGTTACCTCGAAGACTTTGAAAAAAGGAGAACGCGTAGCTCTTATCGGTTTCGGTACATTCACTGTTGCTAAGCGTGCTGCTCGTAATGGCCGCAACCCACAAACTGGCAAGCCAATTAAAATTGCTGCTAAGCGTGTTGCTAAATTCAAAGCAGGTGCTGAACTTTCTGCAAAGGTGAAGTAATTATTCACCTTTCATTTTAAAAACCCCGCCAACATTGGAGGGGTTTTTTTATGCTCAATATTTTAATTTTTAAAAATGCCAGTCAGCAAATTCTTAAATAATAAAATTATCACATTCCTTTAAAAACCGCTTTTCTTTTTTCGAGAAATGCCTGAACACCTTCTCTAAAATCACTCGTGCCTGCAGCAATTACTTGCAGATTTCCTTCCTGATCCAGTTGCTCATCAAGTGTATTTTGAAAAGTCTCGTTCAGCAATTTTTTTGTTAGTCCAAGTCCTCGCGTTGGCATTTCGGAAAGTGTAACGGCCAACTGCCACGAATCTTTCTCCATTGTTTCATCGTCGAATACTTTGTAAATCATTCCCATGTTTTTAGCTTCTTCAGCACCGATTTTTTCTCCCAGCATCATTAAAGCCGTTGCCCGCTGAAGTCCGATAAGCCTTGGTAAAAAAAATGTTCCGCCACTGTCAGGTATAAGTCCGATCTTACTAAATGCCTGTACGAATGAAGCAGATTTAGATGCAACTACTATGTCGCAGCATAATGCAACATTTGCTCCGGCACCGGCTGCTATTCCATTCACTGCACAAAGCACAGGCTTTTCCATTTGCCTGATGATTTTGATAATGGGATTGTAATGATCTTCCACTATTTTTTTTATGCCGGGACCATGCGGCTCAATCGCTTCCGAAAGATCTTGTCCGGCCGAAAATGCTTTTCCGCTTCCAGAAAGGTAAACGGCTCTTACGTTTTTATTCTCGCTGCAATCTTTCAGCGCCTTCTGAAGCGCCATCGACATTTCACGGTTAAAGCTGTTAAATTTATCGGGCCTGTTTAGAATTATTTTTCCAATGCTGCCTTCAATTGTTGAGATTATCATAACTTATAGGGAGTAATTTTTTGAAAATATTCTTTGATGAATTAATGACATTTAAATTGATCGAAAGGTTCAAGACAAACAGTGCATTTGTAAATTGCTTTACAAGCTGTGGAGCCAAACAAACTGACAAGCTTCACTTCCGTCGAACCACATCTCGGACATTTTATTTCCCTGTCTCCGGAAATTGCATTTAGTTTATTCAGCTTACCGGGAGGTGAAATACCATACTTAACTAGTTTTGATTTCGCCTCTTCTGTCATCCAGTCAGTAGTCCACACCGGAGAAAATACAGTCTTGATTGTTGGACTTTCAATGCCTTCTTTTTTTAAGACTTCTCTAATCTCATCTTCAATCATCTTCATTGCAGGGCATCCGCTGTATGTAGGAGTGATTGTAACAATAATATTCGTCCCTTCCATATCGACAGATCGAAGTATTCCTAACTCCTCAATAGTGATTACTGGAATCTCCGGATCAGGAATTGACGAAATCAATTTATAAATTTTGCCTGAAGTAAGTTTCAAGATTTTTTTTGTTATTATGTAAAGTTACCAAATACATGAAAATAAAATCAAAAAAACCCAATACGAATTATAGACGTTATACTACCATTCTGCTCCCGGAAATGATCTCGGAAGAATCTGCATTTCGGCTAGGAGATGCCCAAGGTATTCTGTGTGATTACCTAAAATTCCTCCTGTTATCATAAAAGTATCAGACGGGTATTCCAATGTCGCTTCTGCGAAAATTTCTTTAATTTTCATCTGCCAATTTTTTTTCACATCATCGAGGTTAACGGCAATACCTTTTTTTATAAGTGCCTCATCGACTTCATCCATCGAAAATAGATCACCAGTATATTTCCAAAGTTCTTCCAGTGCTTCGGTAACCTTACTTTTACTTTCACCTGTCCCATCTCCCAATCTTTTAATCCATTCGCCTGAATGTCTTAAATGATAAGTTACTTCCTTAAGTGATTTTTCAGCAAGCGCAGAAATAGTTTCATCCTTGCTTGATTTAAGTTTTTCGAAAAAACAATATTGAAAGGCACTAATAAAAAGTTGCCTTAACATAGTATGTGCAAAGTCGCCATTAGGTTGCTCGGCAAGAAGGGTGTTTCTATATTCTCTCGTGTCACGAAAAAACGCAAGATCATCTTCACTTTTATTATTTTCTAAAAGTCCGCCAGCATAAGTCAAAAAGGAACGCGCTTGTCCGATTAGGTCTAGAGAGATATTTGTAATTGCAATGTCTTCTTCGAGAATGGGACCATGACCGCACCATTCTCCCAGACGTTGTCCGAGTATAAGACTGGTATCGCCAATTCTTAAAGAATATTCAGAAACGAATTTGTTCAAATTATCTTGCATGGATTATTCTAATGTAGTTCCTGTTATTTTATAAAAATTTGGATTGCGGTAAATTTTGTCGTTAGCAGGATCGAAAAAAGAACCGATGTCTTCCGGAGTACTTGAAATAATATTCTCCGAAAGGACAACCCAGATACATGTAGCTTCATTCCGTCTCGAATATACATCCCTTGCATTTTGTAACGCCATTTCTTTGTCCGGTGCATGGACGCTTCCTGCATGCTCAAATGGCAGGCCTGCTTTTTTTTGTGTAAATACTTCCCATAAGGGCCATTGTGAATTGCTCATACTTAATATTTATTATTATCAGGCAGCGACAGATTTTAATTCATGTTTACGTGCATAAGCTTCCGCAGCTTCCCGAACCCAGCGCCCATTATCATGAGCATCTTTTCGGGCACGCACACGTTCCTTGTTGCAGATGCCTTTACCATTAATCACATTATAGAATTCTTCCCAGTTTATCTGGCCGTAATCGTAATGTTTGATTTCCTCATTCCATTTAAGATCAGGATCTGGAATGGTTAATCCGATATTTTCTGCTTGTGGAATTGTACGGTCTATAAATCGTTGTCTCAATTCATCGTTCGAAAAACGTTTAACTTTCCAGCGAAGCAACTCTTCACTGTTAGTCGAATCTTTATCGGATGGACCGAACATCATCAATGATGGCCACCACCAGCGATTAATCGAATCCTGTGCCATAGCTTTTTGTTCTGATGTACCTTTCATCATTGTTGCAAGAATTTCATATCCCTGTTTATGATGAAAGTTTTCTTCCTTACATATCCTTACCATTGCACGAGCATATGGTCCATATGAACATTTCGCTAAAACTGTCTGATTGACAATTGCAGCACCATCGACCAGCCAGCCTATGGCGCCAATATCACTCCATGTGAGTGTAGGATAATTGAAGATGCTTGAATATTTTGCCTTGCCATTCAGAAAATCGTTTAAGATTTCTTCACGGGATATGTTGAGAGTTTCTGTTCCACAGTAAATATATAGTCCATGACCAGCTTCGTCCTGAACTTTGGCAAGCAAAACGGCTTTGCGACGAAGGCTTGGTGCACGTGTAATCCAATTGGCTTCAGGTAGCATTCCAACCACTTCAGAATGCGCATGCTGACTCATCATTCGGATTAACTGTTTACGATAACGTTCAGGCATCCAGTCTTTGGGCTCTATAATTTCACCCCGGGAAATCCTTTCTTCAAAATGGATAGCTCTTTCCTGATCAGTCATAATTGTTACTGTTTTTGATATTAGGTTTAAGGCCACAAAGATCGCTAAATTTGACGCAGAATGAAAGCGAAATACATGGATTTGACAGCTCTTCACAAAACTAATCTTTTTACGACAGTGGGCAAAATGAGAGACAAACAGTTTTTTTCTTAGACTTGCCGCTATTCTGATGTATACGACTCCGAGAAAGATTATTATTTCTGTTATAAGCGATTTGGTCACCGATCAGCGGGTTAACCGTGCTGCAACAACATTGCATAATTGTGGTCATAAAGTGATTCTCATTGGCCGTGAAATGCGTAAATCACTCCCTATTGAAAAAAGACCTTATCAAACAAAACGATTTAAATTATGGTTCGAAAGTGGGCCCCTTTTTTATGCCAGTTACAATCTGCGGCTGTTCATTTTTCTCCTCGTTAATAAGGCTGATATTTATCTTGCAAACGATCTTGATACATTGGCCGCAAATTATCTGGCTTCAAAAATTAAAAAGACAAAACTGGTTTACGACAGTCATGAATATTTTACAGAAGTTCCTGAACTTATCAGACGACCCTTTGTCCGTTCAGTCTGGAAAAAAATTGAAACGTGGATCTTCCCCAGACTCAAATTTGTTTTTACCGTAAACACATCTATATCGAAAATCTACAGCGGGAAGTATAATGTGAATGTTCGTGTAATCAGGAATCTTCCTTTGCAAACAGGATTATTGGGAGGCTCGGAAGAACGAAGTAAATGGAATATTCCTTCCGATAAAAAAGTATTTTTATTTCAGGGTGCAGGAATAAATGTTGATCGTGGTGCTGAAGAGGCCATAGAGGCAATTAAAGGAGTGGAAGGAGCCGTTTTGCTTTTCATAGGTGCTGGCGACGTAATCGGAAAGCTTAAGAAAATGACAGGTGAAAATATTGGCAGGAAAATATTTTTCATTCCGAAACAACCTATGAAAGATCTTTTGCGTTTTACGCGTATGGCCGATTTTGGGTTGACTTTGGATAAGGATACGAATCTGAATTATCGTTACTCGCTTCCCAATAAGTTATTTGATTATATGCAGGCAGGCCTGCCAGTATTGGCCACGAATCTTCCTGAAGTCAAAAATATTATTGATACTTATGACGTCGGAATGATTGTTAATTCAACGATGCCTGAAGATTTAAAGAAAGCGATGAAAGAAATGATGTCCGATGAAAGTAAAATTGCAAAGTGGAAGAAAAATATAAATATTGCAGCTGCAGAATTGTGCTGGGAAAATGAAGCGAAGAAGTTAATAGAAATATTTTCAGATGTCGAAACCGCTTAGCTTAAATGTAATATCATTTGACGTTCCATATCCGCCAGATTATGGTGGGGTGATAGATGTATTCTATAAAATTAAAGCTCTACATGCTGAAGGAGTGAAGGTTTATCTTCATTGTTTCAAATATGGAAGGTCGTCTGCCGCTGAATTAAATTATTATACAGAGAAAGTTTTTTATTATCCAAGAAAAAATTCAAAATCATTGTTGTTTAACACCCTTCCATATATTGTTCTATCCCGAGATTCTCCAGAACTAAAGAAAAATCTGCTCAGCAACGACTTCCCAATATTAATGGAGGGATTGCATTCTACATTATTGTTGAATGATCCTGAGTTTGATAACAGGTTTACAATTGTGCGAACACATAATGTAGAGCATGAATATTATGATCACCTTGCAAGAATCGAAAAAAATCTTTTTAAAAGATATTATTTTTATAACGAATCGGGAAAGTTGAAGAATTATGAAGCAAGTCTTAAGAAGGCAAGTGCAATCGCTGCTATCTCACAATCCGACACAGCGCATTATCTGCATTCATTTTCCGGAGTGCATTATCTGCCGCCTTTTCATCAATTTGATTCAGTAAATATAAAAACAGGGAAAAGTGACTTTGCATTTTATCACGGGAATCTCTCAGTCGGCGAAAATAACGAAGCAGCAATTTTCCTAGTCACAAAAGTGTTTAGCAAATTAAAGGTTAAACTTATTATTGCCGGCAATAAGCCCTCGGAAGAATTACGAAAAGCAGTTAATTTATCTACGAATGTTGAACTCAAAGATAATTTGACTAACAAGGAAATTCTTCATCTCATCTACGATGCTCAGTGTAACATCCTTCCTACATTCCAGTCGACAGGTATTAAACTAAAATTAATTTCAGCATTGTTTTGTGGTCGCACATGCATTGTCAATACAGCCATGGTTGTTAATACAGGCCTGGAGTCTCTTTGTGTAATTGCTGATTCTGCAGAGCAGATGCAGCAAGCTGTGAAAGATGCGATGACCATTGCATTTCCATCTGATCAGGTAAAGAAGCGGGAAGAGATTTTATTATCGGATTTTTCGAATTCAAAAAATGCAAGAAAGTTAATTCAGCTTGCCTGTTAAAGGTATTTTTTTCCTGATGCATCCATTCTGTAGCGCGTAGAATCTGCAGACGAAAGTTCAATAATAAATAGCAGCCCTTCACGAATGACCTTGCTTACAGGTATTCTGATTTGAGAAACAAAATTACTATCGTTTGTGATGATTGTGTTGTAATAAAAAGACCGTGAAAAATTCCTGCCCGGATTATTTACAGGAATATAGCGAATGTGTTCCCAGTTAACTTTAGCCTGAGAGGGGTAATCTCTGATCATAGCCATTAAGGGGTATTCAGGCGAATGTCCTAATACAAGTCCGACTGAACGATCTTTTCCGGTGGAAAATAAGTAATTACTAACCTTTTCATAATTCGATAACAGTAATGAAGAGTTTTGATATCCCGCAACGAGGTAACTTTCGTTTCTTGTTTTGCATAGTATACTCTTCTCATTCTTAAAATAATTCAATGAGTCAAGCAGGATAAGTATTTTTTCTTTTTCAATCTGACTAAGGTTATTCTTCAAATGCAGAAACAGTGATTGATTTTCACTGTTGTAATAATCGGACAATGATGTATTCGTTAACGTGCTGTTGAATTCAGAATAATTAAGAACGGAGGGCGGCTTGTTCATTATTTTACGAATGCCTGCATACGAAACAATTGGCTTGCCATAATTCACATAAACAAAAGGCAGCGCTGATACAATGCAACAAAGAATTATTGCATTGTAAACGTAATTTCTTTTCAAATAGAATTCTGATAATAAAATACTAATAGGTGCTGCAATAAGAACGAAAAAAGGAAGTTGAAGCCTGGCGTTCCACGACTGAAACTTAAAAATAATGCTGAATAGAATGAATCCAAAAATGGCTGACAGTAAATAAAATGTAATTAGCCTGTAAGTTCCTTTTTTGCGTAATCCTCCGATAATAAGAATGAAGAGTGAAATAATAAATAATAAATTAGTATTAAGATTGCCGCTTGTAGATTCTGAAATTGCAGTAGAATATTTTTCGTAATATTTATTAAGATTTATTTTTTGATCGTTAATGTCAACGTTTATTATTTTATGAAGTTTTTCTATACCACTATAAAGTTTTTCATTTACAAATCCAAAGGGAGTTATTAGATTTATTGTTATGTTCTTTATTATTCCTGACGAAATTGCTCCAACACCCGTCATTTCATTGATTAGTTGTTCTGTGTCTGATCCTTTCTGTTTGGGTGTGATCGGATTTCCGAATGATTGGTAAATCTCAATGAAAAATGTCAGATGTACTAATAAAAATATTCCGGTCAGTATCGAGCTGAATTTGATAAAGCGCGAGAAATTGTTTTTGAGAAAACTTAAGGCAATAATGACTGGAAAGAAAATGATAAAGAATAAGGAGGAATATTTTATGTACGATGTAAATGCAAATGCAATTGAAAATATAATGGTATTAATTAAAAAATCTTTATCCGAATTTTTTAGGATTCGACTTAAATATAAAAGAGCCACAGAGGCCGCAAATGCTGCCTGCAGATCATACATGGCTGCCGTACTCTGGAGGATGGCTTGAGGAATACAAAGACAAATTAAAGCCGCCATCGTCTGTATTCTTGAGTTTTTTCCTCCCAGTTCTTTCGCTATCAAAGAGACTGTTATAATTGATCCGATATATGAGAAAAACTGGAAGATACTAGTAAAATAATCAGATCCCGATAACAGTCTTGTGTTTACTATAAAGAACTGAGGAAACTGATTGTAATAAAGTTCGAAAAGATTTTGAGTCGGATAGTGAAATATGTTTCTGTTCTTTATCCAATACTCTACTCTGATCAGGTAACAGGTATTAGCATCAGAATTGTTAGGTGGAACATAAATGCACAAATAGAGTAGGGGCAGCAGTATGAAAATAAAGAGAAATAATAATTTCAGAATATTTTTTTTACCTGGGTGAATTTTAATAGTTTTAGTATTCTGTTTTCGTATTCTAAGTAATACAGCAAGGGAAAAAATGAACAGTAAAACGTGAGAGATTAAAATACCTGAATACTCAAGTGCATTAAAGAATGATAGAATCTGAACTTGAAAGAAAATAAAAAGGGAAAATAGTATGGCTGTTTCTATATAAGCTTCCCTGATTCTTGTGTAAATACCAGTATCTTTTTTTCGGTAAAGACAGCAGTAATAAATGAGTATTAAATTGATGAAAAATAATAGCACCCACATCTATCGGAAGATATTGTATTTAACGATGCAATAGATAGCCCTGAATCCATCTGACCAACCAATTTTCTTTCCCTGTGCCCTGCTTCTTGGATAATAGGATACACCAACTTCGAAAAAGTTTAGTTTTTTCATTTTGGAAAGCTTGGCTGTAATCTCAGGTTCAAAACCAAAACGGTTTTCTTCAATTTTTATGCTTTTCATTACATCAGTTCTTGCAAGTTTATAACAGGTTTCCATATCCGTAATATTCATATTTGAAAAAATATTGGAAAGACTCGTTAGAAATTTATTCGCAAAATTATGTCTGTAAGTAAGTATCGAACGAGGATTACTTCCGCCTGCAAACCGTGATCCATACACTACATCAGCATTCCCCTTGAAGACCGGTTTTAACATTTGATTAATGTCTTCGGGATCGAGTTCCAAATCGGCATCTTGAATGATAGTATAGTCGCCGGTGGCGTTTTCGATTCCACTTCTTATGGCAGCACCTTTGCCCATGTTTTTCGCGTGACGGATATACCGGATATTATGATCTTTATTCTTTTCTATGAATTCCTGAATCTTAGATTCCGATTTGTCTTTGGAGCAATCGTCTACAACAATAATTTCTTTTTCTGAAATATTTTTTAACTCAACAGTGCATACACGCGTTAATACGGATGATATAGTATTTTCCTCATTGTACGAGGGGATAATAATCGATAATTTCATTAAAAGCTTTATAACCTGTAAGTAGGTAAAAATTATTTTAATATCCTATTTGCTATTCTACTACTCTGCTAAATGTTAACCAGATTTTTGCTGTCAACAATTCTCCCCTTTTCACATTTGATTATTCTGGCAGGAAATTTTTCTATCAGCGGATAATTATGAGTCGCCATCAATACTGCACAAGAATTGTTGCTGATTTCGAATAACAATCTCATGATGCCTTCCGAAGTTTCGGGATCAAGATTACCTGTAGGTTCATCAGCAAGAATTATTTCAGGATTATTCAGAAGTGCTCTTGCAATTACAATTCTCTGTTGTTCTCCACCACTCAGCTCATGGGGCATCTTGAAGCCTTTTGTAGCAAGACCGACTTTCTCTAATACCTCAGCAATTCGTTCTTTAATTTTTTGTTTTTCTTTCCATCCTGTTGCCTGAAGTACAAATAACAGATTCGCATTCACCGAGCGGTCTGTCATCAACTGAAAATCCTGAAACACGATACCAAGCTTCCTTCTCAGGAATGGGATCTGACTTTCTTTAATATGATTAAGCTTGAATCCTGCAATGGTTGCCGTTCCTTCAACAAGTTCGACATCACCATAGATAGTCTTAAGCAAGCTGCTTTTTCCACTCCCCGTTTTGCCAATCAGATAAACGAATTCTCCCTTCTCAATATCCAGATTTATATTCGACAACACAGGGTTGTGAGATTGGAATATATTTGCATTGCTAATTTGAATAATTATCTCTGGCATTTCTTAATCTTTAATTTTTATAAATCCGAAATTAAATAAAATATTTTTTTCTTCAATCTTCAATCTTCACAATTTTCCCAAACGGCAACTCATTTATCAATTTCATCAACTCCTCTTCTCTATTTGCCAATCCTGCTTTCACAATTGCTTTTTCTGGTCGGTCGACACGAAAGTAGGCGAGAAGGGTGAAGTTGTTATCTCTTAACTGAACATAGTCGGGAATTTTCTCAGTGCCCTTCACTTTCATAATATACATGCCCGCAAATTTAGGAAAAGAAAAAGCCCTCAGGCAAATTGCAGAAGGCTTTAATGGCAAATGATCAACCGTTTTATTAACGAAGTGTTATATTGAAGACTTTTCCATTAATGGTGATTGTTGCAGCATTATCACATAAACCACTGCCATAGTCAAGAATCCGTGTCGGTTTTCCTGTTGGTGTCAGCTCGAAAGTGCCCTCAGTAATATTCGGACAACTCAGATCTATATGCAATGCTTTTGTAATAACCGCTGTAAATGAATTTCCTTCAAAGTTAGTACCGCTCGCAGTACCGTTGATTAAATATTCATCATCCCACCAGTTCATCGCTGTATTCTCGCCAACAATCCATGACCGGTTTCTATTCGATGTCCAGCTCATGGTGGCCTGATTTGAATTGAGGATTTGACCATTTACTGAAATGGAGAAGTTTAGATTCCCTGAAGCATTATGACCATTATTTGTGACGGTTTTTGTTCCCAAGACTTTAAACATCCTTGTTGTATCATAACCAACATAGTAATTATTAAAGGTTGTTGTAATCACTGTCCCTGAATCGCGGTATTGTCCGGTGAAAGATATGTTAATGATTCCTTTTCGATAACGATAGTCTGTGCAATTTACACCCGTGCAATGGCAATATTGACTGCCAAAATCAACGACGATTGTTCCTCCGCCCGATGAATCCGGTGTTACTGTTACATTCGCACAACTCGTAAGTAAAATATGCTCGGGATTCCCTATTCTGTATGTAGATAACGATCCATTTTCCATGGCTTCCGTCACAATATTATTCACATCATTGAATGTCCCTTCAGCTAATGAATTATCCTGGGTGGTTTGCGTGTCATAATCAATTGTCTCAGTTTCACTATCTTTTTTACAAGCATAAAAAAGAATGATTCCATTGAGGAACAATGTTACGATTAACATCATTTTTCTCATCGTAGTCGACCGTTATTGGTGGTTAATAGGGGTTTTTAGTTTATACTCTGAAGTTTCAAAAGTGTTTCTGTGTTTAAAACTATGTTGGTAAAAATCACTCGTTTTAAAGTAAGAAGGGCTTCTTTTGCAATAATTTTGAAAGAATTCGCGTTTCATCCCAAATTTCGCTTTATCCCACCTAATGGCCAGAATCATTTTATTGGTATTGTTTTCTATTAACTTAAGTGTTTCAGCCCAGCAATCGGCTATCTACTTAGATCCTGAAAGAAATTATAAAACAGGAATTGACCTATTAACAAAGCAAAAGTACGGAGCTGCGCAAAAAGAATTTCAAAAGGTAATTTCTTCGGATGAGAATATCTCTTACTCTACCCGCGGAAATGCAGCCTATTATGTTGGCAAATGTGCCTCCGAATTATTTAACAAGGATGCCGAATATCTTCTGCTTTCTTTCCTAAAAGATTATCCTGCAAATTCAAATTACGAATCGGCTGTCTATGAACTTGGCAATTATTATTACAGACAGAAGCGATATAAAAATGCAATAGAATGGTTGGCAAAAGTTGATCAACTTGATTTAGCTCAGGTGAAAAAGGATGAGATCAATTTTAAACTTGGATATTGTTATTATAAAATCAACGACTACGATAAAGCAGGGAAAGCATTCTATGCCATGAAAGACGGTACTTCAAAATATGCTACCGCTGCTCAATATTATTACGCTCATATCGCCTATGTGAACGAAAACTATGAAACGGCTTTGACAAGTTTTCTCAAACTGAAAGATTCCGAGGCCTTTGCTCCAATCGTACCTTATTACATTACTCAGATTTACTATAAGCAGGGTAAATTTGATGAAGTATTAAAATATACTCCTGGAGCAATCGATTCTGTTGCCACAAAAAATGGTTTGGAAATGGGACGTATGGTTGGTGAGTCGTATTATCGAAAAGAAAATTACAAGGAAGCACTTCCATACATGCTCGACTATGAGAAAAATTCTTCCGCTGCAGGTAGGAACGATTACTATTCAATTGCCTTTTCATATTACCGCTTATCTGATTTTGAAAAAGCGACATCTTATTTTCAAAAAGTTGTTGGACCCGACGACAGCTTATCTCAAAACGGATATTATCACTTAGCCGATTGCTTTCTACATACGGGAAATAAAAGATCTGCCCGGAATGCATTTCAGTCAGCCGGGAAAATGAATTTCGATCCAACTATTCAGGAAGAGTCGCAATTCAATTATGCAAAGCTCTCCTATGAATTGTCTTATCAGTCTGTTGCCCTCGAATCGTTCCGCACTTTCATGAAAACTTTTCCGCAGAGTACTTATTATAATCAGGCAAATGAAATGCTGATAGATATTTACGCAAACACACATAATTACAAAGATGCTATTGTCGCCCTCGACGGAATCACAAGTAAAAATCAGAATCTAAAAGGAGCGTATCAAAAGGTTTCATACTATCGGGGAGTTGAGTTGTTTATGGATAATAAGCTTGATGAGGCAATAAAACTTTTCAGTTCTTCTATAGCAAATCCGATTGATCAAAAGCTATTGGCGCTTGCAAACTATTGGATGGGTGAAGCACAGTTTAAGTTGACAAAATTTGAGGATGCAATAAAATCATACAGTGAATTCCTCGTGACTCCTGCTGCTCTCCGGATGAAAAATTACAACACAGCGAATTACAATATCGGATATGCATTCTTCAAGCAAACTGATTTTTCGAACTCGCAGATGGCTTTCCGGAAATTTATTCTTGAACGAACACCTGGTGATGGTGCACGATACAATGATGCATTGTTGAGGATTGCCGATTGTTTTTTTATGCTGAAAGATCAAAGTGGTGCGCTTGACTTTTATAATCAGGCAATAGCCTTAAATGCAAAAGCTGCCGATTATGCATTGTTTCAAAAAGCCATTATTCAGGGGGTACAGGGTAGAATGAATGATAAGGTTGTCACTTTGCAGAAACTTATGGATAAATATCCTAAGTCTGTTTATTTCGATGATGCATTGTATCAGGCAGGACAAGCATCTCTCATCGCTGGCAACTATGAGAAGTCTGCAAATTATTTCAAGAAGGTAATGACCGATTATCCTTCCAGTGCTTATACTTCAAAAGCAGAACTAGGAGAGGCCTTGGTTTACTATAATTCGAAGCAGGATGAAAAGGCAATGACTGCATTCAAAAGAATTGTTCAGAAATATCCGAATACGGATGAATCACGACAGGCACTTGATCAGATCAAAAACATAAGTGTTTCGCAAAATAAAGTCGATGATTACCTCACATATTTAAAGAGCGTACCCAATAGTGATATTACTGTTTCTTCTGAAGACTCGTTGATGTATGAAGCCGCTGAACTGCGTTATACTCAGCGTGATTGTGTGGGCGCTACACAAGATTTTACCCGCTACCTCGAAAAATTCCCGAATGCAATTTTCCGTGTCAGCGCTTCTTATTTAAAATCTGACTGCCTTTTCAGAGATAAAAAATATTCAGAATCATTGCCCGGCTATGAATATGTAATAAGTCAGCCACTCAATAATTTTACCGAAAAGTCATTGTTAAATGCTGCGCGCATAAATTTCAATCTGAAACAATATGACAAAGCATTGCCGCAATATGAAAAGTTGGAAGAAATAACGAATTCGAAGGACAATAAGATAATTGCCATGGCCGGACAATTAAGAAGCAGTTATAAGCTGAATGATTGCAATAAGTCTTCAGCCATTGCTCAAAAAGTTTTCGTTTCAGATAATGATGATAAGGATTTAATCAACGAAGCCCATCTGATTGCGGGAAGATGTGCTTATCAGAGTGACGATATGACAAAAGCGAAATCAGAATTATTGATTGTTGCTAAAAGAACAAATAGCGAGATGACAGCAGAGAGTAAATACCTATTAGCATCGATCGAATATAAACTGAATAACTATAAAGAGTCACAGAAGCTGATATTCGAAATTCAAAAACAGAATCCTGCTTACGACTACTGGATTGCAAAAGGTTTTGTACTTCTTGGCGATAATTACATGGCGCAGAAAGATACTTTTCAGGCAAAGGAAACCTACAAAAGTATCGTTGATAATTTCGAACAGCAGCCTGAATATCCTGAAGACCTCCGTGAAATTGCAAAGCAAAAACTTTCTGTTATTGTCAATGCAGAAAAAAACCGCGATGCGAATGAGAAAAAATTGAAACAAAATTTAGTACCACAAGACTCCACAGAAATTGACCCGGGTAAATAAAAAAGATGAAATTAAATAACAGGTTATATAATAGTCCGAAGGTAAGTGAGATGAAAAAAATTGTAACAATTATTTTATTGTGTTTGCCATCATTCATTTTCGGTCAGGAAAAGAAGGATCTTGGCGACGATGAATACATCGTTGTAAAAGCTTATGAGCCCGTTCTGATTGAATCGTTTAAGATTTCTGATACTCCGGAAGGCGATACAAGTACTACGACGCCTCCTTTGATGGAATATAATATCAGACCCAAAAAAGCGGATGCGGAATTCGAAACTTCTGTAATAAAAGCTGTAAATATTAAAGATGAGCAGCTCGCAAAATTATATCGTTCATATATAAAACTTGGTCTCGGAAACTATACAACCTATTCAGGCGATTTGTATGTAAATGCACTTCGTTCTAAGAAAGGCGCGTTGGGACTTGCCTTAAATCACTTTAGTGGAAATCCCGGATTAAGCAATGCAGGTCCTGCCGATTTCAGCAAGAACCATGGCGGTGTTTACGGAAAATACTTTTTTGACAACAGCACATTTTCCGGAAATGCAGACTACAATCGTGACGTAGTTCATTATTATGGTTACGATACGGATACCGTAATTAAGAAAGATGATCTCAAGCAACGATTCAACAAATTTGGTGTGAACCTTGGGTTGGCAAGTAATTACCTGAGTAATGATCATCTGGATTATGCCGGTGGATTTGGTTTTTCTACCATCAGTGATTTTTACGAAGTATCTGAAAGCGATTTACTTCTTTCGGGAAAAGCCGGAAAGATGATCGATGAATACTATGTGAGCTTAGGTGCATCATTTAATTATTTCAAAAAGTCGCTGGCAAAAGGAGAACTCATCAACCTGAATAATGACCTGAGCAGAAGCATCGTGACTTTTACACCAACATTGTTGTACACGAGAGATAAACTTAATCTTGTACTTGGTCTTAACTTCGGAGTAGATAAAAATCTGGGGACAAAGGTTCACCTTTTTCCAAAAATTGATTTGAAGGTTCCTATTGCAGAGAATATGCTCTATGTTTTTGCAGGTGTAAATGGTGGGATTGTAAAAAATAGCTTTCAGACAATTGTAGATGATAATCCATTCGTAACATCATCCATTCTGCTTTTCAATACGATAAACAAACTGGAACTTAAAGCAGGTTTTAATGGAAACTTCTCTTCACTTTTTTCATTCATGACATCTGTTAAGTATACCACTGTGGACAGAATGCTTCTCTATGTGAATGATGCGACAAATTTTAACAAGTTCAATGTAATTTATATTGATGGGAAGGTATTGAATCTTCATGCGGAACTTTCTTATAATTCGTCGGAAAATTTCGGTGCGACATTGCGCTTTGACCAATATAGTTATTCCATGGATCTGAATGAAAAAGCATGGCAGAGACCCAATACGGAAATGGCTCTGGATTTAAAATACAATCTTTGGGATAAGTTTATTGTTAATGCTGCAATCTATGCACGCGGAAAATACGATATCAGGATTCAGGAAAGTCTTGGCTTCCGCGCAGAATCAGTTAAAGGATATATGGATGCCAACCTCGGATTAGAATATCGTTATTCAAAAATACTTTCTCTTTTTGTAAATGTAAACAACCTTGGATTTTCACGATATTATCAGTGGTATAAGTATCCGTCGGAGAGGTTGAATGCGCTTGGCGGGTTGACCTTTTCGTTTTAGTAATTTTGTTAGGCATTTGATTTTATGCGCTAATCGTTTCAAGTTTGATGTTACACGATTGATGTCGCACAATTGACGTTAAGTTTTACGTTAAACGAGTGTATTATCAGACAAGGGATTTATTTTATGCTTAGTTAATAACTTGGAACGAAATTCTAATATATGCTGTTTTTTTATTGATGTATAGTATTTAGTTTTATTCTTTATTAGGTTTTGAGCAATCAGACTTTGAGATACAATTTCAAATTTTTAAATAATAAGACCATGAGAACAATTACCCCCCCCCCCCTGTCAACAAAGGGTTAACACAAACTTTCTAATATTATTGACGCTTTTATTTTGTCATAGTAAACTGTATTCCGGAGAAATTGTTAATTTAGATTACTACAAGGATGCAAACGGTTGGTATACTAATTTTATAGGTGCCGGAGTTACTTTGTATGCGTCAGATTTTTTTGATGACTATAATGAACAACTCGGGCTGCGTGATAATGATAAGATGATCCTTGTTTTTCCGGATGACGGGAATCTGGAAGCAGATCAACTTAAATTTAAACAATATTATAAAGATATTGAAGTGGAAAATTCCTATTTTATTTTTCACCAGAAAAACGGAGTTGTGAAGGAATTTCATCCTCATATCGTAACTTCACTTGATATCGATGTTTCAAATTCATTAACAGAAGATGAAGCGAGAGATATTGCAATAAGTTCGATTAATGTGGAAGAATATGCCTGGGAGAATGTGGACTATGAAAACGGATTGAAAATGCAAACAGGTGACGAAAATGCAACCTACTATCCGGCAGGTAAACTTTTGATAGGACAGGTTAATGGCGCTGAAATGGATAAGGCGAATTATGTTTTTGCCTGGAAATTTGAAATTTTCACCACTCAGCCAATTGGAATGCATATCTTATATATTGATGCTGTTTACGGTTCTGTATTAGCGGGCTGTAATCCAAACGGAGTTGATTTTTTCCCTCCCATCAGGCTTGATAATTATACGCTTCAGACTAATCTCAGTGATGAATTTACCGATACCTATAACCCGAATGTCTGGGAATTCTGGACAACAGGCGGTAGCTGTTGGGGTCCAAATGATTTTGACCAGAGTTTCCCTGATCCGAATAATTTATCTTATCCATCTGTATTAACCAATAGTGGCACTGAAAAAATAATGAGAATTACGACAAAGAAACTACAAACACCAATCGTTTACAATTGCGATACTTATGGTTGGCGCTCATTCGACTATTCTTCTGCTGTAATTAATAGCAAGGATTTTTATCTCTATGGCTATTATGAAATAAAGTGTAAGTATCCAAAGATTCTTAGTGAGGTTAGTCAGGATTTTTGGTTTAATTGGGGTTTCGATTACAGGTCTGAAGATCGTTATACAGAAATTGATGTATTTGAGCATTATTCTAAACATCACAATTGGCAGCCACCTCAGAGCACCAACACAAGATATTTTACAAATATACATGCCGGATATGGCACTGACTATTTACATCCTGGTATTGATACATCTTGGTGCAGAAACGGCAGTGAATATCACCCCGATATGTGTATGGATCTTATGTCGGATTTTCACACCTATGGAGTGGACTGGACGCCAACAAGTATAACTTATTACTTTGATGGTCGCCCGTTGTATGATGCAAGTACTCCTGATAAAACTCATACGGTAACCAATGCTTGTAATGACAGAACGTGGCCAATAAGCGAACTGCGAGCTGTTAAAGCGGTTATCAACCAGACAGTGAGGCATGATAGCCAATTACAACCTGATCTTAATGTAGATATTAATTTTGATGTTGATTACTTCAGATACTATAAAAGGAAGCCAGATATAATCGGTTTTGAAACTGTTTGCCAAAATTCAACAGAAACCTATTCAGCAGAAATGTTTGGGGTATCAACGACCTCCGATACCTATCATTGGTCGGTTTCTCAGGGTGCATCTATTATTGGCGCGAATACGGGAAATACATGTACCATTCAATTCGGCTCGCAGAGCAACG
>JANPNV010000010.1:0-18678 GCA_031427625.1 Bacteroidota bacterium
AGACTTCGCGCCATATAAACGGCAGGGCCACCATCAAACGGACATTGCCAGACGATTTGTTCCAGGTCTTTTATTTGCAAGTCGTTTAGTTCAAAAATACTTTCACCAATTGTTTTAATATAGATTTCATTCACAACTTTCGCTGGGCGATTTCTTAGTGCGAACGCTATATTTTATTTGAAAACAAAGCCTTGCTTTGAGCACGAGACTTCGTCCACGATGCAGCTGTGAATAAATGAATTGCCTTTTTATTTATACAATAGTTTAACTAATACAAATCACCATTTCTTTTGTGGTGAGTTATAATGCTTGTGTAGAGCCGAATCGTGGACGAAGTCTCGCACTCAAACTGATGTTAAAACATTTTAGTTAATAGGGATGTCGTGCTAAGACTGCGCCCAGCGAGGGATATGGTGGAATCTTTTTGCGTAGGCACTGCGAGGGATTTCAATCTAAAATCTAAAATCGTACATCTGAAATTTGAGATCATTTGTAAGTGTTGATGTCTCATTAATAAATCGCCAAGCAAGATCGAGGCTCTTCGATCTGAAATCGAACATCTGAAATCTGAGATCATTTTGCCCTTTGGAATCTTCATTCTTCCTTGTGAATAACTGCCTATACATTTCCCTCATCCTTCCAATGACTTTCGTATTTTCGGCTTTTGATAAAACAGTATGTCGAAACCATCTCTTCCAAAAGGTACACGCGATTTTTCGCCGCAGGATATGCGGAGGCGGAATTATATTTTCGATACTATCAGCCAGACGTTTCACCTTTTCGGTTTCGAGCAGATAGAGACGCCTGCAATGGAGAATCTTTCTACGCTGGTAGGTAAGTATGGAGAAGAAGGCGATAAACTACTCTTCCGCATTCTCGATTCCGGAAATGTCGTGGAGACTGCACTCAAGGCCGGAACTAATTTAAAGGTCAGCGATCTGGCCGAAAAAGGTCTTCGCTATGACCTGACGGTTCCCTTCGCACGCTATGTCGTCATGCATCAGAATGAAATCTCTTTTCCTTTCCGCAGATATCAGATTCAACCTGTCTGGCGCGCCGATCGTCCTCAGAAAGGACGCTACCGCGAATTCTTTCAATGCGATGCCGACGTCATCGGCAGCAATTCGCTTCTTAACGAAGTGGATCTTCTGTCTGTCATCGATAACGTATTCAGCCAACTCGACCTCGGCATCGTCATCAAATTAAATAACAGAAAAATTCTCGCCGGCATTGCCGAAGTAATCGGAGAGCCGGAGAAAATTATTGATATCACCGTTGCCATCGACAAACTCGATAAAATCGGATTCGATAAAGTGGTGGAAGAGCTTCGAACAAAAGGTCTCTCGGAGAAGTCTATCGCCGACCTGCATCCCATCATCACCATGAAAGGAAGCAATGAGGAAAAACTCAGCACTTTAAAAATCATCTGCGAAAAATCGGTTACGGGAATGAAGGGCATCGAGGAAACGGAATTCATTCTCAAAAATTATTCTTCTCTCGGTAGAAAATATCCTGTTGAAGTTGATATTACGTTAGCACGCGGACTCAATTATTATACGGGTGCCATCATCGAAGTGAAGACGGATGATAAACGCTCGACTTTCACCAGCAGCATCTGCGGCGGTGGAAGGTATGACGATCTCACGGGCATCTTCGGATTACCAAATGTTTCAGGCGTGGGAATTTCTTTCGGAGCGGACAGGATTAACGATGTGCTGGAGGAGATGAACGGTTATCCGGATTTCAGTTCTGTCTCTACAAAATTACTTTTCGTAAACTTCGGCGATGCAGAGGCTGAGCATTGCATGAAGCTGGCTCAGGCATTACGGGCTGAAGGGATCTTTACCGAGGTTTATCCAGACGATGCTAAGATCAAGAAGCAGATGAGTTATGCCGATGCAAAAAAGATTCCTTTCGTTGCTCTTGTAGGAACGGATGAAATGAAAAATAATATCATCACAGTTAAAGACATGGAGAAGCGTGATCAGTTTACATGTACTATTCAGGAATTGATATCGAAATTGAAAAAATAAATTTCTCTTTGTCCATAGTGAATGCTTCGGGGACTCATAATGTTTGATTTTTCTAACGTGCAAAAAAATAAACACAAAGATCACAAAGTAGGCGCAGAGGATATGTAACTTTCAAATAGAAAAAAATTATGGCCTCATATAAAATTAGCAGCGAAGAATTAGATTTCGAAATTTTAGAACAGCTGATGAATTCGAAAGAGAAAATCGGATTGTCTGATGAAGCAAAAACGAAGATCACTGCCTGCAGAAATTATCTCAACAAGAAACTGAAGGAGGTGAAAGAACCGATTTACGGTATCAACACAGGCTTCGGCTCCTTATATAATAAAAGTATTCCGGAACATCAGTTGGGAATACTTCAGCATAATCTCGTGATGTCTCATGCATGTGGAACAGGCGAAATGGTAACGCCCGAAATCGTAAAGCTCATGTTGTTGCTGAAGATAAAAGGACTTGCATTCGGAAATTCAGGAGTTCAGTTGCAGACTGTCGAACGACTGATCGATTTTTTTAATCATGATATTCTGCCAGTCGTTTACCAACAGGGATCACTCGGCGCATCAGGCGATCTTGCACCACTTGCTCATCTTTCACTTCCGCTCATCGGCGAAGGAGAAGTATTGTTCGAAGGGAAGATTCAGTCATCAAAGAATATTCTGAAAAAATTCGGATGGAAGCCGATCGCTCTGCAATCGAAGGAAGGTCTTGCCCTTTTAAACGGAACTCAGTTCATGTCGGCCTATGGATGTTATTGTCTGATGCATGCTTATCAGCTTGCTTCTCTCGCCGATTTCATCGGAGCAATTTCTCTCGATGCTTTCGACGGCCGCCAGGATCCATTCGATAAACTCGTTCATAAAATCCGTCCGCATGCCGGTCAGGTGGAAGTGGCAGAAAATATGAAGCAGATTCTAAAGGGTAGTCAGCTTATCAAAAGAAAAAAAGCACACGTTCAGGATCCGTATTCCTTCCGTTGTATTCCTCAGGTTCATGGAGCCACACGCGATGCAATCAACTATGCAGCGAATGTTTTGCAGACGGAAATAAATTCCGTCACCGATAATCCAACTATTTTTCCGGAAGAAGATAAAATAATATCAGCAGGTAATTTTCATGGTCAACCGCTTGCGCTTGCTATGGATTTTCTGGCTATCGCTGTTGCTGAACTTGGAAGTATATCAGAACGTCGTACCTATCTTCTGATTTCCGGCCAGCGCGAACTGCCACCGTTTCTTGTCGCAGAGCCAGGCATCAATTCAGGATTTATGATTCCGCAGTATACTGCCGCTTCTATCGTCAGTCAGAACAAACAACTGTGTACGCCTGCATCAGTCGATAGCATTGTGTCTAGTAACGGACAGGAAGATCATGTGAGTATGGGTGCGAATGCGGCAACGAAACTTTATAGAGTTGTAAATAACGTACACACTGTTCTGTCGATAGAATTGATGACAGCTGCACAAGCGCTTGAATTCAGACGACCGATGAAGAGCTCCGACATGATTGAAGATTTTGTGACTGCCTTCAGAAAAGAAGTTCATTTTGTCGAAAAGGATGAAGTTCTCTATCACCTAATCCAGAGCAGCGAGGAGTTTTTGCATTCACTTTAGAGTCGAATCACGTTAAAACGGGTAAAAAATAGTCTGGAATCATCCGATTCACCTGAATGTCATCAACTTAAATCGCTGTTGGATTTAGAAGGTTGGAGAATTCATACTATTTTTGTGATTAACCACTATGCGAACCCAATTTGAGTTCTCATCCTGTTAATATGCTTTCCAAATAAATGAAACGTCTGATTGTATTATTGATTTTATTGAATGCATTGAATGCATTGATTGCATACGGACAGCCGGCCCGCATGCCTCGAATCAATACCAGTCATTTTACAGAGAGAGAAAAAAAATCTACATCAGAAATACAGAGTTTAACGGCTGAAAAATTTATTACTCATCCCGACTTTGGATTGAAACCGTTTGATGGTCCACCATGTAACAACTGTTTTGAGCTTGTCGACAGACGCGATGAAAATTCAAGATACTTTGTAATAGAAAATACAAACGGCTCGGAGTTTTTTATTGAGAAAGCTTCAGCACCTATCAATTATAAAGACAAAGACGGATTGTGGAGAGAATTAAATTATCGTCTTGAGAAAAAATCAGACGGAATTTTTGTAGCCGATCATCAGCCCGACCAGGTTTCTATTGACATCATCAATAATAAACTTGTAATTACGAATGGTGATTATAAACTCACAACTAAGAGTCCTGTACTTTTATGGAAGGACGGTAATGGAGAAGAGCATTTTTTGGGAAACGCTGATCTTCGTAACTACAGCGCAGGTGATGAAGGTGTAAAAATAAAAAACATTTATCCGGGCATCGATCTTATTCTCTCCGTAAACAGGGGAGAAGTGGAATCATCGTTTATACTTAATCAGCGACTGCCATATACATCAGGAGTAATTATTCTAAGGCAGCAGATTGATTTATCTTCCGGGTTATCATTTAGCGCAGAGAAAAACTCAGGCAAAGCTGAAGTGCAGGAAATTTATGTCGTAGATAAAAATCATGTGCCCTATTATAAAGTCGAAGAAGGTCTGGCGTATGATAACAGTAAATGGTCGGCGCCTGTTCACATCGCTTCTGCCATCACAAATTCAAATGAACTTGAATTTATCGTCCCAGTAGAATGGCTATCAAATCCGTCGACTGAGTATCCGGTTTTAATTGATCCATTGATAACAACATTTAATATACTTCCTGTTGCATCCATTGCAGGAACAAAATTTAGTGCCGTATGCTGGACGAACAGTTGTGATTATAATATGACAGTTCCCACTCCCGGAAATACAACAGTAACTGCCATCCTGCACAGCTTCGAATATTTCGCAACAGGACTTTGTTTTTCTGATGACGGAGGATATAGCATCGATTTTCTTACCTGTCATGTGCCTGCTGTTTCTGCTAGTTTTCCAAATGGTGTTTATACAGCTCCACCCGGTTTGCATGTATCTCCATTTACATTTTATGCTGATTCGACAGCGCCGATGACTGAATTTAATCCATGCATTCCTGCACCTCAATGCGCGGCTCAGAATCTCAACTTTACATTGCATTTTTATCGATGCAACAACGATCCGAATCCTGCATGTTCGAATAATTGTATTCGTGCCACAAAGCCATGGATCATGTATATAAAGGGAAGAACACTGGAATTATCTTTTATATCACCCACTGTACAAATTTGTGAAGGCGTTAATGCTCAGCTAATCGTTATTCCACAATATGGTGTGCCTGCTTATAGTTATTTGTGGAGCCCTTCCGGAGGGACGGACGATACGTTGAATGTTTCACCAACGATAAATACGAATTATACTGTAACAATCACCGATGGATGTGGTATCACTGCTTCTGGTTCTACAGTCGTAAATGTTACGGCAAAAGATAATCCCGGTTTTACTGTTTCTCCGAATCCTCCATGCCTTAATGCTCCGGTTGCGATAAATGGAAACGGTGGCGGACTTGCATCCTATTATGATTGGCTTGTGCCCGGAAGTAATGTACCAGGTGGTGTTGTCAACGATAATCAAAATCCATCCGTCACTTATGCTGCGCTTGGGAATTATAATATCTATCTGAATTATACGAGTGGCGCCTGTACGTTTACCGATTCAGCGCAGGTGACGGTAACCGGTTCATCAAGTGCTACGGTTGCACTTAATACACAGCCTGTCGGCCCGTTTTGTTCGGCCGATACTGTCGTCTTTCATGCTGCTCCTGCGAATGGCGGATCAGCACCAACATACAAATGGTCAGTGAATGGTGTGACAGTTCAGAACGGAACAGCCGACTCGCTCGTGCTTTTTCCAATTTCAAATGGAGATATCGTCGAAGTAATTCTTTTTTCAAATGCAACACTTTGCACATCTCCCCTGAGCGATACTACTTCTATAATTATTGCAGTCAGTAATTCATTAGCTCCGCAAATCACAATTACACCCGATACACTTTTATGTCCCGGATCACCACTTACACTAAATACCGTTTCAGTAAATGGCGGGTCAACTCCGAACTATCAGTGGCTTGCAAACGGTATACCAATTCCCGGCGCTAATTCATCATCCTATTCTTTCACTGTTACACCACCTGATACTGTCATCAGCGTAGTTCTCAATTCATCGTTAAATTGTCTGATCACAACTCTGGCTGCCGATACAACTATTGTTTCTGTTCTTCAGAATGTGCAGCCGCTTGCGACTATCTCTGCTAATCCGGCAGGTGCTGTTTGTGGTGGCGACAGTGTTCATTATGTAGCTCAGTCATCGTATGGCGGATCGGCACCACAATATCAATGGTACGTAAACGGCATTCCTGCCGGTGCAAATGATTCTCTCTTTTCGATTCTTCCCTCGAATGGTGATTCAGTCAGCGTGACATTAACGTCGAGTCTGATCTGTGCATTAACTCCTTCCGATGATGATTATTTAATCGCAACTGTTTCCCCTGCTGTTTCTCCATCAGTTTCTGTTGCAACCTCACCATCGGCATTTATTTGTCAGGGCGACAATGTCACTTTTACGGCAAGTGCAATAAACGGAGGAAGTACTCCAACATATTCATGGACCATAAATGGAAATCCCGCCGGAACGAATGACAGTGTTTTTGTTTCATCGACGCTTAACAATAATGATGTTGTTCAAATAATTGTTACTTCTTCGTTGAGTTGTGCACCTGTTTCTTCTGATACGGATGTTGTCACCGTTTCAGTTTCCGGAAATGTAGCACCAACTTTAGGCATCGTTGCAACAGCAGGAGGCCTTTGCGAAAATGATCCTGTGCAATTTGTTGCAAGTAGCACGAATGGCGGTGGCACTCCTGCATATCAATGGCTGGTCAATGGTGTTTCCACTGGCTTAACAAATGATACTATTCTACTAACGAGGTTGCAGACTGGTGATACAGTTCAGGCAGTGATGACAAGTAGTCTGGGTTGTGTGAGTCCGGCGAATGCATCTTCGCCGTTATATATTACAACTCTTCTTCCGCGTGTTTCGCCCGATATATCAATAACAATTAATCCGGCTGATAGCATATGTCAGGGTCAACAAGTTATTTTACATGCTGATACATTGAATGGCGGCAGCAATCCGAATATAAGATGGTATGTGAATGGAATTCAGAATTCAGTTTTTTCAACTTCCTTCATGCCAACGAACCTGGGAATAGGAGATGTTATTGTTGCAAACATGACTTCAAATGCAAGCTGTCTGATAAGTCCCGATGATACTTCCAATTTTGTTAGAATATACTTTCATCCTTATCTGAATTTACAATTAACTACTGGAGTGCTACTTTGTCCCGGCGAGCCGGTGACAATAAAAGCAATACCATCAGGAGGAAAAGGTCATTCGTATCATTACATCTGGAGTGATGGAAGTCCGGATACTGACAGTGCAATAGTAACGCCGGGAAGAAATACTCAGATCATTGTAAGTGTTTATGATAATTGCACGGCATGGCCTGCGACGGATACTCTTATCGTTCCTGTTTTACCAAATCCAGTCGCTGAATATGCTTTCTTAAATCCTGCGCCTGGATCCTTCGAAAATAATATTCAGTTTGTGAATCAGTCAATCGATGCTGATAGCTGGTTATGGTATTTTCCTGACAGTACAACGAGCACTAATTGGAATCCACTTCATCATTTTACTGAACCGGGAACATATGATGTAAAACTTGTCACAGTGAATAATTCAGGATGTGTTGATTCTGTTTCTTATATTATTTCTGTCAAAGAAGAAGTTGCATTCTTTTATCCGAATTCATTCAGTCCGAATGGTGACGGAAGAAATGAATTATTTGCTCCTTTGAGTGCAAGCCGTCTTGATTATGAGATGACTATCTGGAATCGCTGGGGCGAATTAATTTTCAGTGGCAATAATCTTTCGGCATGGAATGGAACATTTAAAAATTCGGGTAAGCCGGCACCGGAAGGTGTTTATGTTTTCAAGATTGATTTTAACGACAATAGTTTCGGAAAAAATTTTATAACCGGACGCGTGACATTGATACGATAAATGCCATAATCGTCGAAAGCGATTCTTTTTCAGTGAGTTGGAGACCCAGGCATTCATTAAAATCTAATGTGAAATAAGGCTGATTTTATCCCTCTTTTTTCTAATTTTGCAATTGAAATGGCAAAAAATTTTATCAGTAATAAAGACGAGTCCGTTCCCATGTTTGAGAATAGTTTTCTCGAGCACTTCACGCGGATTCATTATTCAGTTCCCCTTTATATTTTCATTCCTGTAATAATTTATTCCATGTACATGGCGATAGGAATTGAAAGTATGGCATGGACAGCAATTGCTGGATATATTGTACTCGGACTATTTATCTGGACGTTGACTGAATATGTATTGCATCGTTTTGTATTTCACTGGATGCCACCCGGAAAATTAGGCGCTCGTATGCATTTTGTATTTCATGGTGTTCATCACGATTATCCAAGCGATGGCAAGCGACTCGTTATGGTTCCTACAATAAGTATTCCGCTTGCCGCTTTGTTTTATTTTATGTTTAGACTTCTCGTCGGGAGTGTAAATGTATTCCCATTATTCTCCGGTTTTCTTGCCGGTTATCTTTTTTACGACATGACTCATTATGCGATTCATCATTACAATTTCAAAAGTAAATTCTGGCTTGATTTAAAGCATCATCACATGCTGCATCATTACAAGGATATGGATAATGGTTATGGTGTAAGTTCCAAATTCTGGGATCTTATTTTCCGCACGACATTTGGAAAAGGAAAAGAAGCTAAGTAAATAGCATTACGAATCTCAATAGTGTACTTCGAACTATCTCAGGATGACAATTTTTTTAGTCATTAATTTTTTACCTGTAACGATTTCTAATATATAAATCCCGTTATTAATATTCCCAGGAAGGTTGATTTCTAAATTGTCACCAGCGGAAGTAATATTTTTCGAGAAAATTTCTTTGCCTCCGATATCTTTCAAAAGTAGATGAACAGATGATTTCTGAAAATCATTTAGATGGATCGCTATTTTTCCACTGGATGGATTCGGGAATACTTCAAAAGAATTTTTGTTAAGAGAAGAGACAGACGTAATCACTGCATCATTACAAACGGCGCGTGCAACACCTTCTAAATACCGATCTCTTGCAGGGTTGCTTCCCGATGATATTGCATTGGGAATTCCGATAGATGGGAAGATCGTTGAATTCCAATACGCAGGAGGACCACTAAGAAAATAAGAAGAGTCGGGAAGTGGACTTGTTCCGGCAGGAGTAAGTGTTCCTTTAATGTTATTTCCGAATTCGAATTGAGCGTTTCCAGTAATTATATAATTGCCGAGGAGAAATCCGGTATTTGGGACTTCATTGCCGACGAAATTCAGTGAATCACTTTGCACTGTTCCCGAAGTCATTAATATGCCATACAACTCAGCACGATTTCGGAAAAATGTATTGAATGGCCCGCTCGGTCCCCATGTCTGATCGATCTGAATATTCTGAACAACATTACCTTCGAAGAGATTACTGTATGAAAAATGTCCGTGCATGGAAATATCGGCACCATAATTCGCAGGAACTTCCGAACGATTCGGGTCAAAACTGTAATTGTATGCGATCACATTTCCGTTCGCTCCTGTCTGCATCGAAAAAGAATGTCGCAAATGCTGCATGATATTATTTTCGATTAGGCACTGGCCTGTGTGTGCGAATAAGGTAATCCCATAACCATGTGTAGAAACGCCATCATATAAAAAACTGTGATGAATGTAACAGCCCTTAATAGAAATATTCGTGCTTGCATCGGCTTCAATATGCGATCCGATACTTAAGCTGCTTTCAACACCATGTACCCAACAATTTGCTGCATAGCTGAAATATATGTTGATACAAACACCGGATGAAATTGTGTCTATACGGCTCATGTGCATACATTCAATTCCGACTTCAACGGCAGGATTGATTGTTCTTATCCGTACGTTCAATGCGGCATCGTAATTTATCCTCAATGAAGCGTCAAGAAAAAGTGTGTCACCCGAAATGCCACTTATGTGTAGAATTTGTCCGACTGAATTATCGGCCCATGATACGGGCTGAGTATCCCATGATCCATTGTTTTGCATAAGCTCAACATAACCATTTGCTATAAACAAAGCAGAATTATCAACAACAAGATAATCGCTTCCGCGAATCGCTCCACCTGTAACGCCTGCAAATGCGCTGGCTGTGCCACCTGTAATATTGAAGCCATTGGCTACATTTCCTGCAAAATCAAAAATGATATGTGTGGAATCAGCCGATTCGCCTCGGAGGATAACGCTGTCGGGAAGATCGATTGTTGAGCCGATGAGGTAATTTCCTGCGGGAAGATAAACAACACCGCGACTGCCATGTAGTGAATCGATGGCATTACGGATTGCAGTTGCATCATCGGTGATGCCGTTCCCGGTAGCTCCGAATGCAGTTACATCATGAATAGTTGACGGTGTTGGAATCAATCCCTTGTATCCGGCTGATGACCAATCGGCAGTTCGCAAAACAGGAATTGTCTGAGAAAATAAATTAAGCGATGTGAAAATGAATAGTAAAACAACGATTTTATTCATGGCAGTTCTGTATAAAATATATTTTCTTCCCATATTATTTCAAATGGCAGTTGTACAGGTAAAATTAAGAGATATAAGGCAGAATCCTAATTCTGTTATTTTTTCTTCTCCACGTACGTATAAACAATTTTCTGCTCTTGAGGAATGGGCTTTGATCCCTGATGAATATGAAAAGTGATATTGATAGTCATATGGAAAACAACGCGCATACCTTTATACCTTTTCTTCGGATATTTCAAAAGTGCCGTCAGGCGAAGCGCTTCTTCATCACAGCCATATCCGATGCCATGTTTGACCTTCGTCGATATGACATTGCCAAATACATCGACATCGTATTCAATAGAAACTGTTCCTTCAATTTTATTTGTAATTGCTTCTTCCGGATATTTCAGATTCGACTTGATGAATTCGTCAAGTGCTTTTTTACCTCCGGGATAAATAGGATTGGTAATAAAGCTTTCCGGTTTCCTGTTGTTGTTCTTCATAGATGAAATGACTCTCTTTCCGGATTATTTTACTTTCCCTGAATAACTCCAGTCGCGTGTATCTATTTTAATTATCTCACCGGTGTTTACAAATAAAGGAACGTTTACGACAGCGCCTGTTTCCAGAGTCGCCTGTTTTAAAGTATTCGTAGCAGTATCTCCCTTAACACCGGGTTCTGTATAGGTAACTTCAAGTTCTACAAATGTCGGAGCCTCGGCTAATAATGGCTGATCATTTTCGAATGCGATTTTTACAGTCATGCCTTCTTTTAACATCTTCGCATTATCGCCAAACATCGTTGCAGGAATATGCATTTGTTCATACGTATCGTTATCCATCACAACGATATGTTCTCCTTCAGGATAAATAAATTGCATTTCCTTGTATTCTACACGGGCAATTTCAACTGACTCGCCTGCACGAAAACGATTTTCAACGATTTTTCCAGTCTTCAGGTTTTTCATTTTTGCCTGATAAAATGCTCTCAGGTTTCCCGGTGTACGGTGAATATATTCTGTTACCTGGCATAACTCATTGTTGTAACGTAAAATGGTGCCTACGCGAACGTCTCCGATATCTGACATGATGTTTGTTTTTAGAAGCGGCAAAATAAGAAAAATAAATAACGTAGTAGCAGATAGAACGCTGCTGATTTCAGGTTTTGATAATCTCCTGATTGTTGAAGTCATTTTCATACCTTCGACGCTGAATATGCGCAGAAGTTATTTGGTTTTTTTACTGACGTTTGTGATTGGACAGAGTGCTTTTGCCGCAATACCTGATTCGCTGCGTATTACAGTCACAGGATATGCTTTCGATGCTAAAAATCCGGCACTGCGCCTGGAAGACCTGATGATCATAAACATGCGAACTTCGCAGGGGACTTTCGGAAAAGCTGACGGGTCGTTTGTCGTCGATATATACCGTACCGATACCATATTGGTTGCTTCAACCGGATATGCATATGAGCGAATATGTTTTGCAGATTCTGCTTATAAATCGTCATATTATTTTCAATCACCGCTTACTAAACTTTCTGTTACGTTGAAGGAAGTGAATATCTTTTCTCCACGCGATCTTCAGTCAATCTATACAGATATTCAAAAACTGGGGTATAATAAAAAAGATTTTGAGTTAAGCGGTATTGATGCGATCTCAAGTCCGATAACTTTCTTATACCAGGAATTCAGCCAGCTGGAACGGGTCAAACGACACAACCGCGAAAGAATTAATGACGATAAAAGGAAAGAACTGCTACGTCAGTTGCTTGCCAATTACGTCTCACATGACATAATCAATCTGGATGATTTTGAACTGGAAGATTTTCTTGATTTTACGAATGTCTCAGAATCTTATATGAAGTCGGCCTCTCAATATGATTTTTGTATTTACATCAAGCAGCGGTTTGAAGTCTATTCGATGCTTAAGAAAAAATAACTTTTTTAATCCACAAGCTGTTTTTCCCATTTCGATACAACTGCAGTTGCAACAGCATTGCCCATCACATTCGTAGCCGATCGTCCCATATCGAGAAGCCAGTCGATAGCCAGTAACATCGTAATTCCTTCTTGCGGAATCGAAAATGTCTGAAGCATTCCTGCAATTACAACAAGCGATGCCCGCGGTACTCCTGCCATTCCTTTACTTGTAACAAGGAGTATTAGCATCATCGTAATTTGTTGACCGGTACTCAGATCAATGCCATATGCCTGGGCGATGGAAACGGTGGCGAACGTCATATACATAATTGATCCGTCGAGGTTAAAAGAATAACCGAGTGGTAGAACAAAGCTTACAATCTTAGGCGGACAACCAAATCGTTCGAGGCCGAGAATTGTTTTAGGCATGGCTGCTTCGCTGCTTGCTGTGCTGAATGCTAAAATCATAGGTTCCTTGACATGGTTGAAAAGGTTCCGGAAATTTATACGGAAGATCATGCAGATGACCATAAGCACTCCGAAAATGAAAAAGATAAGTCCGCCGAAAAAACAGAGAATAACATTCATATATCCGCCAAGGATCCCAAGACCTTTTTGAGCAATGACAGAAGTGATCGCTCCGAGAACGGCGAGTGGAGCTAATTTCATTACGTAGGAAGTTACGCGAAGCATAGCATGAGACACTGCATCGAAGAAGTCGACGATAATTTTGCCTTTTTCATTCAGTGATGAAACAGCGACACCGAAGAATAAAACGAATATGATGATTGGCAGAATCTGATTATGTGCCATTGAATCAATAATGCTCTCCGGGAAAATATGCTGGATAAATTCTCTTCCGTTAAATTCCTTTGCATGAATAGGAGCTGCGTTAAGAGCATGCATCTGCAACGCTTTCCCGGGTTCAAAGATGTTGACGATGACAAGACCAATAAAGAGAGCCACAATAGTTGCGAAGGTGAAGTAAATCATTGTCTTCAGGCCAATGCGTCCAACGGTTTTAAAATCACCCGCTTTTGCAATTCCGGTGAGAAGGAGAGAGAAGACAAGCGGGGCAATGATCATCTTAATTAGACGGAGGAAGATGTCAGAAATCACCTGCATATTATCAGCAAAGGGTTTGATCTGTTCAGGATCAGGCCAGTTGTACCTGTACCATTGTCCTAAAATGATTCCAAAGAGTAAACCAAGGATGATTTGTGTGGTAAGAGAAAGTTTTCTCATAGCTTCGGTGCCTGTTAGTGCTGAAGATACTTCATTAAGATTTGTGAATGATACAAAAAATTAACGAAGCGGAAAATTATCTTTGCCGGAGATTTTTTTACAAATAAATAATTTATCATGAATCTTCCTGAGAAATTTCTCGAACATGCGCGGCAATTTGCAGGGAAGGATTATGATGCATTTATCAGTAGTCTTTCGAATCCGGTGCAGACGAGCATCAGGCTCAATCCATTTAAATTAACCGAGCAATTTTCTACTGAAGAGAATGTGCCTTGGTCGCAGCATGGGAAATTTCTGAAAGACAGGCCATCATTTACACTCGATCCCTTGTTTCATGCAGGTTGCTATTACGTGCAGGATTCCAGTTCTCAGTTTCTCGAAAAACCTTTTCTGCAGATAAAAAATACAAATCGGGATCCACTAATCGTTCTTGACTTATGCGCGGCTCCGGGTGGAAAGAGCACACACATATTATCGATGTTGCAAAAGGAAGATATCCTCGTCAGCAATGAAGTCATATCATCACGTAACAATATTTTGCGCGATAATATTTTTAAGTGGGGATGCTCCAATGTAATCGTCACCCAAAACGAACCGAAGGATTTTCTGGCGCTGAAAAATTATTTCGACGTGATTGTCGTCGATGCCCCATGCAGCGGGGAAGGACTTTTCCGAAAAGATCCAGATGCCGTTAATGAATGGAGCGAGGAGAATGTCAACCGTTGCTCCATCAGACAAAGTGAAATTCTATCGCATGCATTTCAATCGCTGAAACCCGGTGGATTTTTAATTTACAGCACATGCACATTCGAAAAAGTTGAAAACGATGATAAAGTGCAGATGATGATGGATGAATATAATTTGATCCCAATTTCAATGGATACAAATTTCGCCGGCATCACGAACACCGGAAACGGTTTCACTTTTTTTCCTCATCTGAATAAGGGAGAGGGATTCTTTATGTCATTGCTTCAGAAACAAGGGGAGTTATCAACTACACATAAAAGACAGGAAAGAAAAAAAGAAAAGTTATCAGTTTATGCAGAACAATTTCTCTCAGACAGCGACGAATTCTTCACGCTGAATAAAGAAGAACGGACGTTTTTAATTCCTCATATTCATGCCGGCACTTTCCGGACGATGGCTGAGAAATTATATGTCAGACTTGCCGGCATTTATCTGGGTGATGTAAAAGGAAATTTTTTTATTCCCTCAGCCGGTCTTTCGCTTTCTAACCACATCAGAAAGGATATTGCTTCCGTCGAATTAGCGAAAGACCAGGCCATAAAATTTCTTCGTGGCGAGCCCATAAAAATTGATTCTCCAATAGGCTGGACGCTTGCCCGTTACAAAGGCTTCAACTTGGGCTGGATGAAAAATCTGGGCGACAGGACTAATAATTATTATCCGAAAGAGTGGCGGATCAGGAAGGGTTGATAATGGAATTTGAGAATGTGCTAATTTGAGAATTTGAAAATGGCGCACTTACAGAGTCTCTGAACTTAAATTATTCACCGTAATTAATCCTCAAATTAATCTCTATGCAATTCGTACCCAGCCCATTTTCAATTAACACATTCTCAAATTCTCAAATTATACTATTAGATTTTGTATTTTCGCCCCATGTCAGAAATTCCTAAAACATACGATCCTTCAACGATTGAAAACAAGTGGTATTCCTATTGGTCGAAAGAAGGCTTTTTCCGCAGTGTTCCTGATGGACGAGAGCCATACACAATCGTTATTCCCCCGCCAAATGTAACAGGCGTTTTGCACATGGGACATATGCTGAATAATACAATTCAGGATGTACTTATCAGACGCGCGCGTATGCTTGGGAAGAATGCCTGCTGGGTTCCGGGAACAGATCATGCATCGATTGCTACGGAGGCAAAGGTTGTTGCCATGCTGAAGGAAAAGGGAATCAACAAAAAAGATCTTACCCGTGAGGATTTTTTAAAGTATGCCTGGGAATGGAAAGAGAAATATGGTGGCATCATCCTCGAACAGCTAAAACAACTTGGTGCATCCTGCGATTGGGATCGCACGCGGTTTACGATGGAAAATGATTTAAGCGAAGCTGTTATTGATGTCTTTATCGATCTGCATAAGAAGGGATATATATATCGTGGCGTCCGCATGGTTAACTGGGATCCGCTGGGCAAAACGGCTTTGAGTGATGAAGAGGTAATTCATAAAGAAGTTAACTCGCGATTGATATATGTTCGTTATCCAATCGTCGATGAAAGTACTGCGAAATTGCTGAGAGAAAATAAATCTTTCTGGACAATCAATGACGACGTTTGGAATACAGAAGTTGCCGGTAAGAAATTTTCCGGAAAAAGTTTTATTTCGATTGCAACTGTTCGTCCAGAAACTATTTTAGGTGATACAGGTGTATGTGTTCATCCAAACGATGAGCGTTATAAAAAACTGAAAGGCATGTTTGCCGTTATTCCTTTTGTGAATCGTCCGGTGCCAATAATTTTCGACGACTACATCGAAATGGAATTCGGAACCGGTGCATTAAAAGTTACTCCCGCACACGACATCAACGATTATAATCTTGGTGTAAAGCACAACCTTCCTGTTATCGATACGCTCAACGACGATGGGACGTTGAGTAAGGAAGCCGGGTTTTATATTGGCGAAGACCGGTTTATCGTCAGGAAGAAAATTATTAAAGACCTCGACGCAGCAGGAAATGTTGTGAAGATTGAAGACTATAAAAATAAAGTAGGATATTCAGAAAGAACCGATGCAGTCATCGAACCGAAATTATCGATGCAATGGTTTTTGAAAATGGATACGATCAGCAAGCCTGCGTTAGATCATGTTATGAATGGTGACATACGGTTAATACCTGAGAAATTCATAAATACCTACAAGCACTGGATGGAGAGTGTACACGACTGGTGTATATCGCGTCAGCTCTGGTGGGGACAACGGATTCCTGCCTGGTACGATCCGAAGGGGAGATTCGTTGTTGCAAAAACATCAGATGAAGCAATCGAAATTTTCAAAAAGCAATTTCCTGATTTCGATTTTTCGAAAAACGATCTGAAGCAGGATGAAGATGTACTCGACACATGGTTTAGTTCCTGGTTGTGGCCTATAAGTGTTTTCGATGGATTTAAAAATCCGGGAAATAAGGATATCAACTATTATTATCCGACGAATGATTTAGTGACTGCACCGGAAATTCTTTTTTTCTGGGTGGCGCGAATGATCATCGCAGGCTATGAATACATGGATAAGAAACCATTTACGAATGTTTATCTCACCGGCATCGTGCGCGATAAACAAGGAAGGAAAATGTCGAAGTCGCTGGGGAATTCTCCCGACCCGCTCGAGCTCATAACGAAATACAGCGCAGACGGTGTAAGAGTCGGAATGCTTTTCGCTTCTCCTGCCGGCAATGACTTACCGTTCGACGAATCGTTATGTGAACAGGGAAGGAACTTTGCGAATAAAATATGGAATGCATTCCGTCTCGTAAAAGGTTGGAGTACGCATAATGAAAAGCAAACCGAGAGTGACAAGATTGCCATTGACTGGTTTCGTTCCCGTTTCAATGAGCAGTTGGAAATCATCAACGATCATTATTCGAAATACAGGGTGAGTGATGCATTGATGGCATCCTACAAACTTATCTGGGACGATTTCTGCTCCTGGTATCTGGAGATGATTAAACCCGAATTCATCGAGGGAAATGCAGCTCCCATCTGTAGCAAGACACTTGAAGCGACGATAGAAATTTTTGAAGACCTGTTAAAAATTATTCATCCATGGATGCCATTTATCTCAGAAGAGCTCTGGCATTTATTGAAAGACAGGAAAGAAAGAGATTGTATTATAGTAGCTGAATGGCCGGCGATAGAATCGTACGATAAGAAGTTACTTTCGGGATTTACGATTGCATCTGAGATAATTCAGCAAATTAGAAATACACGGCAGCAAAAAAATATTAGTCCGAAGGAATCGCTTGCGCTTTTTGTAAAAAAGGATTCAAAATTCGATGACACTTTTACGTCCATCATTAGTAAACTGGCAAACCTTAGTAAATATGAGCAGATAGAGATGAAGCCGGATAATTCACTTTCCTTTCTGATCAACCAGTTCGAATTTTATCTCCCATTCTCATCAGCCATTGATGCAGGCGAAGAGAAAGATCGATTGATAACAGAACTTGAATACAACAAAGGATTTTTGAAATCGGTACAGTCGAAGCTGGCCAACGAACGTTTTGTTTCCAACGCAAAACCCGAAGTGGTTGAGAATGAAAAAAAGAAACAAGCCGATGCAGAGGCGAAGATCAGTGCGATTGAGGAGCAGTTGAGTTTGTTGAAGGAAAAAAGCTGAAGGTTTAGCTCAATGAAATGGGTTGTATATTACACTTTACACGTTTGATTTACCGAATGGACTAATTCTTCAAGTTTTTAAAATATATGAAGCTTTCAATTAAATCTGATGCCTAAATTCAAGGATATGAATTCATTTAGAGGAATCGATATCACATTAAAATCTGTGAAAGAGTTTATACAGATGTTTAGAATAATTCTTTTATTTTATTCTTGTCAATCGTTTGCACAGCCGGCCGCACAATGGCAAAAGAACTTTGGCGGGAATTTTTATGATTATGCCTACGACATCTCTCAGTCTTCAGACGGTAACTTTTACATAGTGGGCAGATCAAATTCAGCTGTTTCGGGAAATAAATCGGATAGCTGTCGAGGTCATGATGACTATTGGTTAATAAAGATAAATGCATTGGGTGATCTTTTATGGGAAAGAACACTAGGGGGTAATAACGACGATGTTGGCACTTCTGTAAAAGCAACTCCGGATC
>JANPNV010000011.1:0-8131 GCA_031427625.1 Bacteroidota bacterium
CTGCATTAAACCAAATATATGTTCCGGGAACAATATCCCTGTCCATAAAGAATGATGTTATCTTAGAATAATCCGCGGTTGATTGAGTTACCGCTACGACAGCCGAGGCTGTGGCTGAGCATCCGTTAATGTCAGTTACCCTAACAGTGTATGTTGCCGGAGCAAGTCCTGATATGCTTTGCGTAGTCCCCCCGTTACTCCACAGGTAATTGTATGGGCCTGTTTGTCCGATTACATTCACAATGGCTGAACCGAGATATCCATTGGAGCAGATACCATTAACTTTTGTTGCACTAAGCGCCATAGCTGATGTTACCGGTTTTGTTACCGATGCTGTACATCCTGCTGAGTTAGTAACAGTACAAACATAATTTCCTCCTGCTGTAACATTAATGCATGATGCTCGCAATCCGTTGCTCCAAGTGTAAGTTGTAAAACCTGAAGTTGCACAGAGACTCAATGGGCTTGCAGGACAAATATTATTATTACCAGTTATTGCAACTCTTGGCGTTTCACCTGCTGTTAATGTTTTTGTTGCACTGCTTGTACAACCGTTAATGTTTTCTACTACGATTGTATAGGTGCCGGCTGTATCAACATTTGTGCAACGTACAGTATCACCAGTACTCCATGTATATAAAGTAAATCCTGTCGGTACGCATAGGGAAACGATTTGGTCTGGACAAACAACACTTTTCGATGTTATCGCAACTGGTGTTGGTAATGCCTTTTTAACAATTGCATGAACTGTAGTTGTGCATGACCGAATGTCTGTAATTAATACAGTATAGGTTCCCTCAGATAGGCCGCTGATATATTGTGTTGACTGTGTTGGATTAGTATTCCACAGAAATGCATAGGGTGATGATCCTCCATTAGCGACAATATTTGCTGTGCCGGTGTTGGCATTACATTTTGTAGTTGTTGTTGAGGTGACACCAGTTAGTCTTGTCGGAGCAGCGGCAATAAATGCCGATGTACTTGCAACGCAGCCTTTGCTATCGGTGACAGAGTATAAATAGGTGCCTGGTGATAAGTTAACTTTAACTTGGTTTGAAAAAGTATAAGTTGGTGTGCCTCCTGATGCTGTAACAATTATATTCCCTTTTCCTCCATAACATGCTATCTGCTGGGCAACAGCTGTAATAATTAGTTGTTGTGGGGTAGGGTCTAGTGTTGCAGAAACTGTAGCCTGACAACCTCTTGAATCTATAACTGAATACTGATAGGTTCCAGGTAATAGATTCGTTGTAGCTCCACTATATATATAAGTCGGAGATCCACCGGCAGCACTTAATGTAACGCTACCTGAGGAACCGAAACATCTTATCTGTTGTGTTGTCGCTGTTAATGTAAGTATAGTAGGCACAGCATTAATTGTTGCCGCTGCTATTGCTATACAGCCATTTGCATCAGTAACCGTATAAGAATAATTTCCTGGTAAAAGATTTGCCGTTTGTGATCCGCTAAAATTGTAAGGTGCAAGTCCATTGGATGCTGAAAGTGTTACGCTTCCAACGGTTCCATTACATGGAATTTGATTTGCAGTTGCAGTAATACCTGGAAGCGAATGAACTTCCACATGTGTATTAATAATGCTGTCGCAGTATTGACCATTTAATGTTACTAAATAATCCCCAGTAATGATGGGATATACCACACTTGAATTCGGAAGTGTTACTGAGCCTCCTATGCAAATGCTAACATTATTTTGAATTGGATTTGGATTAACAACGGTCAGGTTTGTTGTAATCGTGCTGTCACATCCTGCTGCATTAGGAATTACAGTTATGTATGTTCCTGAAGTAGTCTGCGAAGTTCCCCCCGGCGGAGTATAACTTTGTCCGGCGCAGATTGAAATGTTTGCAGTGCTGCTGGTGTTTGCTTTAACAGTCAGGTTTGTTGTGATTGTACTGTCACATCCTGCTGCATTAGCAATGAAAGTTATGTATGTTCCAGAAGTGGTCTTAGCTGTTCCCCCCGGTGGCGTATAACTTTGTCCGGCGCAGATAGAAATGTTTGCAGTACTGCTAGTTGGCGAGTTGAAAATTGCCAGTGCGCTTCCTGAACCTACACTCCAGCATGATGCTGAATTACTTTTTGCTCTTATGTAATATATTCCAGAAGTAGCAACAGCATAAGTGCTGGCTGAATTACTCGTATTTGTTCCAGCTGCTGTCGTTTGCCAATACCATGTTTCTGTTGCAGGAACGCTTCCTATTCTTGTTAATGTCACTGTATTTCCTGAACACTGTGGGGAGTTTGTTGTAGGATTCCCGGGGTTTGCGGGGATTGGATAAATTGTAACAACAATCGAGGAGGAATTTGATGCAGAACAATTACCATTTTTTACAACTGCACGAAAATAGGTTGTCTGATTTAGATTTGTATATGAATAGGTATTAATAGTATTAGCTATTGTTACTGGGGCTGTACTAAAGTTATCTGTTGAAGATTCCCATCGTAAAATTGTGCCTCTGTAACTACTGAGAGTTAGTGTTCCATTATTGTTACCAGCGCAATCCGGTGTTCCACCGGTTATTGTTCCACCATTGCTCAGGGAATCGACTACTAATACTACAGAATTACTGTTGACGTTCCCGAAACATGAACTTCCAATTGTTACAGAATAATTTGCGCTCGAATCTGTAAAGCCAATCGGATTTATTAAAAGTGTTGATGATGTTGCACCCGAAATGTTTCCTCCATTTGTTAATGCAACACCGTTCTTCTTCCATTGATAGGTAAGAATATTACCTGTTGCAATAACAGTAAATCCTGTAGAAGATCCAATACATGCATTTTGAGTTACGGGTTGACTTGCAATGATTGTTGGAGCGCTGATTGTTAATTGTTGAGTCGATGATGTTCCTCCTCCTGGAGTTGGACTACTGACATCAATATTAACAGTTCCTGCAGCAGAAATATCTGAACTATTGATAGTAGCTTGAATTTGAGTTGGACTAATATAAACTGTTGTTCGGGAACTTCCGCTTAATCTTGCTGTTGATGCTGGATTAAAACCGGATCCATTTAATGTTAATGTAAATGATGAGCCTCCCTGAATTACACACGCTGGTGAAATACTTGTTAATACAGGCAATGGATTATTTACAGTAAATAAATTACTTGTTCCGTTTTCTGCGAATCCGGTTCGCGTTGCCGTAATTGTAAATGTTCCGCTTGTTGACATTGTAATTGCCGATGAAGCTAAAACTCCTGCTGAAAATGAAGCTGTTGTTCCTCCGCCGGCCGATAAAGTACCAGTTGAAGTTATGTTCGCAGTACCGGAAAATAAATTTGGGACTGCATTACATATATTATTGTATGCATCACGGGCTGTGAGTTTGATATTGAAGGATACACCTGCGATTTGTGTTGGAATGTTTCCTCCCGCAGCTGATTCTACCAGAAAATTATTTAATGCTCCTGAAGTCACTGCAAAGGAATTACTTATTCCACTTTGTGAGCCCAGAGTATTGACGGCAGATATTGTAAAGGTTCCTGTGTTCGAAATATTAATAGTATGAGAAGTAAGAATACCGGCAACAAATGAAGCAGTAGTTCCTGCTCCTGAAAGTAAGCTGCCTGTAGACGTTATATTTACTGTTCCTGTGAACGCATTTGAACCAATTGCACAAGTATTATTATAAATATCCCTTGCTGTAATTTTTATTGTAAATGGTGTACCGGCTATCTGTGATCCGATATTTCCTCCACTTGATGCCTCAATTAGAAAATTGTTTAATGTACTGGCATCAACAGAAAATGAATTACTTGTTCCTGTTGACGATCCTGCGGTTTGTGTAGCTGTAATTGTAAATGTCCCAACGTTGGAAATTGTAACTCCATGTGATGAAAGCACTCCATTTGTGAATGATGCTGACGTTCCGCTTCCTGATGACAAAGTTCCTGTTGACGTTATATTAACAGTACCCGAAAAATTATTTGTACCAGAACTGCAAATATTATTTTCTGCATCTTGCGCAGAAACCTTAATGGTAAATAATGAGGATACATTTTGGGATGGAATATTTCCACCACCTGACTTTTCAACTAAAAATTTATTTAATGTTCCCGGGAAAACGGTAAAGGAAGGACTTGTCAACCCCGGAACTGTTCCGTCAGTAACGGTTAACATTGTTATTTCTGCTTTCTTTAATGTAGTTGTAAGTACTGTAGTAGAGACTCCTGATGCGAAACTCACAGAGGTTATGTATGAAGGAGCCGTAAGTCCATTATTTGGTCCTGAATAAGTAATTGTCTTTAAGCCGGAATAGGAGGTGACAACATTATAAAACTGATCGCAGGCTCTGATTTTTGTAATAGTGAAACTTGTTCCCGAAAATGCATTCGAAGGAGTTCCTGCATTGCCACTGGTAGCATAGGTAATTGCATCAGAAAATGTCTGGCCAGGTAAGGTTACAACTAGCTCTTTTATTGCGCCATAAGTCTGACTTAACGAGCCTAGTGTTGCTCCGGCAGGACAACCGGCGATTATTGCCGTACCTCCCCTTGTAATATTTCCATTTCCGGGTACATTTCCTCCGTCAGTTGCCATAACTTCGACACCGGAAATTGTTAGTGTATTATTTCTAGTGGAATTACCCACGGTTAACCCAATTGTTATTGTTGTTGAGTTTTTTGATAGCACGGATACACCCGTTATTCCACCTCCTGTTGTTGCGGCAGTAATTGCAGCGGCAACATTAAATAACCAGCCCGTTGGAATATTTAATGTAACTGTTACATTTGTTCCAACTCCAAAATCTGATTTTAATCCTTCAGTAATTGAAAAATTTCCAATACTAACATATTTAGGTGATGTTCCATTTGCTGCACTATCTGCAGAAATTGTTCCACCACTCGGCATAGTTATTATTACGTTTGCATTACTGTCAATAGCAGATCCCAGAAAGTAAAACACAAATAATAATTTTATAATTTTATTTTTTGAAATTATTAATTTCAAAAAATTATCTTTTCTATTTGGTATAATTCCACACATATAACTAACAAAATGGTTATTGTTATTCTTTACACTTTTATTATTAAGGATGATTAGCTCCAAGTAATATGTTTGGATTCTAAAGTATTGTTCTGTCGGAATTAATTATTCTCAATTGATTCCTTTTTGTAAAGAATAAATAATGTTCTTTAGTATATAATACATTATTAAGCCAAAAAAGATCAGCCAATAAACAGGTAGTTATTACACTAAAGAGTAATAAAAATAAATTGTGGAAATACAGTGAGAATCTTACAATTTTTAATAGAGCATTGTTTTGCTTTTTCTAAGATTTATCATACAAATCTTTTTAAAATATAATTCAAATGAAAGAAAAATGTATTTTGTTTTTCACCCATCCAATCATAGAGTGATTGAGTTAGCCATTTTCAGAAATATATTATTGCTTCTGATTACCATAAGATTGAAAATCATCCTGGATGAAAAATTATTTCAAATGACTCGCCTGCCGGATTTATCCATTAAAGATATCCGGAAAAAAATTACTAAAATATAAAATTTGAAAATTAGCTAATCCTTGAATTGGCCTCGAAATGCTGCCAGATAATTTCATTTGGCACAGGTGCAGTAATAGATATTTCATCCTTCCTGACGGGGTGGATAAACTCTATTTTTCTTGCATGTAAATGAATAGAGCCATCTGGATTACTTCTTGGGAAACCGTATTTTAAGTCTCCTTTGATTGGGCATCCCATTGATGCCAGCTGAACACGAATCTGGTGATGTCGTCCTGTGTGCGGATTTATTTCGAGTAAATAATAATTATCTGATTTACCGATTACTTTATAATCGAGCCATGCGCGAAGTGAACCAGAAACTTCATGATCAAATGCCTGGCTCTTATTTTTTGCCTCGTCTTTTTTCAGGTAATGAATTAATGTACCTGAATCAGAAGCGGGTTGATTTTTTACAACAGCCCAATAAGTTTTCTTTATTTTTTTCTCGCGGAATAATTCATTCATTCGGGAAAGCGCTTTGCTTGTACGAGCAAAGATGATGACACCACTTACGGGTCTGTCTATGCGATGAACAACGCCAATAAAAGCCGCTCCCGGTTTTTGGAATTTTTCCCTCAGATATTCTTTTAACAGATCACTCATAGGAGTATCACCCGTCTTATCGCCCTGTACGATTTCGCCCGGTTTTTTATTTAATACTATCAGATGGTTGTCTTCAAATAGAATATTATCCATTGAAGTTACTTTTATTTGTTCGATCATTCCTGTAATACGCTTTCGATGTAGAAAAGATTGAATAATGAACAGCTAAAAACAAGAAATTACTCCTGAAATATTACGCTTTCGTTTCACTCAATTCATTCTGTTTTTTACTATAAAAAAGTAGCAATTGCCCCCATTAAGTTAATACTGCTCTTTTTCATTGGGGAAATCACCCCGCTTTACATCTTTAATATAGTTTTCTGTTGCACTTTTTATGTCATCATATAAATTCAAATACCTTCTTAAAAAACGTGGATGAAATTCATGTGTAATGCCCAGCATGTCATGTAACACCAAAACTTGTCCATCCACTTTTTGTCCTGCTCCAATACCTATCACAGGGATTTTTATTTCAGCCGAAACTTGTTCGGCCAGATGAGCAGGAATTTTTTCAAGGACTATTGCAAAACATCCTGCTTCTGTAAGTATATGAGCATCTTCTAAAAGCTGTTTCGCTTCAGCATCTTCTTTTGCGCGGACAACATAGGTGCCGAATTTATAGATAGACTGTGGTGTTAATCCAAGATGACCCATAACCGGAACACCGGCCGAAAGTATACGCTCAATAGAATCTTTTACTTCATGACCACCTTCCATTTTAACAGCATGAGCACCTGATTCCTTCATTATTTTTATGGATGAATTCAATGCCTCCTTTGAATTGCCTTGGTATGATCCAAATGGAAGATCCACAACAACTAAAGCACGACTAACAGCCCTGACTACCGAACTGGCATGGTAAATCATCTGATCAAGTGTAATTGGCAGGGTAGTAGAATGTCCGGCCATAACATTTGAGGCAGAATCTCCGACTAATATTACATCTATTCCAGCATGGTCTAGAATTCTTGCAAGCGAGAAATCATATGCTGTCAGCATACTTATCTTTTCGCCTCTTTTCTTCATCTCCTGAAGGGTGTGAGTCGTGACTTTTCTGTCCTCTGTTTTAACTTCTTTCGACATAAAAATTATTAATCAGGGTAAGGAATATGTTAATCTATTCACCAAAACTACAAATAACTTCTTTGCATGCTGAAAAAAATTAAATTTGCACTTATGAAGAAGAAAATTCCGGTTTTACTGTTAATATCCCTGTTGTTTCAGACCTGCAAAACTGATTTTGATGTAATAGCTCCTTACAAAGAGATTATAGTAATCGACGGTCTCATTAATGCCATTGATACTGTTCAGTACATTAAGGTTTCTAAGGCTTTTCTCGGTGTGGGAAATGCACTGATTATGGCTCAACAAAGTGATTCAATAAATTATGCAGATATATTGGATGTTCAACTGGAAAAAGTTTCTAATGGCCCTGATGTCATAATACCTCTTTCACGAACGGAACTTTTCAATAAAGATTCCGGAACATTCGCATACCCTTTTCATGTACTCTATAAAACAAATGTTGTTATTGATCAGAATGCACAGTACAGGATTCGTGTTACTAATCGTCAGACAGGTGTTGTAGCCACTTCTCTTACTAAGATTGTGAAGGATATGCAAATCAGCACGCCGATTTCCTGTACCACAAGTCCTTATTGCGACTCCATTGATATGGCTACGGGATCTAATAATAAGTATAATGTAGTTTTTTTTCCTGGGGCTAATTCAGTAATATTCGATTTGATTATCCGGTTTCACTACAGGGAAATCGATCCTTTCGGAAATTCTGTACCGAAGAATGTTGACTGGAATTTTTCTGACCAGTCATCTACCAATACACCTACTGAAGTAAAATTTACTTTTTCTAAATATGAATTGTATCAGGTAATTGGTGCAAATATCCCTGACAAACCAGGCTATATCAGACGTATAGATTCGCTTTCTGCCGGGCTTAAGCCAGTTGAAATTATTTGTCTGGCCGGTTCAGTAGATCTTCAAA
>JANPNV010000012.1:0-81911 GCA_031427625.1 Bacteroidota bacterium
AAGCAAGCCAACGCTAAAAGAAAATCATCTTAACAAATTATAACAATGAGTAATAAAAAGGATTTTTAAAAACTCCCTACTCCTACCCCACCAAAATAGGATTTGAATATGATAGGCACCTGCAGCAATCATAAAGTTAGAAAAAACTTTAGATTCATTTTCACGAATACAAATACAAAGAAAATTTAGATGTTCTCAAATATTGAAGTATGCTTCGTCATTTTACCTGACAAGGGTTAACTCTTTTTTACTTTTTTATTCTTACTTTTTTTACATCCCTTATTCTAAACAATTCACACTGAAAAAAAAAGGATGGATTTAGCAGGAGACACCGCAATGACCAAAAAGTTATGCTATATTTGATTAACATTAGTTTTTTATTTAAAATTATTCACCAAACGGAGCTTGGGATAAGAATTTATTTGTAGAGATTTCATAAAACTGAGTGGTAAATTAAAATAAAATTAATTTATTATTAACGAAAAATTAAAATCATTATTAATTACTTGAAAACCTAACACGCAAATAATTATATTTAAGCAAACTTTATAATATTCTTACTTTGTAAATAAACAAAAATGAAAAATAAATTATTTTATATCTTGATAAGTGTACTGATACAAATCTCATGTTTAGCATTTCCAACTTTTACATTAGCACAATTAATTGCAACCGGCGGTCAGCATTCTGTGTTCCTCTGCGATGATGGAACAGTGAATGACTGGGGATCGGATATGTCTGGTCAACTTGGCAACGGAACCGGAACTAGCAATATCCCAGTTACTGTGAGCTTGTTGAACAATGTTACCAATATTGGCGCTGGTGTAAATCATTCCCTCGCTCTTAAATCAGATAGTACAGTTTGGGCATGGGGCTTCAATTCTAATGGCGAACTTGGCAATGGAACTTTTATTAGTAGCAACACACCTGTGCAGGTAACCGGACTTACAGGAGTTTCGGCAATTTCATCTATGTTTCATTCCCTTGCACTCAGGAATGACAGTTCCGTCTATGCCTGGGGATACAATGTTTATGGAGAACTTGGAAACGGAACTACAGCATCAAGTAATATTCCAATACAAGTCAGCGGCCTTTCTGGTATTACCCATATAGCAAGCGGATATTACCATTCACTTGCTATTAAAAGTGATAGCTCAGTATGGAGTTGGGGCTACAATGGTGCAGGCGAACTTGGAAATGGCACCAATATAAATAGTAGCATTCCCGTACAAGTCTCAGGATTAACAGGAATAATTGCTGTTGCAGGTGGAAATTCATTTTCAATTGCTTTAAAAAATGACAGTACTGTTTGGGCATGGGGTAACAATTTCGAAGGTGAATTAGGAAATGGGATTAATGTGAATAGTAACATTCCAATACAAGTCAGCGGACTATCAAGTGTCGTAGCTATTGGAGCAGGAGTCTATCATTCACTCGCAGTTAAGAATGACGGATCTGTATGGTCCTGGGGTTTTAACCTATATGGACAACTGGGAAATGGAAACAACAGCGATAGTAATATTCCCGTACAAATTAACGGACTTACAGGTATTGTTGCATGTGCAGGAGGTTATGGTCATTCCCTTGTAAAGAAAAATGATGGAACAGGTTGGGCCTGGGGTTATAACAATTACGGGCAACTTGGAAACGGAAACAATTCTGATAGTAATGTACCTACACAGGTAACAGGACTATGCTCAACTCTTATCTCAGTTAATCAAATTACAGAGTTGGATAAAATTTCCGTTTTCCCAAATCCATTTAAAAATACTTTTTCCGTTATTGGCACAAAAGAAAAAGCGATAATATCAATTTTTGATATTACAGGAAAAGAAATTTCTATGCAAATTGCAGACAAAGGAGAAACCCAAATAAATAATGCTGATATACAACCCGGTTTTTATTTTCTTAAATATATGCAGGGAAATAAAATGTCTACCATTAAACTAATGAAACTATAGGTGTCAATATATCTTGCGTCACAAATTAATAATTATTTTTTATAAATACTCGTCTACTATAATATATGAGGATATATCGTTTTCATATCTTTAGACTTATTAAAGCTCCATTGCTTCTAGAATTGATTTCGCATTCATCAAAATCAAATTAACATCAATTTAAAACAAGGGATGCAATTATTAAAAGGCTTCTGAAATAAAAACATGAATAATAATCGCAAAAAAATAAATTATCAAACTTTACATAAACATGAAAGTGAGACTTCGCATGACAATAACAACAATTCAGATTATCTACTTGCAAAAAACTATCGTGAATACATAATTACAACTAAGCGATACATAAAAGACTTTTTCCTCATAACAGCCGGTATTTTCTCTGCATCTTTTGGTTTTAAAGGATTTTTATTAACGAATCAATTTATAGACGGAGGAGCTACTGGTATTTCACTTTTACTTACGGCAATTACATCATTACCTTTATATCAATTAATAATTTTTGTAAACATCCCATTTATTTTTCTTGCGTATAAAGTAATCGGAAAAATCTTCGCCATAAAAACTACTCTTGCAATTTCAGGACTTGCTCTATGTCTTGCAACAGTTAGTTTTCCAGATGTTACTAAAGACAATTTACTGGTGGCTGTTTTTGGCGGATTTTTTCTTGGAGCTGGAATCGGTCTTTCCGTTCGGGGAGGCGCTGTAATAGACGGAACTGAAGTTCTTGCTATTTATTTAAGCCGAAAACTCAGGACTACTATTGGAGATATTATAATCGCCATAAATGTGGTGATTTTTTCTGCTGCCGTATATTTTCTATCTGTAGAAATTGCCCTTTATTCAATGATTACATACCTGGCAGCATCAAAGACACTTGATTTTATTATTGAAGGAATTGAAGAGTATATAGGTGTTACCATTATTTCAACACACAGTGAGGAAATCAGACAAATGATTATTGACAAAATGGGCAGAGGTGTAACTATATATAGCGGAAAGCGTGGTTATGGAAAAAAAGGAGAAGCGAATGAAGTGGACATTGTATACTCCGTCGTAACCAGACTTGAGTTAAATAAATTTAATACTGAAATAGAAAAAATTGACCCCAGTGCCTTTGTAGTTATGAGTAGTATTAAGGACACAAAAGGCGGCATGATAAAAAAAAGACCATTGAAACATTAATAAACAATTTATTTTCATCGGAAAATAATATTACTTCTTGTATTAATGATTTCCATAAATAAACTATACCAAAATACATATAGCAATAGTTATAAGGGCTCTCCGAGCAATTCGAGAGTTTATTGTATGCTACGCTAAACGTAATTATTAGCCTCAATTCCAAGAGCCGAAACCATTTACAATCATTTTCTGAAATTATATGAGCTATAAAAACCTAAATAAATACATCATTTTCTTCTTAGGTTTATTGGCATTACTTCTTCTCATAAAGTATGCTATGGGAAATGGAGATTTTAAAGTTTTTCTGGAAGCTTCCAAATTAGTAATGTCTGGCCAAAATCCATATAACAAATGGATTTTTGTAAGTGAAGAAAGTTCTTGCCTTTACTTCTATAGTCCTTTATGGGCTATCACTTTGTCACCTTTCAATTACTTCCCCAATTTCATTCCGAATCTGCTTTGGTTAATTGCAAATGTCTACTTCCTTTATAGAATCTGGAATCTTCTTTCGCTCTATCTAGATGAGAATTCCTTGTCAGGCAAACAAATAAAATGGATATACTTTCTCACCATTTTAATGAGTGTGCGATTTGCTTTGTACAACTTCGAAATGATTCAGATGACTATCTTTTTATTGTGGGGATGTCTTGAAAGTTTACGACTTATTAATCAAAAGAATTATTTATCAGGGAGTTTTCTTCTTGCTTTAATAATAAATATTAAAATAATGCCCATCGTACTTATACCCTATCTGATATATAGAAGTCAATACAAGGGAGCTATTTTCACTTTATTGTTCAGTATACTTCTACTCTTTCTGCCGGCTTTGTTTTTAGGATGGTCGCATAATCAATATTTATTAACTGAATGGTGGAGTGTAATTAATCCTAGCAACCCTGAACATCTGCTCGAAACAGAATTAGGCCCTCACAGTTTAACTGCTTTGATTCCTACATTACTTTCTGAGACGAAAGGAGTCTTACCGTACACCAGAAACATATTAAATCTCCCAATTAATACATCAATTTACATAATGAATTTTATTCGTATTATTTTAATTATCTCCTCTCTATACTTTCTGAAATGGCCCCCCTTTACTCCTGCTAAATCAAAAATTTATAAACTGCGTGAAATCGGATTCGTATTATTAATTATACCTTTACTTTTTCCACATCAACAGAAGTACGCATTTATACTAGCTTTACCTGCTATGTATTTTTTATCATGGTATATTGTTTTTAATTTCAGATCACATAGATTAATAATGAAACAATTCAGATGGAACATTTTCATATTCTTCATAATTGCCTCCTTTGTTCTCATGACACTGACTACCGACAGCTTAATAGGAAGGAACTTAAACAATCTTACCCAGCACTACAAAACCATAACATGGGGAACATTATTTCTCTTGTTTTCTTTATTTCTGGCGCCAATTTCTAAATCGGATGACACTCCGTCTTCATCAGCAGCGTCAAACCATTAGAAAAATTTCAAAATAATTTACTACAAATGGATTAAATGACAATATGTTTAGAACCTAAATCAATCAACTTCTGATAAAAATATCAATTCCTTAAAAAAAGGCAATCAATTTAAATGAGTCTTTTTATAGTGAACAATACCTGACCACTTTTTCGTGCCAAATCCAATTCTGATGTAGTATTATTTTTTGTTGATTTTCTTTTCCTTTTCGGTTAATAAATTATTATCGGTCATTTATTGCGTTTTATTTATTCCTTATATACCTTTATGTCAATTACAGAATATAGAAAACTTCTGAAGTGGATTGATATGCTATGATGTTAAAAATAAATACAACAAAATCCATAGTCGAATTGAAAATAATTTATTAATTTTATTCTCGTAATTATTTTCAAACTATTCTAAATTTAATTATCATGAAAAAACAACTCATTCAATTTAAATTTCCAGACATGACTGCTAAAAAGTATGATCAATGCTGGGACGAACTTCGCAAAGCCGGTAAGGCAAATCCAACAGGACGAATTTACCATGTCGCATCACAACAAGGAGATAACTGGGTAGTTATAGATGTGTGGGAATCTATTGAAGCATTCAACAAATTTGGTGAAACATTAATTCCTATTCTGAATAAACTGGAAGTCGCTGTTGCTAAAAATCCACCGACGATAACTCCGGTATACTACGAACTCACAGGTGTTGATGCTGTTGTAACACATTAAAAGCTAAACAACAATCAATCGTTGTTGTTTATTCCCCCTGATTGGTGCAAAACTACTCAGGGGGTTTTTATTTAAGGTTTAAAACTTTTTTGATTCTGATAATTCATTCTAACTAATTTCGAGTGAATCATCATCTTGTTCCGGCATAAAATCGTTTTCTGAGTTTTCGGTAATTTCAATAATTTCCTCAGTGTTATGGTGTGAGTTCCTGATTAAAGTAACCTTAAGCTTTCGCTTATAATCATCCTGCAACCACTTCACATAGCTTTCTGAAGTCTTACTAAGGCATCTTGAATACACTCTGACTCTGTATTCAATTTCCTCTTTCAAAATATCGGCAAGAACTAAAGCTTCTTCAATTCCATTACTGTTTTCCTGACAAATATTTATATGTTGTTCGAGGGAACGCTCTATTACAACTTTCGGACGCTGGTGTTCACTAATTGCAATACTATGCTCTTCTTTAATGTCGAAATCAATAGTTACTGAATTAGCGAATTTTGCACGCAACTCATCGGGCATATTATAGCGGTAACTTCGCTCAATTTCCTCGTCGCTTCTAATATTTGAAAGATAGAGTTCCGGGTTTTTAAAAATAGCAACCCAATCGACAGGAGCATCCCATAGTCCGAATCTGTTAAGATTATTTCCAAGATCGATGACCGTAAATTCCTGCTTACCGGGAATAATACGTGAACCTCTTCCGATCATTTGAAAATAAAGCGTGAGAGATTTAGTTGCGCGGTTCAGAATTATACAATCGACGGTTGGCTCATCAAATCCTGTGGTAAGGATACTAACTGATGTTAAAATCGCATCCGGTTTTTCTTTAAACCACTGGAGAATTTCCTTTCTTTCTCTTGCCGTATGCGTGTGATCAAGATGCTTTATATCGTATCCTGCTTCCTGAAAAGTAGCATAGACATATTGTGAAGTGGCTATTCCATTATTAAATATCAATGTCTTTTTACCGATGCATTTTTCTTTATAGGCACTAAGTAGTTTGTCTTGCATCGCATGGTTATTATAAAGTCTCTCCGAAGAGCTGACTGTATAATCACCGTTTCGGCCAACCTTTAATGATGTAAGCCCTACATGATAATGATAGGTAGTTGCTCGAGACAGGAAGCCAGTATCAATCAATGAAGAAATAGATTCGCCTACGATAAGTTCATCGTAGTTGTCTCGCATACGAATGTTAATATTGGAACTCAAAGGAGTTGCCGTTACACCAAGCACTACTCCCTTTTCATAAAACCTGAACAATTTACCAAATGAGTTGTAATGAGCTTCATCGACAATCATTAAACCAATGCTATCGAGCGTAAGGATCTTATCGCGGAGTCTGTTATTTAAGGTTTCGACCATGGCTACATAGCACATGTAATCATTCGGAACAGGCATCTCTTTTACAGCGCTATTGATAATCTTATTCTTAACACCGAATTCATTCAACATTTGTGATGTCTGACCGCATAATTCAATACGATGTGTAAGGATCAATACTTTCTTGCCTGTGTTAAGAATGTATCGCCTGGCAATTTCTGAAAAGATAACGGTCTTCCCTCCGCCTGTCGGTAACTGGTACAGAAGATTATATCGTTCTGTATGGTTTTTCAGGCGATCAAATATATCATCAATCGCTCCATGCTGATATGCATAGAGCTGTTTTTGCTTATTATATTCGGGTGTTTGCAATAATTCTGATCCGTCCAATCCAATAGCTTTTTTCGATAAATGCAAAGATACACAGTTCAGTCAATTCATTAATATGAATTGTGAGGTTAATGCAGGTAAGTTTGCCAGAAAATGAATTTCCCTATGAATCAGTCTGCTAAATCAGATAAGCTAATTTAAATATCGGCCAGTAAATTTACCAATTGAATTATTCTTGAAAAAACAGTGCATGTTCAAATACTGAATGCAATAAGGCGTCATAATATTTCCAAAATCTTCTGAACAGGTCGTCCGATAATAGCCCTGCCGTCCTTCACCAAAATTGGCCTTTCGATGAGAATTGGATTCTTATGAAGAATTTTAATCCATTCTGCATTGGATATTTTCTTCCCTTCGAATTTCTCTTTGTAAAGTTTTTCCTTTTTCCTCACAAGATCTTCTGCTTTCATGCCTAACATTTTCAGAATATCCCTAATCTCTTTCTCAGAAGGAATTTCTACTAAGTACTCAATGAGTTCATAGTCTTCATCTGAATTTTCCTTAATCAAGGATAATGCAGTTCTGCATGTGCTACAGTTTGGCTTGAAATATATCCGGAGCATTAGTTATAGTCGATGATAAGATTTATCAGAATAAGTTGAGATGCCGATTTTTAAAAATGAAATATATTATTAAGCCGATTTACTGTATTCCATAAGGAATGCTTTCATAAATTCGTTGAGTTCACCATCCATTACACCCTGAACATCCGAAGTCTCATAATCTGTTCGGTTATCTTTAACGAGTTTATATGGATGAAAAACATATGAACGTATCTGTGAACCCCACTCTATTTTTTTCTTTGTTGCTTCCTGTGCAGCTTTTGCCTCTGTAAGCTTACGCATCTCTCGTTCATATAGCAGAGACTTTAGCATTTTCATCGCTCGTTCTTTGTTACCGCCCTGCGACCTTTCTACCTGACATACTACAACAATTCCTGTTGGAACGTGTGTAATCTGCACTTTCGTTTCTACCTTATTTACATTCTGTCCTCCTGCTCCACCCGATCGCGAAGTTTGTATTTCAATATCAGCATCCTTAATTTCGATGTCGATAGAATCGTCGACTACAGGATAAGCAAATACTGATGCGAATGATGTATGCCTTCTTGCATTTGAATCGAAAGGAGATATGCGCACGAGCCTGTGAACGCCACTCTCGGCTTTCAGATAACCATAGGCGAAATCACCGTCGAACTGAAGTGTGGCAGATTTTATTCCGGCTCCTTCACCTGATTGCACATCAACTTCGGTAACCTTATAACCATTTTTCTCGCCCCACATAATGTACATACGCATGAGCATTTCTGCCCAATCCTGGCTTTCTGTTCCTCCAGCACCGGAATTAATATTCAGAAAAGAACATAACTGGTCTTCTTCGTTTCCGAGCATCCGCCTGAATTCCATTTCTTCCAGCAGTTTTGAAGTGATTGCATAATGTGCATCGACTTCCACTTCAGTTGCTGCATCTTCTTTGAAAAACTCGTAAAGCACAGCCAGATCGTCAACAGAAGCTGACAATTTATCGAATGGTTGAGTCCACTTTTTCTTTTGGTTAATCGCCTTGAGAACTACTTCTGCTTTTTTAGGATCATTCCAGAAATCAGTAGCATGGGTAAGTAATTCTTCCTCTTTAATCGCTTTTACTTTTCCGTCGATGTCAAAGATACCTCCTCAGAGCGTCGATGCGTTCTTTAATCTCTTTTAATTGGTCAATATTCATCTGGCGAAGATAGGTTTTTTATTTGCGAAATTGCTCCGGCAGCATTAACGAGAATATGAAAATTTAGGATTACTATTTGAAAATTCACACTATCCAAATGGCTAGAAAACTACCCCACGATTGGGCCATTTTCAAATTCTCAAAGCCTCAAATTATATTTCATCTATATCCTTAATCACTTCCCAGACCAACTCTGATTCAAAGCCACGGGATATTAAATAGGAAGCGATTTTATATTTCTTCTTTAATGGATTTTCTTCAGTCGATTTTTCTGTATGGGATTTTATCAACTGCTTTAGTGTTTTCAAATAATCGCTATCTTCTATTTCAGAAAGTGCTTTGCGAATGAGCGGGTCAGAGACTTTTTTATCCTTCAGAGCTGCTTTTATTTTATTGCGGCCCCATTTTTTTATTCTGAATTTTCCACCGGCAAATGCTACGGCGAATCGTTCTTCTTTGAGAAAGCCTGATGAGATGAGTATGCTGACAATATTTTCTACATCGACACTATGTAGTCCCCATGAGTAAATTTTATCTCTTACCTCCTGCTGGCTGCGTTCCTGGTAAGCACAATAACTTTCGGCTTTCTTTAAAGCTTTTTCTACCGTGACTATAACTTTACTCATACTTCCTGAATTAACTGAAACTGGTATGTACCCTAAAATTAAAAAAGCGGAATATAATTTTCATCATATCCCGCCATTAAATATCGACAACTGATTTTTTATTCAGAATGTTATTGCACAGACAATGAATCGGAATGAACTTCATGCATCGATTCCATTTTTTCTTTTAAACTACTGAGTCCTGATTCGAAATCAGGTCCGACAAATTTATCCATGAATGCTCCCATAATACGCATCATAGGGTTAGCTCCTGCATCAGAATCAAAAGCCCATGTTATTTTTGTTCCTTCTCCTTCCGGCGAAAGTCTGAACGAACTCTTTGCTACACCATTTTCCATGAAGTTTAAATCCTGTCTGATTAGAGAATCCGGTTCTGCATCAGTAATGGTCATTTTTCCATTGCCTACGTCTTTCACATTACTTTCCCAGCTTAGTGAAGAACCTTTTCCTGATTCAGGTCCCGAGAAAACATATTTAGCATTCGGATCGCGTTTATGCCAGGGCGACCAGTTATTCCATTGATGCAAATCAGAAACATAATTAAAAACCATAGATGGTTTTTGGTTGATGACAGTACTTCTCTCTACGTGAATATGAGCCGGGAAGAACAATAAACCAACTGCTGCTACGACAAGCATAACGACAGCGATGATGATGAGTATTTTTCGGAAGATGCGCATATGATGTGATAATTAGCTAATGTGATGATGTGATTAATTTCGAGCGAAAGATATTTAATTTTAAAAAATTTAATAGATAAATATATTGTAATAATTCAACAAAGTGAATTATCACATCAGCTAATTATCACATTAAATCTTAATCTCTTCATCCATTTTATTAAAAAAATGATATTCGAGCATGTGATAATTGTTATTGGCTGTAACTTTAAGTTTCATCTTATGTTTTTTCTTCCATCTTTCCGCGATTGATGGATTGAAGATGCTTCCTTTATTTAAATATGATTCGAGGAAAGGATGAACGGTCAGCGTCAGTTGTTTTTCATTCTGCTCGCTAACGAAATACCGCATGTTATTTTCGATTTCATCGACGAGTAAAACACTTGCTTTTATTTCGCCGGTTCCATCGCAGGCCGGACATTTTTCAACGGTTGTAATGTTAGTCTCGGGTCTTACGCGCTGTCTTGTAATCTGAATAAGTCCGAATTTACTTGGCGGCAGAATAGTATGCTTTGCACGATCGCGTTTCATTTCCTCTTTGAGTTTCTCAAAGAGCGCTTTGCGGTTCTGAGGATTGTGCATGTCGATAAAATCGACTACGATAATTCCTCCCATATCTCTCATTCGAAGCTGACGCGCAACTTCAACGGCAGAGTCCAGATTTACCTGCAATGCATTTGATTCCTGACTGGAGTCGCTGTCACCTTTTACACGTCCTCCGCTGTTAATATCGATAACATGCATCGCTTCCGTATGTTCTACGATAAGGTACGATCCGTTAGACATCGTAATCGTCTTCCCAAAGCTTGCTTTAATTTGTTTCTCAATGCCAAAGTGCTCGAATATTGGCTGACGGCCTTTGTAGAGTTTTACAATTTCTGTTTGTTCGGGAGCAATTGCACCGATGTACGTTTTTATTTCTTCTGCAAGTGCAGGATCATCGACATGGATGGCGTTAAAATTGGGATTTAGAAGATCACGTAAAATCGTTGATGTTCGGTTTAACTCGCCTAAAATCTTATGTGGGGGTTTAGCCGTTTCAAGCATTTTGAAAGCGCTCTTCCATTTTGAAACGAGATCTTGTATATCCTTATCGAGCTCAGCAACTTTTTTCCCTTCGGCTACAGTTCGTACGATAAGTCCAAAACCCTTGGGCTTTATCGACATTGCAAGTCGCTTCAGCCTTTGCCTTTCTTCCGCACTTTTTATTTTCTGGGAGATAGAGACTACATCCGTAAACGGAACCATTACTACAAAACGGCCGGCAAGCGATAAGTCAGAGGTCACCCTTGGTCCTTTTGACGAAATTGGCTCTTTCGCCACCTGAACGAGAGCCCACTGATTCGGAGATAGTACGTTGGTGATTTTCCCGCCTTTATCAATATCCTTTTCAACCTGAAAACCGGTAAGCATCGGATCGGGATGTTTACCTGTAGTGGTAAGACGGATAAGTTTAAGCAGAGATTGCACCTGCGGACCCAGGTCGAGATAATGCAAAAATGCATCCTTCTCATGCCCGACATCTACAAAGGCGGCATTAAGTCCCTGGATTAGCTTTTTAACACGACCGAGATAAATATCTCCGACCTGAAAGCGCTGATCTTTTTTCTCACTATTTAACTCAACAAGATGTTTGTCTTCAATGAGGGCAATCTTAACTTCATCGGGTGTTGAGTTGATTACTAATTCGTTGTTCAATTAAAATTTTTTTACAAACACTCTGCTCACGCAGGCAATATGTAGAAAACTACCGAACAGCATTAAGCACGTTGAATGAATGCGTAACGTATGAGTTATAGATAATATGCGACGCATCGCATACCACGAATATCCTGAAAAGTCAACGTAAATGCATTACAAACAAACCCAATCCTGAATCTTCGATTTTCAAAATTAAAATCGAAGATTCAAGGTTTAAAATTACCGGGCCTTCTTCTTATGTCTGTTCTTTCTAAGACGCTTTTTACGCTTATGCGTTGCCATCTTATGTCTTTTTCTCTTTTTACCGCTTGGCATGTGCTGAGGGTTTAATGGTTATTAATCTGATTAATTAAAGTATTAACTTCTTTGTTAAACTGAGGATCATCTGATTTCTTCAGTTGGTTCAGCGTTTGTAAGGCCAGTTCATTTTTCCCCATCATCATATATGTGCGTCCGAGGAGGTATCTGGCTTCTTTGTTTTGCGGATCGATCTGAAGAACTTTTTCAAATCTCTCTACAGCTTTTTCATATTGTCCCGATTTAACAGAAAGCACCCCAAGATTGAATTGGGCTGTTTTATGTTCCGGATCCTGTTTTACAACTTCCCTTAGCATCATGATTCCTTGCATCGGAGAAGAAGTTCCTTCTGCGTAACAGAGACCAAGGTCAGTTTTAGCATCCAGATTATTAGGATTAATTTCAAGAACCTTCTTGTAGCATGTAATTGCTTTATCTACAAGCATTTTCCTGAGTGTTGAGTCGCCAGTCATCCTGAAGGCATCATAATACCGGTAAGCGGCATTAATCCAACTCTTCTCTTCAGAACTTTTTGAAGCTAACTCCTCGTAATAATGAGCGGAAATATAAGGCATATTTACCCGATCCCACATTTTTCCGAGTGAATCCGTCAGTTCATTCGAGTCAGGTGCTTTTTCAAGAGCATCTTCAACCCTATTGATTGGGTCAAGTTCCTGTCTCTTTAACTGCCCTTTTGCTTCTTTTAATAGAGACTCAAAAGAAACTCCGCTTTCAGATTCAACGGTTACCTGATTATTAACTTTCTTAGGCGCAAAATAAAGACCGGCAGTAAGTATAACGGCACCGGCAATCAGCAATATTTGTTTGCTGCCCGAACTCATCGATTAGTCTACTGCTTCAGTTGTCTGATTCTTCTTAATCTTCGCATTCTTTACTTTGTTTGCGAACGTCTTTGCAGGTTTAAATGCAGGGATATTATGTTCAGGAATGATGATCGTAGTATTCTTAGAGATTATACGACCTAATTTTTGCGCTCTTCTTTTAACTATAAATGAACCGAATCCACGGAGATAAACGTTTTCTCCATCAGACATTGTGTTCTTAATCACCTTCATAGCTGCTTCAACGGCCTGTAATGCTACTGTCTTTTCTATACCAGTTTTTGTACTGATTTCAGCGACCAGTTCTGCTTTTGTCATTTGTTTGAATATTAATAAGTTGTTTTTATCGGGCGGCAAAGATAAGGCTTAGAATTAAATAGAAAAACTTAATAACCAATTTTTTACCGAAATGTTAGAAGAAAATTGAAGTTATTGAGCCATGGGCCTTAAAGCATCAAATTCGGCCTTTTCGCTGACAGGTAGAGACTTTTACCGATAGGTGGAGGCAAAATATTTTCCAGAAAATTAGAAATCGACAATATTTGGTCATAAAGTTTTAAAGATATCGGAGCCGGCTCCTTCTTTTGAAGGAGAATATTATGAATGGCTGACGCTAAATAACCCGGAAACTCATGGTAATGACAAGCCTCCAGCATAAACCCGGCATCCTTCACCTTTCTTTTCAATTCCTTTTTTGTATACCTCCTGAAATGTCCAATACTTTTATCAAATTCTGAAAAAAGCTCCCGTCGGGCAGGAACGTAAATAAAAATTCTTCCGCCTTCCCGCAGTTTTAAATAAAATTTTTTGAGGTATTCTTCATCATCCTGAAGGTGCTCAAGTACATCTATCAGAAATATAAAATCAAATCCAGTTGGTGCTTCATCGATCGTTTTGTATGCATTATGTTTTCCCGCAAGTTGAAGTCTATACTCATCATCTACTTCCACGATATGAGTTTCTATATCCTGCTGATCAGCAAAGCGATTTATAAACTCTCCCTTTCCTGCTCCGAATTCCAGAATTTTTTTTGGCAAAGAAGAATCAGAACGCATGAATTTTCCGATCAACTTTGCAATATAATTGTTGCGGTTGATTGCATATTTCGAAAAAAGGTCGAGAACTTTGGAACCGGGGTAAATCGTCAATTTGAGAATTTAGAATGGTCGATGAACTTTTGTTTATGCTTTAAGCATAGCAATAAAGTTTATAATTTCATGTCCACCTCTTTATATATAGGTTTAGGTGCCTGATGAATGCGATTGTGAGATAGGTTGAGCAAAAGGATTCCGGTAATGAAGAACCCCATACAAAGAAGTGCAGAAGCAAGCAGACCGATACCCAATGTGCTTGTCCAGCCCAGAATGGCTTTCGAAGTAAACATTTTCAGATAGAGGACATAAATAATCAGGAAGATGAAAAGAGCAAACATGATGGTAAAAAGCCGGAGGAAAACCATAACCATTTCTTCAGCATATTCTACAAAAGAACGAAAAGCATGATGTATAAGATCCGTTACTGTCATTTTCGAAGTGCCGGCAATACGCGAACGACGGTTACTTATTATCGATGTGGATTTTAATTTCAATCGCGAAAGAAATGCTGCCAGGTGGATGAATGAGCGTGAATGAATGATACCCATCGCCTTCCTGTTAATCATACAGTAATTTCCAAAATTCATTTTTTTTCCTGTAATCAACTTGAACAATTCCTTGTATATAACATATGCTGTCCTGAATTTCCAGTTCTCCTCACGTTTTCCTCTGAAAACATGTACAACATCATAATGTCTTATGTTCATCATTTCAGATATTGCAACGGGATTATCTTCTCCATCTCCATCCATTATTATTGCATGCGTGGCCTGGTTTGCGTAGGCATATAAAATACCTTGTTCGATGGCTTGCTGGTGGCCAGCATTATATTCCAGTTTAAGTATTTTTAAGGTGATGCTAGGCGCAGAAAACCGAAAAGACATTAGAAGTTGCTGGGTATCATCTGTAGATCCGTCATCTACAATCACGACAGTAAAATCTTCTTTTAAATATTTTAAAGCCTGCTCCAGCTCATTCAGGAAAGTTCTGATGATTGCCGATTCGTTGTAACAGGCGATAATTATGTAGTTTGAAGAAGACTGCATGATTGTACTTTTAATACCTGCAAAATAGAAAAATTAAAATTCATTGTTATGCCTAATGGCCTTATTCCTGCAAACTCTGTAATTGAATAATAACACTATATCCTAACTCGTTGTGGTTATTCATTAACTGACAAAAAAATAGACTGCACTATCAGTTTAAGATGTTCCTAGTATATATCTTTATCCATCGAAAATTTTGGAGATCAATGAACTTTGGCAACATACTTATCCGTTGGTATAATATCAATAAGCGAGACTTACCGTGGAGGCATACAAGAAATCCATACCTGATCTGGCTGTCTGAGATAATTATGCAGCAGACGCGTATCGAACAGGGGCTTGCATACTATAACCTTTTCGCTAAAAAATATCCTGATGTGGCTTCTCTGGCTAAGGCAAAAGAAGATGACGTTCTTAAACTTTGGCAAGGACTAGGCTATTATTCGAGAGCGAGGAATCTTCATAGTGCTGCTAAGCAGATAATAAAAGATTATAAAGGACAATTTCCTGTCGGGTATGCCAACATACGATTATTGAAAGGTGTTGGAGACTATACTGCCTCTGCAATTGCCTCGTTTGCATACGATGAAGAACACGCCGTTGTTGATGGAAATGTTTTTCGTTTGCTGAGTCGGCATTTCGGAATCGATACACCTATTGATTCTTCAGCAGGAAAAAAACAATTTCAATCTCTCGCCGCGGAATTAATAAAAGGCCATGCACCGGCAGTTTACAATCAGGCCATTATGGAATTTGGCTCCCGACAATGTAAGCCGTCGAATCCCGATTGTGAAAATTGTCCGCTAAACATATCATGCTTTGCTTTCGCAACAAAATCCATTGTTGATTTTCCCGTTAAAAAAAATAAGACAAAATCGCGGGATCGTTTTTTTCATTACCTGGTTATTAATCACAATAATTCATTCTATATAAAAAAGAGAAAAGAGAAAGATATCTGGCAGGGTTTGCATGATTTTCCGCTCATTGAATCTGAAAAAAGAATTGATGAACCAAAACTGATTAGCTCGGATGAATTAACTTCACTTTTTGGAAAAGGGAAAATAAAACTTGAATCCGTCAGTATCGAATACAAGCATGTCTTAAGCCATCAAAATATCATTGCGAAATTTTATGAAATAACGCTACAGCAGAAATCGTTTAATGAAGCAAGTGGAGAATGGAAAAAGGTTAATCACTCTTCCGTGAAAAAATATGCCGTGCCGAGGTTAATTGAGAAGTATATTCAGGAAAGTCAATTACTAAATTTCAAAAAATAATTTTATTTAAAGTTCAGCTTTAATTATGTATCTTGATGTAGACAATAGTGATACTATTGCGATCAATAAAATATCCTTAATAAACAGTTTTTATTTTTTTACAGGTGACTGTATCTTTGACAAATAAATTAATCTAAAAACAATAAATCATGAGTGGTGTAAACAGAGTAATCCTTGTCGGACATGTCGGTAAGGATCCGGAGGTAAAATACCTTGATGGAGGAGTAGCAGTAGCAAGATTGCCACTGGCGACAAGTGAGACGCATAAGAATAAAGAGGGTCAGAAAGTTGAACAGACGGAATGGCATAATATCGTATTGTGGCGAGGACTTGCAGAGATAACGGAAAAGTATGTAAGAAAAGGCAAGCTACTCTACATAGAAGGTAAAATCCGTACCCGAAGTTATGGTGATGAAAACAATAAAAAATACATCACTGAAATCATCGCTGACTCGATGACAATGCTTGGCGGACCACGTGTCGAAGAAGGAACAGGTCGTTCGGCAGAGCCTCCCGTCACGGCCGAAAACAATGACGTACCTGCAGGAGATTTACCATTTTAACAAACCAGAGTTAGAAATCAAGAATCATAATACCGGCAAAATTCATTAACCCGAATCTGCCTGACTCTTGATTTCTGACTTTTTATTTATTGCTGACTTCTCCAGATTCTCATCTCCCGGCCTTTATACTTATCCTCGTAACAAACGGAACCTGGTTCCTGACTCTTATTTATTGATTCTTCATTCTATTTCGTAGCTTTGAGCCTGTTTTTCAATTACCCTTAACGATCATATAAAAACCTTGGACCCCGGAAGTTATTATCTCATTGTTTTTTTGCAGGATACAGCATCTATAATATCACCTACTTTTTCTTTTTCCATAGTTTTTATTATGGAATTAATTGTTCTCATTTCGCTGTTGTTTGCCTCAGGATTTGTATCAGGCGCCGAAACTGCCTTTTTTTCAATAACACCTGTTCAATTTTTTAAGCTGAAGGAATCTGATCAAGGCAAGGAACGACTAGCCTATTTACTATTAGAAAAACCTAAAAGACTTCTTGCCACCTTATTAATCTCTGTCAACTTTATCAATATTGCGATCGTAGTCGTGTCTTCCTTATTAATAGGAGAAATTTTTGATTTCAGCAAGAATGAAACCCTGGGTTTTATGATTCAGGTTGTTGCTGTCACTTTTGTCATTGTTCTTTTTTGTGAAGTAATGCCAAAAGTCTATGCCACACAAAATGCTTTGCGATCAACATTGAACAGTGTATATGTAATATTCGCACTCAACAAAATTCTTCGTCCATTTAGCTCATTGCTTGTCATGTCAACCTCACTGGTCGATAAGCGTTTCGGACAAAAAGGATATGATGTATCTGTCGATGAACTGACACATGCCATTGATATTACCAGTGATAAATTTACTCCGGAAGAAGAGAAAAAGATTCTGAAAGGAATTGCGCGTTTCGGGAATATTGACGTGCGTCAGATAATGAAACCCAGAATGGATGTTGTTGTATTCGACAAGCAAATGAAATTCAACGACCTGTTCCCATTAATTCTTGAACACCGTTATTCCAGGATTCCCGTATTTGAAGGAACATTCGACAAGGTTGTTGGTGTGCTCTTCCTAAAGGATCTACTTCCATACCTCAATAAAAAAAATAATCCGGATTTTGAATGGCTGAAACTTATCAGGCCAGCCTACTTTGTTCCGGAAAGTAAAAAGATCAATGATCTGCTCCATGAATTTCAGGAAACAAAAAATCATCTTGCGATTGTCGTAGATGAATATGGCGGAACGTCAGGAATAGTAACTCTCGAAGATGTTCTTGAAGAAATTGTTGGAGAGATTAACGATGAATTCGATGAGGAAGAACTGGTTTATTCAAAACTCGACGATAAAAATTTCGTATTCGAAGGAAAGACAAATCTTCATGATATTTCAAGAGTAATGGAGATTGACCGTAAACTATTTGAATCGGAGAATGATAATATTGATACGCTGGCCGGACTTATTCTTTCTATTAAAGGAGGAATACCTCAGCGAAATGAAATTATTAAATTCAACGATATTAAATTTACTATTGAATCATCGGACAGAAAGAGAATTAAACGAGTTAAAATTACACTTCCCGAAAATAAATCATTTGACGATACAGCTGAGGGAGGATTTACAGGCATGTCTTCACTGATGATATTACTGTTTTTGTTTTTTTTTGCATCATTGACAGGTTGTGATGAAGATTACATTCCAAAACAACGTGCATATTTCAGGATAACTTTACCTGAAAAAAAATATCATAAATATGATGTCGCCGGTTGCCCCTTTTATTTTGATATTCCCGATTACTCCAAAGTAAATCCTGATACCGACAGAAACGCAGAACCTTGCTGGTATAATATCGAGTTCCCTATGTTTAAAGGAACTCTTTACTTAAGCTACAAGCCAGTCCATGGTAACCTAAAAAAATATATTGAAGACAGTAGAACGCTTTCAATGAAACATATTTCCCGTGCATCAGGCATGCATGAAGAAGAAATTTATAATCAGGAAAAGAAAGTATATGGAGTTTATTATGATGTGAAAGGGAATGCTGCTTCTTCGGTACAATTTTATCTGACTGACAGCACATCGCATTTTTTAAGGGGAGCACTGTATTTTTATGCTCCTCCTAATCCTGATTCACTGGCTCCCGTATTAAGCTTTGTGAAAGAAGACGTAAAATATTTTTTAGGAACTTTTTCCTGGAAGTAAGGAGTAAATAAAACTTATCGTTAGTTTTTTTTGCAGATAATTTTCCGGGAATAATTTCAGCTTATGAATATCAGATAAACACAGGAGCTAAACAGCATGAAGGCACTACCTTGATGCAGGAGAGCCAAAGTGATATCAACGCCTGTAAGAAGCGTAAATACACCTAACAAAAATTGAATCCCCAAGGCAATTGAAAAAAACTTAATTCCTCTTTTCTGCTTTTCATTTAATTGAAAATACTTCCACTTGAACCAAATGAAGAAAGTGAAGAGTACAATAATCGCTGCCAGCATTCTGTGAATAAATTGAATCATCACGGGATTATCGAAAAAATTAATCCAGTCCGGATCCAGATAGAATAATCCTTCAGGAATTAAATTCCCATTCATCAATGGATATGTATTATACATTTTACCGGCATGCAGCCCTGCAACAAAAGCACCGTAAATAATCTGAAGTGTAACAAGAAAAAATAATGTGATTGCATACCCAGAAAACCTGCCCGCTGATTGCGGCTTCTTAGTAAGCAATTCCAATGCAAAATAAAACGTGAAACCGAAGGTGATGAAAGCAGTTAATAAGTGAATGGCTAAACGAATATGACTTACACTTGTTCGTTCGGTCAATCCGCTTTTCACCATCAACCAACCAACAACTCCTTGAAGTGCCCCGAGAAAAAACAGAAATAAAGCTTTGCGTATCGTTTTATTATCGAACATTCCTCTAAAATAAAACCAGAGAAATGGAATAACGAATACGAGACCGATAATCCTTCCAAGCAGACGATGAGCATATTCCCACCAGAAAATTGATTTAAATTCTACGAGAGTAAAATGAGAATTGATTTTTTCGAACTGTGGTATTTGACGATACAAAGAAAAAGCATCTTCCCATTCCTTATCATTCATAGGAGGAATAGCGCCCATAATGGGCTTCCATTCAGTTATCGAAAGCCCTGATCCGGTTAAGCGGGTAATTCCACCGATAATTACCATGCAGAAGATCAGAAAACATCCGCTAAGTAACCATATTGAAATCACTCTCTTTGGGGAATTCATCTTATTGATTAGCTGATATTGCCTGATAAAATTTCGATACGTCTGATAAAATTAATCGTATTTTGGTTTTACAAACCAACGGTCGTTAATAGTAAAGCCAAAAGTAAATTTTAAATATTTTTCGAGAATCAAATTATTCTCAGTTGTACCTCGTTTTCCTGCTTCGAAGGTAAAATGCAGAATAGTTCCAGCTTTTCTTACCGGTAAACCAAAACCTGCAGAAATTCCGATGTCATTGATATTTTTCCCGTTGAGCTTCAGATATGTCTGTTCATAGTGAAAACCTAAACGATATTGCATTGTTTTCCAATAGCTTTTTATTGCCCTGTCGTTTGGGGTAAACTGAACACCAGCATTTATTTTCCAGCTGTCGACAAGAGAGTCGGTTGAATTTAAAAATAAGAAATCACTCCACTGCTGGAAAGAATAGTCTCCGCATAAAACCCAGTTATTCCCTTTAGTCAGGGAGAAACCAAGTCCGGCACTTAATGGCAAACGAACATTTCCGCTTTGACCTTCGATGTTAACAATTGTGTCTCTTTGCAAAACACCTTGTTCAGGATTTGCATAACTGAAATAACGAAATGAATGTGCGAGATAAGAACTTCTTGCACGGAGATTTGCTGCCGGTGATGCGACCAAACCTAAAACAAGATTCCAGTCGCTTTTCGCTCTGCGATTCACGACATTATTCTTCATCGTTTTTGCAGCCGAAATTTCTGAGGCAAGCAAATTCTTACGAACATATATTTCAGAACTCGAATCACCTGAACTTATTCCGATAAGTTTCGAAAGTGAATCATTGAGAAGTTCTATCTTTTTTTCAAGATTAATAATTGAGTCACTTTTCCCAACAGGAAGGCTGTCGATTTTGTATTGAAGACCCGCTTTAAAATGAAACCAACCAATGGAAGTACTAGAATTTATTTCTGTATTATAATAATATGGACTTGTATAAGAAACAGTTCTGTCATTATTTATTACTCCAAAAAGATATTCTGTATTTAACCCCAGAGATAAATTTTTCGATGCTTTAAAACCCGTTCCTATATGAAAATTGTTTAGTCCTCCGGAACCATTATACGTCCTTATCTCATCTTCAGCGAATGCGGAATATCTCTTTTCAGTAATTGAATATCCCGTATTACTGTATGGAAGTAATCCAAACCCCAATGACCACTTTTGAGCTTTTATTGGAAAAGCAAAATCAAAATACGAGAACGATGAAGTATGCGTGCGATGTTCTTTGCTCAGACTCTTAAACTCATATTGTTTAAAATCGAGGCCGGCCTCGTAGGTTGTAAACCACAATGAAGAATAGGAAGCAGGGTTTCCGTAATTAATAAATCCGGGTTGATTTAGGCCTATTTCAGTTCCTCCTAGTGAAAGATTACGGGCAAAACCACCGGTGTTTAAATCTCCGATTCCAAATCTGGAATAAGGAGAGCTTGTGGCATTCTGCGCAAGAAGAATCTGAGTCGAATGGGAAAATATCAGGATTAATAAGAAGGAAAAGAAGAGTGATGGTCTGTGATGGATGTATTTCATTCCTGATTATTAAAGTGGATAAACGGCAATAACCGGTTGTTATTTTTTCGGTTTTTTACCCGCATTAAACTTGATAATTTGGTTTAAACCGATGTTTACCAGATCTGCGGCCGCAAAGATGCTCAAATTAAGTTCTTCTTCAAAATGATGGGCATCCCCCCCCGTAAGAATCACTTTTACTAATGGATACTTCATATTGTACCTGGTTATGAATCCTTTTATCTCTTCTATCATTCCGATCATAACACCAGTCTGAATTGCACTTTCAGTAGTAATACCTGTCATCACTTTCACATTCATCTCCTTCACCAATGGTAATCGGCCGGTGAACTTATGCAATGCCTTAAACCTCATTTCCATTCCTGGTGAAATGCTTCCACCGATGTATTCATTATCCGAATTAATGAAATCATACTTTACACATGTTCCGGCATCAATTACGAGTACATTCTTTCCCGGATATAAAAATGCGGCGGCCACAGCATTTGCAAGTCTGTCATTACCCAATGTTTCAGGAGTCTTATAAAGATTTTTAACAGGCAATGGCACTGATGATGAAAGTGTTCTGAAATTCGGGATTTTCATCAGAGCCTTATCAATGGCTTTATTTACTTTAATCACTGATGAAACCATTCCACCTGTAATATTAAAATTTTTCCTCAACCTGTTGATCTGTAACGGTGTCAATCGTTTATAGACCTTTCTGAAGACAGGATTTGTATCATCAAAAACTATTACTTTAACGAGGCTGTTACCGATATCTATAGTTAGATTCATAATGTTCTTAGAGAATGCAATTTATTTTTTATCGATATACTTACTACATGACATCAAATATATTTTGGAGGACATGATTTTTTCCTACTTTTGCCGGCCATATGGTGATGTAGCTCAGTTGGTAGAGCAAAGGACTGAAAATCCTTGTGTCGGTGGTTCGATTCCACTCATCACCACTTCTCTTTTATCTAAGTCATCATGAAAACCGAAGACAAGTCTTATAAGTTTGATCGTGTCCTTCTCATAGACGACAACGATATTGATAATTTTATCAATGAGCGTATGATTACTACCAACCAATTTTCAAAGGAGGTAGTTGTAAAAAACTCAGGTGAAAATGCATTGAAGTATCTCCATGATAATGCAACTGAGATGGATGTCCTTCCGCAGGTTATTTTTCTCGACTTAAACATGCCAATTATGGATGGTTTTGCTTTTCTGGTTGAATTTGAGAAATTACCTGAGAATATCAGGAATGGCTGCAAGGTAATTGTTCTTTCTTCAAGCATTAGTCCTGAAGACATAAACAGGGCCTCTACTAATCCTTATGTAGTGAAGTATGTGAACAAGCCGCTTAATGAGCGTGTTCTCGATGCAATAAATTTCTAGTACTTCGATCATTATCTTCTGGCAATAGCCATTGGATTTTTATCAATTAGTAGAATTAGGCATGTAGTTTCCTTTGTTGAACTTCCGTAAAGCAAAAAAGCCGTCCTCTTCGGACAGCTTTTTAATAATCTTTATATCAGGAGTCTATTCCTTAATTGGATTTGCCATTTTACGAATCATTGCATCATCCATTTTTACAAACCAGAGAATAGGTTGGTTTCCGGTGTTGGCGTTTTTAAAATTTTCGTAAATCTCTGTAAGTCGTTTTACTTTTTTGCGGAATTCTTCCGGCTTAATCGCAGCCTTTAACAACTTGATGAATATTGTTGCTGAGATAAACATCTCTTCGTTTTCTGTGATCTGGCGTTTTACACTTTGAAGTAACTGGCTGCAAAGCCCATCTTCACCCATGAAACAATACTGCATGGCTTGAAAGAGTTTGTATTCTACATCGGTGAAAAGATATTTCTTCATCGATAGTTCGTTCCGAAGATTGTTCATGATTCTTGCGGCACCGGAATTATCTCCTTCGTAAAATTTACCAAGTGCAATGAATCGTCGGAAAGCAATACAAGGATATGGTTCGTTGATGTCTGTTTCAAAATTAACTTCCAGTTCAGCATTGATGTCTGTAAGCTCCTGAACATTACCATTACTCAGGAAACGCTCAATTTTAGATTGCAGAAACTGCGTCACATAGAAACTAAAGACTGGCTTGAAAGCAATTTCAGGAACATTTTTATTGATGATCTTATAATAATGATCCGCTCTGACAGCATTACCGGTACGCTGATAATATTCGAAGTATAAATAATCAACCAGAAATTTAATGCTCTGATAAAAAGTATCGAGTTCATATTTCTCAAAATTCTTGTTGATCTGCTGGAGAATTGAGTCGATCTCCATTTCGAGAGACCTGAGATTTTCCTGTCTTGTAAATATGCACAGGTAATACATTCTGACGATGTTGTACATAACGAACAAACGGTGTCCCTGATACAATTCAGAAATGTTTGTCAGCTCGCGAAGACATGCCTTTACATGATCTCTGTCTCTTTCATCTTTTGTAAGAAGATAGTTTCCCGTTCTCTTTACGAAATCATAAAAAAGATCCTCTGCCTTTACAACAGCGAGTGAGTATGCTACGTGACGATTATATTCTTTTTCGTAATAATCATAATCACCATTATACATGCTTAACCGGGCGAGCGATTTATATACAACGATAAGCTCATTACTTAAATCGTATTCGATAAGTTGCTTTTCCAGATTTTTCAATGCACGGATTGCCACTTCTCTGTCATTGCCAAAAACCATTGCAGGTACCAGTGCTACTTTATCTTTCAGAGCGCTAATTGGGTTTTTAACATTCTGTGATAAATATTGAGCAATACGTTCGTTCAGTCTTGACTTAAGCGTATAATATGTACTGGGATTTACATTAAGCAATTCCATCATACGGGTTTCGTCGTAACTGTTATTTCGTGCTGCTTCGAGTACGAGATAAGGTTTATTGTTTTTACGACCGGCTACAGCAGATAATAGATCCTGGTATTCGGATTCATTTAATTTTTTGATGGTTTTGTTGAGCGTTTCCATTTTCCGTATCGGGAGTTAAGGATTTATGAAGGATTATAACGGCCATCTTTCGTTTTTGATTCATTCTGCATTTATTTATTTAATCGTTTTTCAAACACTTTTAAAAAACTTATTAAAATGACGAACATTTTTGAAAACCCTTAAATCAGATAAAGAATTCGCTATTCAGGACAATTCGCAACTCTTTATTCAAGTTAACCTGACAAGAACCTAATGAAACCTTACAGTTGTAAGATTCGGGCAATAATGTTCAAACCACACCTATGCAGTTGAGTATATATTGCTAAAGATCAAAACAGATAAAGATGAAAACATTTATATCCAAATCAATCGAAGAAATGCAGGTTTCAGGAACATTGAATGAATTGAAGACAAAAAGTGCTTCAAAAAAGCTGTTCGTGTTTGCACTCGAGCTTGTATTATTATATGTACTTGTATTTGCAGCAATGAGCGCATTAGCTCAGGAACCAGCTGTTGCTTATAAACAACCAGGCAAACTGGAGTTTGTAAAAGAGAGTATTGTATATAATACAGGAAAAATTTACATCAACTGGGTAGCCAAAGGAAATTCGAACGATTGTATTTATGTAATCGAGCGCTCAACGGATGGTAATGAATATGAGCCTGTAGGTTTAAAAGAAGGAATCGGATCACTGCTCGAACTCTTATATAGCTGGGTAGACACAAAACCACTTTCAGGAAGTGTAAACTATAGAATTAAGCAAATTGATAATGAAGGTCTTCTTGTAGCACAAGCTGAACCAAAAAGTGTTGTTTCTCCGGAAAGTAGTCCGCTCTATCTAGATAAAAGTACAAGAATGGTGCAGGTCAAATAACGATTCTGCATCACATCCTCTTGCCTGTTACGGAGGCAAGGCCAAGGATTAATCGATATTAAATAAACCATAATGCTGAAAAGAATTCCCGGAAGGGCTGTATTGGAGTTTCTAATACTCCTCTTCAGTGCCTTTTACCAACAGGCTCAGGCACTGCCGGTTGCTTCTTTTACTGCAAATCAGAACTCGGGATGTTTACCATTAAATGTTCAGTTTACGAGTACTTCATCAGGCGCTGTTGCCTGGTACTGGAACTTAGGAAACGGAAACTCTTCAACTCTTGCCAATCCCTCTAACCTTTATACTTCTCCCGGCACTTTTACAGTAACATTAATTGCATATGATGCTGCAGGAAATACCGACACTGCCCGATACGTTAATTTTATAAGTGTCTCGGGAAAACCCACTGCAAATTTCTCTGTCAATATAACTACTGCCTGTCCCGACAACAATATATTTGTTTTTACAAATACATCAAACGGAGGAGCGACATCCTATCTCTGGGATTTTGGTGATGGAACAACTTCTACACAAACAAATCCATCACACTCTTTTACCTATGCAGGTACCTTTACCGTGACATTGATTGCATCCAATACTTCAGGATGTCAGGATATAAAAATTCAAAATCAACTTATAACAATTTCACCAAAGCCAAATGCTACGGTGACTGCTTCGTCCACATCCAATTGCGATCCGGCGACGGTTTTTCAATTCAGCAATAACTCAAACAATGGAGTATCCTGGTTATGGTCTTTCGGAGATAATACAAGTTCTACAATTCAGAATCCTGGACATTCATTTCCCGGTCCCGGGAATTACTCTGTTTCTGTAATCGTAACAAACTCATCAGGCTGCAGAGATACCTCTAAAAATCCGGTAGTGATTAATGTTGGACTTAACCACTGGGCCGACTTCACTCAGGATGTAGATAATGGCTGTACCGACCTCGTAGTAACATTCAACAACACAAATACTCAGGTTGCTTCAAGCTATTGGAATTTTGGTGATGGTACAAATGCATCAATATCTAACCCTACACATACATATACTTCCGGTGGGGATTATTCTGTTTCCCTGATAGTAACAACTACAACAGGATGTATTGATACAGTTGTAAAAAATAATCTCATTCATGTAGGTACAAAACCTTCAGTAAATTTTCAGTCAGTAAATTCGTCAGGATGCGCTCCACTTGCCGTGCAGTTTCAGAACAATTCAACAAGTTATACATCGTGTGTCTGGTACTTTGGTGACGGAACTACCTCAACCGCTGTAAACCCTGTTCATGTTTATACAAACAGCGGAAATTTTTCAGTCACTCTTCAATGTCAGGGTTCTGCAGGATGCAGCAAAAATCTTGTTTTACCAAATCATGTTTCAGTTACTTCACCGCAGGCCATTTTCAATGGTTCACCAAGAATTGGTTGTCCGCCATTACTTACTTCATTCAATTCTATTTCTCAATCAGGTGGTTTAAGTTATTACTGGAATTTTGGTGACGGTGGAACTTCCACACTTGCTAACCCAACACATCTTTATTCAGCGTCCGGAAACTTCAATGTCACACTTATAGTTACAGATGCACTCGGTTGCCATGACACGATAATAAAATCGAATTACGTTCAAACGGTCAACCCTGCAGCGAACTATATCCCACCACCTACGACAACCGGTTGCGCACCTTTAACAGCACAATTCACTGACGGTGCAATTGGAGGTACATCGTGGTTATGGGATTTTGGTGATGGAATAACTTCATCATCTCAAAATCCCGTACATACTTATTTAAGAGAAGGAATATTTACAGTATCGCTCACTACTACATCAGCAGGTGGCGGGTGTGCACAATCAATGAACAACTTCAGTACTTTTAATGTACAGGGTGGAAAAGCAAAATTTCTACATACAGCTACAGTCTGTCCTCCATACATCGCATCTTTCACTGATTCATCAGTCAATGCTGTTTCCTGGGTTTGGGATTTCGGCGATGGAACAAATAGTACACTACAAAATCCTTCTCATACTTATAATAGCCCGGGTTATCATAGTGTTTCACTAACCATTACCACTGCAGGCGGATGTACCTATACAACAATGCAGAGTAATAGTGTTTACTTCCCTCCTTTCGGAGCAAATTATTATGGAGTGCCTCAGGGAAATATGTTTCCGAACACTGTAGATTTTTATGCAAACTCTGTTGGCGCAACAAGCTGGCTGTGGGATTTCGGTGATGGCGATTCTTCTACTCTTGAAAACCCTCAGCATATTTTTCTAGTGCCGGGGAATTACAATGTTACGCTCACGATTTCTAACGGTGTGTGTTCATTGTCATATAATCCGCCGCCATTTATTTTTGGCCAGCCCGATTCTTCACATATTGATACCGGTCACGGTTCTTATCCGGAAGTACAGAGTGGCTGCGCTCCGTTAAACGTATTTTTCACAAACAGAATAAATGGATCAGTTACCTGGAACTGGGATTTTGGTGACGGACAATCTTCATCTGATGAGTTTCCGTTCCATGTTTACAATTCACCCGGGATATTTTCTGTTACTCTTACCGCTACAGATACTCTTGGAATTGTACAGGTATTACAGATGGACAGCATTGTACATATTGCAGGTCCTCAACCGGGGTTTGCAGTAAGCCAAACATCCAGTTGTACAAATACAATGGTCACTGTTACAGATACATCATACAATGCAGTAAGTTGGAAATGGAATCTTGGTGATGGAACAAATGATATGAGTCAAAATCTGGTTCATGTTTATAACTCTTCATTACCGAATTATATAATTACGCAAACAGTCACCGATACAGCAGGTTGTACTGCAAGTCTTTCGACAAGCATATTCTCGAGTTTTGTAAGTCCGATGATTGCCAGCGAGAATGAAATCTGCGGTCATGATACCGTTGAGTTTTTTACAAGTCTTCAGAATTACCAGACTTATGTATGGGATTTTGGTGATGGACAGACATCAACACAGAGAATGCCTTCGCATATGTATGTGAACGAAGGAATTTTTACAGTGAGTCTAACTGTTACTGACTTTGGCGGATGTTCACAGACATTTTACATTAATCCTGCTATTACAGTCAAGATTCCAAATGCTAATTTTTCTTCATCAGGGATAAGACAAGGTTGTAATGAAGTTGATATCACATTTATAAATAACTCAACGAATGTTGACAGCTATCAATGGAATCTGGGTGATGGAAATATTTCATCATATCAGAATCCACAGCATACATATTCGCAGGCCGGGATTTACGATGTTTCATTAACAGTTTATAGGGGTGCATGTATAAATACTGTTGTATATCCTCAGTATATCAGAGTTGATACAGCTTATGCTGAATTTATTTATACAACAGATCAGATTTGTTCTCCGGTTACTGCTTCCTTCATCGATCAGAGCACGAATGCAGTTTCCTGGTTTTGGAATTTCGGTGATGGAGATACATCAACGGCTCAATCTCCTGTCCACACATATTATTCACGACCATGTTGTAATCCTGTACTTATGATTACGGATATCAATGGTTGTAAAGACACCGTTAACGCAAAAAGCCTTCCAGTGATTCTTGCAAGTTATACTACTTCCGGAGATTCAGGATGTTTTCCTTTCCCTGTTCAGTTCAACAATACTTCTAATCTTGTAGTAGATACATGGTATTGGGACTTCGGCGATGGAACCACATCAACACTTCAAAATCCCTCCCATGTTTATTCACAGCCCGGCATATACGATGTAATGTTTATTGTTAAAGCTAGTGGCGCAAACTGCAGTGACACTTTGCTTTCGCAAAGCAAAATTGTAGTCCGAAGTCCGCATGCGGATTTTATAAGTACCGATGTGAAGGCATGTGCTCCTTCGCTTGTCAATTTTACAAATCTTTCATCGGATGGCGATGCATATCTCTGGGATTTTGGCGATGGGACAACGAGTACGAATATAAATCCGTCTCACATCTATAACATTCCCGGAAATTATAACGTGAAGCTTGTCACAAAAAGTAAATTCGGCTGTGCAGATTCGATCCTTCGATCCAATTATATTCTTGTCCAGGGTCCTATAACAAATTTCACAGCATCTTCGCTCGAAGGTTGTTTCCCATTTGAAGCAACCTTTACAAATCAATCTATAAATGCCGTATCATATAGTTGGAATTTTGGTGATGGGAATACATACTTTTCTACAAATGCTTCCCATGTCTTTTCTGACACTGGATCATTTACTGTTTCACTTGTAACGAGTGATACTGCAGGTTGTTATTCATTCTACGAACTTCCTCAACCGGTAATTATTCATCCTTCACCTTTAGCTTCATTTACTTCCAGCATCAATAACGGTTGTCAGCCGGTTACATCTGCCTTTACAAACACTTCAACCGGTTATCAATATTCTGTTTGGCATTTTGGTGATGGCGATACATCAATTACCACGAATGTAAGTCACTCTTTCAATGCTGCCGGCATTTTCGATGTACAACTAATAGCTTATAACGGATTCGGATGCAACGACACCGGTAGACTCTCACAACCATTTGAAGTATATCCGATGCCAGTACCCCAATTTTCGGTAAGTGATATCACTGGTTGCTCTCCACTTTATGTATTATTTACCGACAACTCGACTAACCTTAGCGGGCCGCAATATTTGTGGAATTTCGGAAATGGTCAGACGTCGACAGATGCGAATCCGGCGATGACCTTTACTGGCCCAGGCTTATATACTGTTAGTGTTTTTGTTACCAACATTAGTGGATGTTCAGCAACATTTACATATCCATCACAAATTCGCACCGGCGATACGATACCACCGAATGAAACAAAGATTCTTAGCGTATCAGTATTATCAAATACATCAGTAAAAATTATCTGGGAAAACGTTCCCGATCTCGATCTTGCATCTTATGTCATTTACAGAAGTAATCCCGGGACAAACGGTCTGGCTGCAATCACCACTATTACCAATGTTCAGAATACGAATTTTGCTCTGACGACAGAATATATAGATACCGGATTAAATACCCTTGCGAATACCTATACATACAAAGTTCAGGCACTCGATACATGTTCTAATTCTATTCCGCTTGCCAGATTAATTGCCCATACTACAATCAACGTTTCATCGCAGCAGTCAGGAACAGGCATATCTGTTAGCTGGACACCTTACGCCGGATGCCCGGTGAGCAGTTATCAACTCTTCCGTGCAGCGCCCGGCGAAGACTTCAGCTATGTAACGACTGTGTCCTCAGATACACTTCACTATCTTGATACTAATTTTGTTTGTCCGGTACCATATGCATACAAAATCATGGCCACCGATCTTTGTGGAAATGTTTATACATCATACAGTGATACATCACTAACCTATCCATTGAATACACTTGAAGGACAGATTGTAGATGTTATCCGTTCAACAGTCGTAGACAATGCAACGGTACTTACAGAGTGGAAGCAGCCAGTAGTTCATCCTGAAATGGTTGCCAGTTTCGATATTTACCGATCGGTTGATAATTCAAATTTTTTCTACCTACAAACACTGCCTTCTGTCCAGACAGATTTTATGGATTATGATGTTGATGTTCAAAACAAACATTACTACTATAAAATTCTGGTTGCAAATACATGCAACATCAGCGAGGATCTAAGCGGTATTACATCGACAATCATATTAAAAGGAGAAATGAATGAGTTAAGACATGTTCATTTAGGATGGACACCCTACGAAGGATGGGATACCGGAGTAGATTACTATATACTTGAAAAGAAAGATGCCGATGGCCATTGGCAAATTATGCGTCAGGTAGATGGCAACACTTTGAATCTTGATTTCCAGGAATAGGATTGACAATAACATCAAATTATATCAAAAGAATTAATGACTTTATTCATCATCATCCGTTTTATCTATGAAGCCTATTTCAGGTTTCCACATTTCAAGATATTGCGGGCAGGGATGAGAAGATGGATCTATAACAGTTCGAACCAGTTTGTTACCTACCAGATTGAATTGAAAACAAAAAGACCCTCCTCAGAACTGATCTTTGACGACCTCTGGATAGATGATAAAAAATACAAATTTCACCTGTGTCGTGATGACAGAAAATCTGTATGCGAATTTTTAAAAAAGGAAGTACTTAAACTGAGTATTATATCCGAAATAAAAGGTGAAGTTATACCAGAAATATCGAAATCATCAAAGGGTATACTTCTTATAGGTTACACCTATAAAAATAAAAAAAAGTATTTAAGTGTGAAGAAATTCAAAGAAATGGACACACTTAAATTTGCAGGATAATTTTAATCTGGCAAGATGACTCCTGACTGAATATTTAGTGAATCCACTATTTTTTTTACCTTTCACGGGTGAGACGCCCCCTATTCATTCTTGTCCTTCTTGCTGTTTATGTTCTTCTCCAGTTTATCTGGTGGGCTTACCTGCTTGTCGATCTTAATGAGGAAGTATATATGCATAAGATAGAAAATGTTATGCTGCAGAATCTTACTGAGGAACAGCGTAAATCAGAGATCATATTCCTTGAAAAGAAAATAAGTAACAAGCGCTGGATGGTAATCGGAGAAGGAAGCGTATTTCTTTCACTGCTATTATGGGGAACACTTGTGATGATACGTGCTTATAGAAAAGAAATGCATTTGGCCAGGCAGCAGAAAAACTTTCTTCTGTCAATCACCCATGAATTCAAATCTCCTCTTGCTGCCATTAAATTATATCTGCAGACTATTTTACGTCACGACCTTGAAAAAGAGAAAACAAAATCTTTTATTAATAGCGCAATCAATGACACTGAAAGGCTGAACAACTTAGTTGAAAATGCATTGCTCGCTAACCTTATCGATCATAAAGGGTATTCGTTCAACAAGGAGGATGTCAACTTCTCTGCATTAATCCGCCTTATGACTCAAAAGTTTCAGCAGATGCCTGGACATTCAAATCTTACCGTACAAATTGAAGACGGTTTGCATATTTATGCGGATAAAAATGCGATGACTCTGTTAATCAATAATCTTCTTGAAAATGCATGGAAATATTCAAAAAATGAAAAAAATATTTTCGTTCATGGTTCTTCGAAAGACCAATGGGTAGTTATGGAAATAAGAGATCAGGGTATCGGAATTCCTGACAATGAAAAACGTAAAATATTTAATAAGTTTTATCGTATCGGCAACGAAGAAACAAGGAGCACGAAAGGCACCGGACTTGGTTTATTTATCTGCAAATACATTGTCGACCAGCACAATGCAAAGATTCAGATTATTGATAATGTGCCCAATGGAACAATTGTCAAAGTCGAACTGCCATCAATTGTTTAATTCTATCTTTGTGGCTGTTATTTTTAATGCAACAAAAACGGCCAATTGTTGTTGTTAACTCTCAGGAAATCCAGCAAGCATCAACTTATATAGATGTCAAATAAAAAAGTAGTACTAGTTGTTATGGATGGATGGGGGCACGGCCCAGAAACATCTGCGAATGCCATCTTCATGGCGAAAACTCCTTTCATCGATTCATTATACAAGTATCCAAATACAGAATTGCTTACAAGTGGAGAAGATGTTGGACTTCCTGCCGGACAAATGGGAAATTCGGAAGTTGGCCACTTGAATATCGGAGCCGGAAGAATCGTCTATCAAGATCTGGTAAAAATAAATCTTGCTGTTCGCGATCGTACGTTTTTTGAAAAGTCAGCCATTCGCGATACCATGCATTATGTAAAATCTTCCGGAAAAAAACTTCATTTCATTGGACTTGTTTCTAATGGCGGAGTCCATTCTCATATAGATCACCTCAAAGCATTGTGCGATGTTGCGTATGAAAATAAAATTGAAAAAGTTTTTATTCATGCCTTTACCGACGGAAGGGATACAGATCCAAAGAGCGCTGCAGGATTTATTTCTGAATTACAGGAGCATCTTAAAAAATCAGCGGGAAGGATAGCTTCAATCGTTGGAAGATACTATGCGATGGACAGAGATAAACGATGGGAAAGAGTAAAGAAAGCTTATGATCTTTTGGTTCATGGGACAGGCACCGTTTATACAGATCCGTTAATAGCTATTGAAGATTCCTATTCATCAGGAATAACTGACGAATTTATTTTGCCTATTACTATATCAGGCAGCAATGGGAAACCACTGGCAACAATTGAGGATGGTGATGCTGTAATTTGTTTTAACTTTAGAACAGACAGATGTCGCGAAATAACCGAAGCCTTAACTCAAAAAGATTTTCCCGATCAGGCAATGAAAGCGTTGAAGCTTTATTATATCACGATGACAAGATATGATGCCACATTTAAAAATGTAAATGTCATTTACGAAAAAGATAACCTGACAAATACACTGGGAGAAGTACTTTCAAAAAACGGCCGGACTCAGATACGTATAGCTGAAACGGAAAAATATCCTCATGTTACATTTTTCTTTAGCGGAGGACGCGAGAATCCTTTTCAAGGAGAGGAACGGATAATGATTCCATCACCGAAAGTGGCAACATACGATTTGCAACCTGCGATGAGTGCAGCGCAGGTTACAGATGCACTATGTCTTCGTCTGGAAGAGGGGAAAATTGATTTCGTTTGCCTCAACTTTGCAAATGCTGATATGGTAGGACATACCGGAGTTTTTTCTGCTGTTATTGAAGCAGTAGAAACTGTAAACGCATGTTTGAAACGCGTAGTGGAAGCCGGATTGAGAAACGGATATTCTTTTTTGATAACAGCTGATCATGGAAATGCTGACTTCATGATCAATGCTGATGGTACACCTAATACAGCTCATACTACGAATCCTGTTCCCTTATTTTTTATTGATAGCGATTTCCATAAAATAAACCCAGGCCGGCTTTGTGATCTGGCGCCTACAATCCTTACATTGATGGGAATTGATATTCCTGTAGAGATGACAGGCAAGAAGCTTATCTGATTAGAATTTCATACTGCCTGATTCAATTCTTAAGGTTGCCAATTTTGCTTACCTTCACAATCCCAAAAACCAAATTCTTCTTATGGAAAAGATTCAGGAATACATACGCACGAATGAAAAGCGTTTCATTGACGAACTAATTGATTTACTTAAAATACCTTCAATAAGTGCCGATAGTAAATACCAGAAAGATGTTGCACTGGCTGCAGAGTTTATCAAAGAAAAACTCGAATCTGCCGGTGCCGACAAAGTAGAAATATGTCCGACAAAAGGTCATCCAATCGTATACGGTGAAAAAATAATTGATCCGAAACTTCCTACAGTTATCGTTTATGGGCATTATGACGTTCAACCTGTCGACCCTGTAAATCTTTGGAGTTCACCTCCCTTCGAACCCGTTATCAAAGACGGAAAAATCTATGCTCGTGGATCCTGCGATGACAAAGGACAGGTGTATATGCACATCAAAGCATTTGAGGGAATGATTAAGACAAACTCACTGCCCTGTAATGTTCGTTTCATGATTGAAGGAGAAGAAGAAGTTGGTTCATCAAATCTTGGAACATGGGTAAAAGAAAATAAAGACAGGCTGAAGGGAGATGTGATCTTAATTTCTGACACATCCATTATTGCCAACGACACTCCTTCGATTGATGTAGGACTCCGCGGACTAAGTTATCTAGAAGTAGAAGTAATAGGACCAAACCGCGATTTGCATTCTGGAGTATATGGCGGTGCTGTTGCAAACCCTATTCAGGTTCTTTGCAGAATGATTACATCACTGAAAGACAAAGACAACAGGATAACAATTCCAGGATTTTATGATGATGTTGCAGATCTATCCAAAGAGGAACGAAAAGAACTTAATGAGATGCCATTCGATCTAAAAGAATATATGGATGATTTGGGTATTGCAGATGTTGAAGGTGAAACCGGATACACAACTATCGAAAGAACAGGCATACGGCCAACACTTGAGTTAAATGGTATCTGGGGTGGCTATACGGGAGAAGGTTCGAAAACCGTTCTTCCATCGAAAGCAAATGCAAAAATCAGTATGCGACTGGTGCCCAACCAGAGCTCTGAAAAAATTACTGAATTATTTGCAAAGCACTTTATAAAAATTGCGCCGCCTTCTATGAAAGTAAAAGTAACTCCTCATCATGGCGGCGAACCTGTTGTTACTCCAACAGATTCTGTTGCTTATAAAGCAGCAAGTAAGGCGATGGAACAAACTTTTGGAAAGAAACCAATCCCAACACGTGGCGGTGGTAGCATTCCAATTGTAGCCCTCTTCGAAAAAGAATTAGGATTGAAATCTGTACTAATGGGGTTTGGACTTGATAGCGATCTGATTCATTCTCCAAATGAGCATTATGGCATATTCAATTACATGAAAGGCATTGAAACAATTCCATTGTTTTTCAAATACTATTCAGAAATGAGTAAATAATAATTCTAATACATGTTTTGTCGGTAAACTATTTCGGCTATTAACGTCTAAATCCAGAATGATAAAATTGCGGTTATTACCAAGAGCAAGCATTTTTTTACAATGCTTCTTTTTACTTATTTTTTTTCTTCTGATAATAACAGATTCGATAGCTCAGGTTTCGCAAGTCAGAGGAATTGTTGTCGGAAATGATCAGCATTCATTACCTGGTGCCGGTGTTTCTCTTCTCTCACTACCTGATTCCGTAGTAATAATTTCCACTGTTTCGGATACCTCTGGTGTTTTTATTCTGAAGAACTTCTTGCCCGGAAAATATCTGTTGAAAATTTCATATGTCGGTTTTTTCGATTTATTTATTGCCAAGGATATTTCAGGTGATCAGAATGCCGGAAGAATTATCCTTCATGAATCGGCAACAACGCTTCGTGAGGTTAATGTGGAAGAAAAATTACCTGCCGTTCAATTGAAGGGCGACACGACACAATACAATGCTGATGCATATAAGACAAGTAAGGATGCAAATGTCGAAGATCTTGCCACCAAAATGCCTGGCATTACAATTCAGGATGGAAAAATACAGGCACAGGGAGAGGCCGTGAAAAAAGTTCTTATCGATGGCAAACCTTATATGGGTGACGACCCAAATGCCGCATTGAAGAATCTACCTGCCGAAGTAGTAGATAAGATACAAGTGTTCGACAAGAAAAGCGATCAGAGCGAGTTCACAGGATTTGACGATGGGAATACCTCGAAGACTCTAAACATTATTACCAGACCTCAATTCCGAAACGGAACATTCGGCAGAGTTTACGGCGGATATGGAACCGATGACCGCTGGAAGAGTGGATTAAGTATTAACTTCTTCAAGAACAAACGGAAGCTATCAATACTAGGAAGCTCCAATAATATTAATGATCAGAATTTTTCGTCCGATGATCTGTTGGGTGTAATCGGAACCTCGTCAGCAGGCCGGCCACAGGGACCGAGAGGAGGCCCCGGTGGTAGTGGCGGATATCATGGCGGAGGAAGCGGCAGATATCAGCCGCAAAATGATGCTGGAAATTTTTTAATAGACCAGAAAAACGGAATATCAGAAACTAATTCCGGAGGATTAAATTATTCCAATCAATGGAAAAAAACTGATTTTACATTTAGTTATTTTTTCAACCGATCCGCAAATAATTCTTCCGGTAATCTTTTTCGACAGTATTTTATTTCTGACGCTGCAGGTTTAAACTATCGAGAAGATAATATTACTGAAAGCAAAAATATTAATCATCGGGCCAACCTTAAATTGGATTATAAATTTGATTCATTAAACTCTGTACTTTTACAACCCCGAATTTCCTATCAAAATAACAATGGAAGTAGTACACTCACAGGTACAAATTCCGATGCCACCGGATTAATAAACAATGCAATCAGCACCTATGAAAGCAACCTTGATGGAGTTTCATTTTCACTTCCTCTGCTTTACAGACATTCGTTTGTTAAAAAAGGGAGGACATTTTCTGCAAACCTTAGTACATCCTATAACAGCAGCAAGGGAACTAGCGCACTAAACGCTCTTACCGTGTATTTTGCGGATACAATTCCTACAAATACTTTGGACCAGATATCGGATCCTGACTCACATGGCTGGAATAATTCGTCGGAGCTAACTTACACGGAACCTTTCGGACCGAATGCACAACTTTCATTCACATACAAGGGCAATTACAACAAAAGCACTTCCGACAAAAAAACATTTTCATATTCCCCTGTCGAAGAACTGTATAATGCACTCGATACTTCTCTTTCAAATCAGTTTGAAAGTAAATATATATCACAATCAATTGGCTCTAATTACCGCCTGCAAAAAGAGAAGTGGAATTTTATGCTGGGGCTCTCCTATCAACTTGCTGATTTAAAAAATGAACAGCTATTCCCTACAGAAAGCATCGTAAATAAAAACTTTAACAGCCTACTTCCAATAGCCATGTTTCAGTATCGTTTTACTCCGAAGAAAAACATGAGATTATTTTACAGAAGTTCGAACACCTCTCCTACTGTCAATCAGCTGCAGAATGTCATAAATAATAACAATCCACTTCTATTAAGCACAGGTAATCCCGACTTAAAACAGGATTGGCAAAACAATCTGAATATTCGTTACTCTGCTACCTCTTCAGAAAATAACTCATCGGTGTTTTTCTTTCTCAGTGGAACATATACAAAGAATTACATAGGCAATTCAACATTCATTGCGGTAAACGATACTACTATTTCAAATAGTATTTCATTATCACCAGGATCACAACTTGTGATGCCTGCAAATCTAGAGGGCAACTACAGCCTCCGGTCTTTTGGCAATTACAGTTTTCCTGTTAAAATGCTTAAGTCAACTTTAAACCTCAATGGGAACATTACCTATTCACGAACACCGGGATTAATTAATAGTGATTTGAACTTTTCTGAAAATACGGGCACCGGTCTTGGGTTTGCGTTAAGCAGCAACATAAGTAAAAACATAGATTTTCTACTTTCATCTAATGCATCTTATAATAACATCTCCAATTCTATTCAAAAGAGTTCAGACACAAAATACAAATCACTTTATACAAAATTCAAGATTCAGGTTATTCCATGGAAAGGACTTGTGCTTCAGACAGATCTTTCGCATCAAAAAAATTACGGATTATCTGCAAGTTATAATCAGGATTATCTGTTGTGGAATGCATCCATCGGTTATAAATTTATGAAGGATCAACTTGCAGAAATCAGGTTAAACGTTTTTGATATATTGAAACAAAACAAAAGCATCACCAGGAATTCCACCGATTCCTATTTAGAAGATGTTCAGTCAAACGTACTTGAACAATATTTTATGTTGACGTTCACCTACAATCTTAAATATTTTAAGATGGATCCCGCTAAATGACACAGTAAAATCGGAATATGTAAATACACTATTAAGTGACGCAAAAAAACATCCCGATTAAATCCTCAATTAATATTTCCCGGATTTTCTTACTTTTTATTTACGAGATACACTCCTGACAAAATAGACAACAGACCTATTACATGATAAATCCCAAGGATTTCATGATCCCACAATCCCCATAACACAGCAACTACAGGGATAAGATATGTTACGCTTGATGCAGCAAGTGCACCGGAGCTTTTAATAAGACGATTAAATAATATTGTTGATATCGCTGTACTCAACAATCCCAGAATAATAATGTAAAATACAGCTATTCCGGACCCCGGCGTACTAACTGTCCGCTGAATAAAATCACCTGAAAATAACAGAATGCCCATAGGTATTCCCACACAAAATAATGCGAACGCCGATAATTTTAAAGAATCAATTTCGCTGAGTTTAAATCGAAGAATGTTTACGCTGAATGCATAGCATACTGTTGCAAGTACAACATACAATGCATATACATTGCCCTCACTCAGTCCGATACTTCCTGTTTGTCCGGTTATCATGAGTATCACTCCAAATAATCCGATAGCTAATCCTAATATGCGATTGCGACCGGCTTTCATTCCGAAAAAAAGCAGACCGACAATCAGGGTGAATATGGGAGTCAGTGAATTTATCATCCCTGCCAGGGAACCACTGATTTTTGTTTGCGCAAGCGGGAATAATATCGAAGGAATTCCATTACCTAAAAAACCGGTAGCAATCAGATATTTCCATTTTGATTTTTCTATGGTTCTGAAATACCTGATAACAACTGGCAGCATAAACAGGAATGCGACGAAAATCCGTAATGCTCCAATTTGAATTGGAGTATAAACAATCAGTCCGCGTTTCATTAAAATAAATGAACTGCCCCAGATGACGGCCAGAAAGGCAATAAGTAAATAGTTTTTATTTTTTTGCGATGACAAGATCGAATCCAGATTGAAAATTTATCTGATTATATTTTTGACAGCTTCATTATCCATAAATGAAAAAGTCTGTAAGCTATTTCGGGAAAATAAATATTTACCTTCTTTTCTTTTTTAACAGCAGTACATGTTTCTTTTCGTGAAATGCACCCTGATATTCGGGATCTTCTTTTCTTCTCTGCATATCCACTTCTCTCATGATTACCTGATTCTCCTCAAATGGAGTTTCTGTAATTTCGACTTCTTCAGGAATAGGCAATATTGGAATTTTTTGACCTATCAGTTTTTGAATTTTTTTCAGATGATAAATATCATTTGGCGCACAGAAGGTAATCGAATCACCTGTACGCGATGCGCGACCGGTTCGTCCGATACGGTGAATATAATCTTCGTAAATTAGTGGCACATCGAAATTGATTACATGCGTAACATCGCGAATATCGATTCCCCTTGACGCAACGTCAGTCGTTACCAAATATGGTATATCCATCTCACTGAAATTCTTCATTGCATTCAACCGTGTATTCTGATCCTTGTTTCCATGAATCAGCCTGACTTTTGCCTCTCCGTATTTCCTTTCAATGTATTTGGCAATATTTGTCGCCGTTGATTTTGTTTTGCAGAAAATAATCACTTTCAAAAAAGCAGAATCGCTGATTAGATTTTCAAGCAAATTTATTTTTGTCTTAAGATTAGGTACATAATAAAGCTTTTGTGAAACCGATTTCACAGTTATTATTTCGGGGGCAATCCTGACTTCTACAGGTCCAACCAAAAACTCCTCTGATATCCGTTTAACTTTATCACTCCATGTTGCAGAGAATAACAGATTCTGTCTTTTTCTTTTAATCACTTCTAGAATGCGACCGATCTGGTTTTTAAATCCCATATCGAGTAGTCTCTCTGCTTCATCCATGATAAATATTCCGACTTCCTTCAGATTCAAATGACCTGATAAATAAAGATCCATCAGCCTGCCGGGAGTTGCAACAACAATATCAATCCCTCCTTTCAACGAATCTTTTTGTGACTTCATTCCCGTGCCTCCCACAAGAGCCACAGACCGTATATCAGTATATTTTGCAATCAGCTTAACATGTTCGTTAACCTGCAATGCCAACTCATGAGTTGGAACGACAATTAATGCTCGTGGATCTTCACCTTGAGCGTATTTTATTTTGAATATGACTGGAATCAGATAGGCAGCAGTTTTACCTGTACCCGTTTGCGCAATACCTAACACATCGTGACCTTGAAGTATGAGAGGAATTGCCTTCTCCTGAATTTCAGTAGGATGTTCAAATCCGGCATCAGCGATGGCATTCCATAGTTGCCGGTTAAGTTTAAAATCTGAAAAAACAATTGACATGAGGCGAAGATAGGGAAGATGTATCAGGTATCAGGATAATATTCAATTAGCTTTCTCAAACCATAAAAAAACCAGAAATAAGTTATTTCTTATTTCTGGTTCTTAAACTAAATTAATACTTGCCTCTTAATTCTTCAATAATGATTACCAAATTTTGGCTCTTAAAGAATCAGGGCGATACATTTTATCACCTGGTTTGATACCGAATGCATCATAGAATGGCTGTATATTACTTAGTGGTCCGTTTACGCGGTAAAGTCCGGGAGAGTGTGGATCGGTGATAATTCTCTGTGCCTGTGTTTCAGGGCGAATATCTCCAGCCCACAATGCGGCAAAGCCAAGAAAGAAACGCTGATCAGGTGTTAGGCCATCAAGCTTCTCTTTGCTTTTTCCCTGAGCTGTTCGTTTGAATGCATCATAAGCAATGATGATTCCACCCAGGTCAGCGATATTTTCTCCAAGAGTTAATTCTCCATTTACATGGATAGTATCGAGAACAGTATACTCATTAAACTGTCTTACGATCACATTCGCTTTGTCCATAAACTTTGCTGAATCTTCGCTGGACCACCAGCTAGTAAGATTTCCTTTTGCATCAAAATTCCGTCCTTCATCATCGAATCCATGAGTCAATTCATGACCAATTACAGCACCAATGCCTCCATAGTTTACGGCATCATCAGCTTTCGCATTGAAGAAAGGTGGTTGAAGAATACCTGCAGGGAAAACAATTTCATTATTCGACGGGTTATAATAAGCATTAACAGTTGGTGGCGTCATTCCCCACTGAGTACGGTCTACAGGTTTTCCAATTTGATTTACAACAAAGTCGTAATTCCATTTAGTGGCATTAACGATATTTTTAAAGAAAGAATCACGATTGATGTCGAGGCCTTTGTAATCTTTCCAATTATCAGGGTATCCAATCTTACGTGTAATGGCATGGAGTTTTTCGATCGCTTTCTTTTTGGTAACGTCGCTCATCCAATCAAGTTTTTCTAATCGTTCGTTATAAACAGTCATTACATTCGACACGAGTTCATCGGCTTTCTTCTTTGCATCAGGCGGAAAATATTTTGCAACATAAAGCTGACCGAATGCATCACCAACCATTGCATCTGTTAACTGAACCATTCTTTTCCATCTTGCCTGAATAATTTTTTGGCCTCCAAGAAACTTATTGTGAAAATTAAAATCTTCTGTTACGAAATCATTGCTTAGAACATTTCCTGCAAGACTTAACAAATTCCATTTCAGATAAATCTTCCAGTCGTTGACAGATGTCGACATAACCTGATTCTGAAGTTCCTTTAAAAATAACGGCTGACCAAGAACAAGGTAATCGTATTTACCGTTGATGTCGAGGTTCTTCATCATCGTCTCCCAGTTGATTGAAGGAGTCATCTTATTAAGATCAGCAATAGTAACCTTGTTATATGTTTTAAATGGATCACGTAACTCGGAACGCGTCATCGATGCTTTTGCAAGAGAGGACTCAATTCGCATGATAACATCTGAATACTTCTTTGATGTATTTTCGTCTAGTCCGTATAATTTAAACATGGTTGTCACGTGCTTCAGAAATTCCTTACGAACTTCGGTAGAGCGCGGATCGTTGTTTACGTAGTAATCGCGATCAGGAAGTGATAACCCCCCCTGTCCTAATTGCGGAACGAACACCTCACTGTTTTTCGGATCCTGTCCGGCATAGAAAGAAAACATTGGGTTAGTACCCCACTTCTGTAACTGAGCAACATAAGAAAGGATGCTGTTCATGTCTGTCAGTTTATCGATGGCATCCATATCAGACTTGATAGGTGTTGCACCTAACTTGTCGATTGTAATTGTATCCATTGCACTGAAATAAAAATCACCCACAAGTTGTTCCGAGGAGCCCTTAGTCTGTCCTGTTTTTTTTGCGGCTTCATCAGCCAGCTCTAGCATATTCTTTTTATTATTCTCGGCCAGTATGCTGAACGAACCCCATCGCACTTGATCAGCCGGTATTGGATTCGACTTGATAAAACCTCCATTTGCAAAATGGAAGAAATCCACCGAAGGACTTACAGAGCTGTCGAAGTTTGCCATTTCAATTCCAACTCCTTTTTTTGCTTCAGAATTTGAGCAGCTCGTAAAAATCAAGCTGGCAACAACACAGGATAAGGCAGGAATCACTATTAATTTTTTCATTTGATCTATTTAAATTTAGGATGGCAAAATTAAAATTTTAATACGGCTTACCGAGTGGATTAACCTTTCGTTAACAGTAATATTCAACGAATTATAAAGCCTTTGCCCTTTCACTTAAGTTTATAATTAAATGACTCATACTAAATACTTAGTAATTCTTTATGCTTTAGTAATTAGTATTTTGTTGTAAAAAAGCTACGTTTGTAATATGAGAATCGCTGGTTGTATATTCATATTTGTTTGTGTAACGACTTTGATTTCTTGCGAAAACGATCTGGATAAGGTCAAACTTTACAGTAAAGGGCAAAAAGTACCTCAGGAATCAGCCAGAAATATTAAAATACTCTATAGTGATTCGGCACGAATTCAGGTTGAATTAACAGCCCCTATCATGAACAGGTATGAATCAGATAATTCGTATATTGAAATGCCAAAAGGGTTTCATACTATTTTTTATGACGACAGACTTGAAGTAAAAAGCAGAATGGATGCCGATTATGGAATTCGATATGAAAGAGAACAAAGAATGGAGGCTAGAAAAAACGTTTCTGTGATCAACCAAAAAGGAGAACGATTGAATACAGAGCATTTAGTTTGGGACGAACGCAGTGAGAAGCTAACAAGTGATGAATTCGTAAAGATTACTACAAAGGATGAAATCATATTCGGTAATGGTTTCGAAGCTAATCAGGATTTTACCAAGTACAAGATTTTTAACATAAAAGGAACCATATCAATAAATAACGAAATACATGCTAAGGACTCTTGAAATTGCCTGGCTTTGCATCACTTTAATAAGCTTGGGCATAGCCATATTTCAATTCTTTCATGAAGGATTGGAATCTGCTTTATGGATGCTTTTTGTAACACTCGTTGCTGTAATCATGTTTTCGATTAGGCGCAGACAACGTATCCGTTTTTCCCAAAAGGACGAAAAGGAATTATATCATTAATATTGCCGGAGATTTAATCTATTAAGATAATTATGCAGGAAACTATTTTTTCGAAATTCAGTATTGTATTAATCCTGATAAAACTTATCCTGATAACACCAGCGGTAACCGCTATCTTCCATGTCTGATTGGAGTATCATTTTAATCACTTTAATCTTCTCTGCATTTTCATCAGGAAGTGAAATTGCGTTCCTGTCTGCCAACAAACTTCGTATCGAACTCGACAGAAGTCAAGGAAGTTTTTCGGCTCGTTTGATTTGGAATTTTGTAAAATCTCCATCCCGCTTTATTGCAAGTATGCTCATTGCAAATAATATTGCACTGGTAATTTATGGTATTGTAATGTCTCAAAAACTCATTACGATGGATTTGCTCCGAATGTATTTACCGCATCAGCTTCATGGCGATGGCATGCTTCTTATTATTCAGACAATACTCAGTACTCTTATCATCCTAATAGCTGCTGAATTTATTCCGAAAGTAATTTTCAGGATAAACCCCAATGCCATACTTAGCTTTCTGGCCATCCCGATCCAGGTTTTATATTACATTTTGTCGCCGCTCGTCTGGCTTGTACTTGCCTTGTCGAAATTATTTATGCGCCTGTTATTCAAGATTAATTTTGTTGAAGAACACCCTGTCTTCGGAAGAGTAGATCTCGATTTTTATATCCGTGAATTAACCTCCAAGAACAACCAGGTAGAAGAGATGGATACGGAGATAAGGATATTTCAGAATGCACTCGACTTTAAAGAAGTAAAAGTTAAAGAATGCATGATTCCCCGAAATGAGATCGTTGCCATTGAAGTAAATAAAGAAGTAGATGAACTTGTAAAACTCTTTATTGACACAACCCTCTCTAAAATTCTGGTGTATCGCGACAACATCGATAATATAATTGGTTTTGTCCATTCATCAGAAATGTTTACCGAGCCGGCAGAGATTACGCATGTCCTCCTTCCTGTTACTATCGTCCCTGAAGTAATGAGTGCCAATGAAGTTTTAAAACAATTCACCAACATGCATCGCAGTGTAGCAGTAGTTGTTGACGAATTTGGTGGTACAGCCGGGATGGTAACAATTGAAGACGTCATGGAAGAGATTTTCGGAGAAATACAGGACGAACATGACATCCCTGAAGAGATTGAGAAAAAACTTTCTGAAAATGAATTTTTATTTTCCGGACGCCTCGAGATCGATTACATCAATAAAAAATACGAGCTAAACATACCGGAGCATGAGGCCTATGAAACTCTTGGAGGCTTTATCCTTCATTACCATGAAAACATTCCAGAGACAAATGAGGAAGTGGTAATACCTCCGTATATCATTGTGGTTCAGAAGGTCAGAAACAACAGAATTGTTCAGGTCAAACTGAAAGTTAGCACTGGCACATGACATGCCCGACTCTTTTGCCGTTACTTATTAATTATTAGGAAAATTAGCTACGCCCTTTATTAGCTAAATCACTTATTGTTAACTATATTCGCCCCCTCAAAAAAATTTAAAAAAGCATGGCTGTTATTGGCAGAATCAGAAAAAGAGTAGGATTATTAATTGGATTCGTCGGCGTGTCGATGATCTTATTTATTCTTGGCGACCTCGTTACTTCGAATACGGGACTTATGCATCGCAACACAGATGTAATTGGCGAAATCGCCGGTACTAAAGTTCATTATCAGGACTTTGAAAGAAAGGTGGAAACACTTACCGAAAATTATAAATCGAATACCAAGAACGAAAACATAGATCAGAATACTCAGGACATGCTTCGTGAGCAGGCTTGGGGAATGTTTGTTAACGATAACGTTCTAACCCCTGAATATGAGAAGATCGGTATTTCATGCAGTGCAGAGGAATTGTATGACATGTGCGTTGGAAAAAATCCGAATGCTCAGGTGAAGCAGGCCTTCACTGATCCAAAGACCGGACAATTTGATCCGAATGCAGTATTGAGATTCCTGAAAGATCTTCCTAACCGCGACGAAACTGTACAGCGGCAATGGAGAACGTTCGAAGATGCGATCCGGGAAGAACGTATTGCTGAGAAATACAAAAACTTAATAAAAGATGGTTTGTTTGCTTCCTCAGAAGAAGCAAAGAGAAATCATGAAGAAATATTCAATACTAAAACTATTCGCTTTGTCCGTCTTGATTACAATACAATTCCAGATAGTACTGTTAAGTTTGAAGATAGTGATCTGGAGAAATATTACAGCGATAACAATTCAAAATATAAGCAGGCAGAAAATATCCGGAAAATTGAATACATAACCTGGGAAGTATTGCCATCTTCAGATGATAAAGAAGAAGTAAAAAAATGGATTGATAGCAAAAAGGGAGAGTTTGAATCTAGTACAAATGACATTTTGTTTGTTAATCAGAACAGCGACACTCCATTCGACTCTGCCTTTCATGCGAAAGGAACATTAAAGCCTGAACTTGATTCAGTAATGTTCAATTCAAATATCGGAACAATCGTTGGGCCTTATTTAGACGGTGAAAGCATGAAGCTTGCTAAACTTGCTGAAGTAAAAATGGTTTCTGATTCTGTCAAAGCCAGACACATTCTTTTGAAGTTTGAGAATGGAGATACTGCCGCTGCACTTGCTAAAGCTGACAGTTTAAAGAATGTAATTGAGAAGGGTGGCAAATTCGATGTACTTGCACCTATATTTTCTGGCGATCCGGGCTCAGCCGTTAAAGGCGGAGATCTTGGATGGTTTCGTCAGGGAATGATGGTTCAGCCATTTAACGATGCATGCTTTAATGGTAAAAAAGGTGATATGGCAATTGTTACCTCTCAATTCGGTGTACACCTTATCGAAATCATGGACAAAGGCGTTCCATCAAAACAAGTTCAGGTGGCGATTGTAGAGCGAAAAATAGAGCCATCGCAAAAAACTTATGATAATATTTATAATAAGGCGATGGAATTTGCTTCGAAGAATCCAGATGCGCCAAGTTTCGAAAGCTCAATAGTTAAACAAGGTCTCAATAAACGCATCGCCGATAATATCCGTGAGAATGATAAAAACATCCTGGGTCTTGATCAGCCGCGTGAATTAGTGCGTTGGGCATTTACTGCTAAGAAAGATGACATCTCTAAAGTCTTCACATTTGGAGATAAATATGCAATCGCTCGTCTTACTGAAATCCGCGAGAAAGGCACCTTACCACTTGATCTGGTAAAAGATCAGGTAACGGCTGAAGTTCGTAAGACTAAAAAAGCAGATATTCTTATTGAGAAATTCAACAAAGCAAGTGGCACTACAATAGATGAGATTGCGCAAAAATTAAATACAACAGCAACTGATGCTGATAATGTTACGTTTGCAAATAACTACATACCGGGAATTGGAAATGAACCAGCTGTTGTTGGCACAATATACAATGCAAAGGCTAACCAGATTACAAAACCAATTAAGGGAGATAACGGAGTTGCCGTTGTTTACATAGTGAGTGTTAAAGAAGCGCCTCCTATCACTGATATACCTGGAAATAAAAAGCAGATTACAGATCAGCGAAAAAGTCGAAGCGATTATGAAGTCTTTAATGCTCTGAAGGAAAAAGCAAACATTGACGATAACCGCGGCAGGTTTTATTAATTGAAATTACCGCCAAAAAAATCAGCGCAGCATCAAGGATAATCTCCGGATGCTGCGTTTTTTTTAATGTAGCCCGAAGGTTTTTACAAGGTCAGAATTTGTGGGTGAGGAATGACAGGAAACACAATTCCCTCCAGTTAGTCCGGCAGAATACCTAATGCTACCGTCTGGACCATATTCACTCCATACCCATCCAGATCCGCTATTTGCAGCATTACGCATCTTAAACATGACAGCATAGCTCTGCAAGGCACCCCCGCGTTCGTCATATACTTCTTTAACAACCATCGATTCATCTGGGAATACAGATGCATTCAGATCGCTAACTGAATCATTCAACACAGAAAGTGCCTTCGGATTAAATCTTACTCTCACATAAAAAAAGTGAGGACTTGGCGACATGGCATCAAGTGTATCATTGCTGTTTCGATAATATGTAAATGATGAAACCGGTTGCAACATTGAAATTAGTGTTGCATCAGAAATTATTACTCCCTCCTCTTTTTTTGAAACACAGGAAGTGATTAGAAAAAAAACAATGATGATCCAGCTATATTTTCGTGTCATCATTAAATAAAGGTAAAAATATTTCCTGTTCGGCCATAAATAAATCACCCGGAGAATAACCAGCTTTTTCAGAACTCATAAAAAATCCGGAAGTGTAGGACTTCCGGATTACAAAATAAACGACAATAATATTTTTAATGAATGGCTACATTATTTTGTATGTGACAACTTTGACATGAATTTCCTTTACGGCTTGCATCATAAATTATATGGCCTTCCTTATTATATTCGTTCCATACCCATCCATTTGAAGAATTGGGATCACCAGTCGATCTGTACATAGAAGCGTAACCGGTAATCATTCCTGATGAATTCCGTTTTTCTTTTACGATCATCGAATTTGCCGGAAATGATTTACTGCCGTTTGCATAAGCACTGGCTGCAATATCATTCATTTTAATATTCCAGATGCCATTGTCCTCGTGCGATGTCCGGACGACAACAAATCCATCTTGCGTTACAGCCATGCTACTTAATGACGTTTGAGAAACATTTGCATCACTGCCTGCATCTTTTGTGCATGAGCCAAGGCTGATAACAAATGCAGAAATAATTAAGAGTACATAAGTCTTCATGTATAGTAGGTTTTAGTATATGAAATGTAAACCAAACCGAGCGCCGATTTGTCGCGGAAATGTCAGGGTTTAATAGTAAATGAAGAAAACCCCACTCTATCGAAGGATTTGAAGCCTGTAGGCATCCAGTTTAATGAATATAAAAAGGAGTATTGTAAACGACCAAAGCGACGATCCGCCATAGCTGAAAAATGGCAAAGGTATTCCAATAACAGGGGCGAGACCGATAGTCATACCTATGTTTACCATCAGGTGAAAAAACAAAATGGATGCAACGCCATACCCATAAATTCTTGAATAGGGAGATCGCTGCCGTTCGGCTACATAAATGAGCCTTGCAAAAAGGACAGTGAATAAAGAAATTACCACAAAGCTTCCGAGAAATCCCCATTCTTCGCCAACCGTGCAAAAAATGAAGTCCGTGCTTTGCTCCGGTACAAAATCATATTTTGTCTGTGTTCCTTGAAGAAATCCCTTCCCGAAAAACCCGCCAGAGCCAATGGCAATTTTACTTTGGTTTACATTATAACCGGCTCCTTTTAGATCTACTTCTTTCCCAAGGAGCACATCGATACGGGTACGCTGATGCTCCTGCAAAACATGATTGTATACATGGTCTACACTGAAGACTACGCTAATTGCTACTAGCGTACCGGCAAGTATGATTAACATATTACGACGGGTCTTTCTTACGAGCATAATAAATAAAAGAGCAACACTACCAATGATCAGGAATAGAATTGTATTCTTCACAAGTAAGGCAAGAATAAACAAAGCTACTAGTATAAGTCCCAGAAGTAAAAAGTTTCCTGACAATCCTTCGCGATAAAGGACAAAGATGAAAGAAAAGAAAACCAATGCGGAACCTGTATCATTCTGAAGAAGTATAATTAAGGCGGGGAATGCGATGATGGCCGCAGAGATCATTTTAGTTTTAGTCTCCTGCATCCTTATGCCAAGAGAACTCAGGTATTTTGCTAATGCCATATTCGTGGCAAACTTTGCAAACTCAGCAGGCTGCAGTTTAAACGAACCAATATCAATCCATCCGAACGATCCTTTCACATCGCGCGAAAACATAAATGTTGAAATACTCAAAAGAATTATTATGCCGTAGATAGGGTAAGAAAATGCTGCATAAAATTTACCGTCAATAATGAGAATCATCAAAGCAATAAAAAATGCACCGGCAATCCAAAGCGTTTGTTTTCCATAATTCTGAGAGAGATCAAAAATACTTGCATGCTCATCATTGTATACCGCTGCATAAATATTTAACCAGCCGAAGAGCACCATAACAACGAACAGGCTTATGAGAAGCCAGTCTGTATTCTGTAAAATTCCTTTCTGATTTCTCACTTTTTTATTATGATTTTTTTTGATGGATCAACTACAACTATTTTTTCATCGTCTTTCTTTTCGACAGGAACTTTTTTCTTTTCATATATTTTTGGAGAGATAACTCCTTCCAGCATTTTCTTTTCGATTAAAGGCCGGGTAATCGAATCAGTCAGATATTTTTCTATCATCAGCGATGCGATAGGAGCAGCCCATTCGGCTCCCCATCCTCCATTCTCAATCATTATCCCGATTGCAATCTTCGGATTTTCCATGGGTGCAAATCCCACAAATAGTGAGTGATCCCGTCCATGTGGATTTTGGGCTGTACCTGTTTTTCCGCATATGGTAATCCCCTTGATTTTAGACCCTGCTGCAGTTCCTGCTTCTACAACGCTTTGCATTCCGGATATGACGATATCAAAATACTCAGGATTAATATCGGTGAAGTTTTTTTCACGAAATTTTTTATCGACTACATTTTCATCACCAATTTTTTTTCCTATGTGAGGGATATAAAAATAACCACGGTTGGCAATTATACACATGGTATTCGCCATCTGAAGCGGAGTTATGCCAAGTTCTCCCTGGCCAATAGAAAGCGAAACAACAGTTGATGAACGCCACCTGCCTTTGCCAAAATATTTATCGTAATATTCAACTGAAGGCACATTCCCTTTTAACTCCTGCGGCAAATCGCTGAATAAACGTTTTCCGATTCCGAATGTAAGTACATGATTTCTCCATGCCTGATATCCCGCCTCTGTAGAACCATATTTGCGCTGGTCGATGATGCTACGGAATACATAGCAATGATAGGTATTGCACGAATGGGAAATAGCCTGTTCAAGTCGGATTAATCCGTGACGGGCATCACATTTTACAGTTTGTGATCCCATATGATATCCTCCATCGCAATAATATCCAGTCAGTGGATTCAACACGCCTTCCTGCTCACCGATAAGATCGTTAATAAGTTTAAAAGTAGACCCCGGCGGATAATAAGCCATGAGAGCGCGGTTAAAAAGAGGCTTTGCCGGTTCAAGCAGTAGCTGCGCATAATTTTTTGTTCGGGACCTGCCGACAAGAAGATTGGGATCGTACGAAGGTGTGCTAACACTGGCAAGAATTTCACCTGTATGAGGCTCAATGGCAACGACTGCACCTACCTTATTCTTCAACAACTGCTCTCCATATTTTTGCAGAACAGCATCAAGCGAAAGAATAATATTTTCACCTGCAACGGAAGCAGTATCGTAACGTCCATTCTGAAAGCTTCCCTTCTCTCTATTAAACACATCGACCATGATTCGCCTCACTCCTCTTCTTCCCCTCAGTACTTTTTCATACGACTGCTCAATTCCACTTTTGCCTATATAATCACCATCCTTATAATAAGAATCCTTCCTTGTGATATTTGTATCTACCTCACCGATATAACCGAACAAATGGGCAGCCATTGGTTCAGGATACTTGCGTAGTGTTCTCAACTGAACAAAGAACCCAGGAAACTTATAAAGTTTTTCCTGAAAAGTTGCATAGGTCTGGACGGATAATTGTTTTTCGAAAATCGAAGCTTTCACAGGCGAATACGCCTTTGCTTTCCTGAACTTCTCTGAATATTCTTCAGGGGCAATTCCAATTAATTCGCACAGCTCAAGACTGTCAGTATTTTTTGCCTGCTTGGGAATAATCATCAAGTCATAAACAGGTTCGTTGTAAACCAGAAGTTTTCCATTACGATCGTAAATCAACCCTCTTGCAGGATAATCCGTAATCGGACGAATAACATTATTGTTCGCAGATAGTTTATAGCTATCATCGATTACCTGAATGAAGAAAAGTCTCAGCAGGTAAATAGCAACCACCGAGAAAAAAATGAAGGAGATGACAGTTTTTCTATCTGATGATGCGTGCATTTCTCTTTGATTGTCCGAATAAATATTCGCCAATAACAATCATCACAATCGTAATTGCGGAATTAAGGATTGCCTTGAAAAATGTAATGAAGAATTCACTGAATCGGAATACTTCAATATAAAAGCATAACAGATGATGAAGAATTACCATTATGCTTATGTATGTAATGAACCAGCGAAATCCCATCACATGAGGATTTAATTTCATTTCCGGATCGTATCCGTCACGAGGAGCAATTAGTCTAAGAACACCCGGACGAGCAAAGGCCATGAAAACTGTAGCCGCTGCATGCATCCCGCCTGAACTTCCAAACATGTCGATCGTGATGCCGGTTATAAAGGCGATAATAAGCAATAACCAATTTGGAATATCAACAGGAAGCATTAGGATAAATAAAACATACACATAGGGGTTCACATATCCATTCCATTGAATATGATTCAGCAATACTACTTGAATACCAATCAGGAATAAAAAAAGCAAAACCTGAGTGAATATTTTAACGATCATTTTTTAATCCCTCCTCCAGCGTTCTTTGTTCATTCTTAAAATCATTACTTATAATGTAGACGTAGGTAAGTTTGCCGAAAGGGGTAGAAAGTTTAACGTTAATATCCTGGAAGTTATTTCCTCCGCTGGCATTAACGGTTTCAACGGTGCCTATCATTACGTCCTCAGGGAAAATGGCCGAAAAAGATGTTGTTACTATTGTATCACCCTTAATTACTTTCACGTGTTTGGCAATATCATTTAGTTTTCCATGAGTCGCATCAAAACCTTCCCAAACCATCGAACCCATGTAATCTGTCCCTTTTAATCTGGCGCTAATCTTAGAATCTTTGTGTAGAAAGGAAATCACTGATGAGTAATGTTCCGATACATCTTTTACAATGCCAACAACTCCATCACTGCAAATAACGCCCATCTCCTGTTTTACTCCCTGTAACGACCCTTTATTCAGTGTAAGATAGTTATTCCTGCGGTTCACAGAGTTGTTGATGACTTTTGCAGTCATAAACGTATACTGGCGTTTTAAAACAGAATCCACGCTTACCTGATGCAGTGCACTATCAATATAATAAACGTCCGGTAAGAGAGTCTTCAGCGCTGCATTTTCTCTGATCAGTGCATCGTTCGTCGCGCGCAGATTAATATATTCAGTTACCGAGCTAACCATCGAATTTACTCTGGCAGCAAAGGCATTTGTTGAATTGACTATTGTTGTACGCTGAAAGTTATTGTTCTGCATGATGAGGTAACCGCAGAGAGTCTCAATCAGCAGAAAAAAAATAAAGAAATTATATTTCCATAAAAACAGAAACAGACTTCGCATCGTAGTAACGGTTAACGTCTGACGTTAGACGCCTGACGTCAGACGTTGAACGTAAAACGTTTTTTTATGGTATTAGAAACTTAAACCTCGATATATTTTTTAATGCAATGCCGGTTCCACGAACAACTGCGCGAAGCGGATCTTCAGCAACGTGCACTGGTAATTTTGTCTTCAGAGCAATTCTTTGATCAAGTCCACGTAACAATGCACCACCCCCTGTCAGGTAAATTCCTGTACGGTAAATATCAGCGGATAATTCCGGTGGCGTCATCTCCAGTGCTTTGAGGATGGCTTCCTCTACTTTTGAAATGGACTTATCAAGTGCATGTGCTATTTCTGAATAACTCACCGTTATTTCCTTCGGAATTCCAGTCATAAGATCTCTGCCATGGACTGCAAAATCGGGCGGTGGATTTTCTAATTCGGGAAGCGCAGAGCCTACTTCAATTTTAATCCTCTCTGCTGAACGCTCACCAATTAAAATATTATGCTGACGCCTCATATAATCCCATATGTCATTCGTAAATCCGTCGCCGGCTACACGAATAGATTGATCACAAACAATTCCACCGAGTGCTATTACAGCAATCTCGCTCGTTCCCCCGCCAATGTCAATGATCATATTTCCCATCGGCTCTTCAACATCAATTCCTATTCCGATTGCTGCTGCCATCGGTTCATGAATCAAATAAACTTCTTTTGCTCCTGCATGCTCAGCAGAATCCCTTACAGCACGTTTCTCTACCTCTGTAATTCCGGAAGGAATACAGATAACCATCCTAAGCGATGGCGTAAATAAACTGCCCTTCGGAGTCAGCATCTTTATCATTCCCCGAATCATATGCTCGGCTGCATCGAAGTCGGCTATTACTCCATCTTTCAGTGGACGCACTGTCTTAATATTTTCATGCGTCTTACCATGCATCATCATGGCTTGCTTGCCTACTGCAATTACCTTCCCGGTTGTACGGTCGATGGCAACAATAGACGGCTCATCCACAACAACTTTGTCATTATGAATTATCAGTGTGTTTGCAGTACCGAGATCGATAGCAATTTCCTGAGTTAAAAAATCAAAGAATCCCATGTAGCAATTAGATATTTAGGGGAATAACGATTACTCTATACGCAAAAACAGTGTAGATAGTTTTAATTCGCATAGCTAAGAGACTGACTTATTATATTGAATATTATACTGGATACTAACCTATTATGATTTCGATTCGATTCTACTGACAATTTCTTCAAAAGATATCCTGAAATCCTCTGCATTCATCGGAGTTTTTAATGTTTGAAATGCCTGTAACCCGTCATAACCATTACCAGATGATGGCAATTGCAATAATCAATGGACTCCTGATCTTTCACTGAACCTCCCGGTTGAATTATTGCTTTTATTCCTGCATTTCCGGCAATTTCAACACAATCCGGAAAAGGGAAAAATGCATCACTTGCCATAGCCGCACCATTTATGTCGAAGCCAAAATTATTTGCCTTGCTAATTGCTTGGTTCAAAGCATCAACTCGGGAAGTTTGACCTGTTCCACTACCAAGAAGCTGCTTGTTTCTGGCGATAACAATGGTATTTGACTTCAGATGTTTTACAATCTTGTTGGCAAATTCGAGATCTGCATATTGTTCGATTGTCGGTTCAGCAAGAGTGGCCGTTTTCATATCAGTTGCAATCTCTGTATGGCTATCACGATCTTGTTCCGCTACGCCATTCAGGACTGTCCTATATTGACGCAATGGAAGTTCTGTCTTTTTAAGAACGAGTAAGATGCGGTTTTTTTTCTGTTTAAGGATCGATAATGCTTCATCATCGAATGATGGAGCAATTAATACTTCAAAGAATATTTTATTAATCTCTGCTGCTACTGCCGCATTTAAGTTTTGGTTTAAACATATGACGCCGCCAAAGGCAGAAACCGGGTCACCTGCCAGCGCTTTTGACCAGGCATTGAGCACATCATCCGATGAAGCCAAACCACAGGCATTATTATGCTTTGTGATAACGACGGTTGGCTCGTTAAATTCTGTAATCAAGCCGACTGCTGCATCAATATCTAAAAGATTATTGAAAGAAATTTCCTTTCCATGAAGCTGGTCGAACATCGTGTTTAAGTCGCCAAAAAATTCTGCCTTTTGATGTGGATTTTCTCCATAACGAAGGCTTCTTGACTCAAGTATACTTTTTTTAAACGCAGGTATTTTTTCGGTTTTATTAAAATAATTAAAAATCGCAGTATCATAATGCGAAGAAATATTAAATGCATTTGCAGCCATTAACCTCCGATCAGAGATTGACGTATATCCCTTTTTTTCATCCAGAATATGACAGAGGAAATCATACTGATTCCGCGATGGGATTATCAATACATCGTTAAAATTTTTTGCTGCCGCCCTAATCAATGAAATTCCACCAATATCAATTTTTTCGATGATATCTTCGGATGATGCTACCGTTGAAACGGTGGACTCAAACGGATAAAGATCTACGATAACAAGGTCAATGTCAGGAATACTATGCTCTTCCATTTCCGAACGATCTTCGTTATTATTTCTGCGACCTAAAATTCCTCCAAAAATTCTTGGATGAAGTGTTTTTACCCGACCGCCAAGGATTGATGGGAAATCGGTAACGCTCTCTACTGCAGTAACAGGAATTTTCATGGCCTCAATAAACTCCTGAGTACCGCCTGTAGCATACAACTTAACATCAAGCTTGTTCAGCAATCTGACAATAACATCAAGTTTATCTTTATGATATACAGATATCAGCGCACTACGAATTTTTTTATCGGTTATCATCATGAATGAGGGCGCAATTTTAGGGAAATAAGAGGCCCATTATACGATGAAGTGAAAATTTCTTGCCCTAAAAAACAGATTTATTTATCCGCGATAAATGTAATTTTCAGTGGTGTAAAAAACATGCAGAAAGAGCCTTCTGATGCTACTGTTTCTTATTCACTTTTCAATAGTACATTTGCATTCCATGAATTCATCATTCTCACTTTTTTTACGACTATTCAGCGAGAGTTTTCTGTTCGCATTTCAAGCCTTGCGCGTAAATAAACTACGCACCTTTTTGTCGCTGCTTGGAATTACCATTGGAATATTCGCAATCATTTCTGTTTTTACTGTTACTGATTCTCTCGAACGGAAAATCCGCAGTGACGTATCCTCATTAGGCAACAATGTGATTTATGTTCAGAAATGGCCATGGGTTCCTGAAGGCGGCGGTGATTATCCCTGGTGGAAATATATGAACCGGCCTGTACCCGGAATTAAGGAAATGAATGAGCTGGACAAGAAAAGTTCTACTGCCTCTGCAATGGCTTATGTAGCGGATATTGGTTCTCAGACGCTCAAGCATAAAAGCAGTTCAGTTGAGAATTGCAATATTATCTGCGCCTCTCACAAATATGACGAAGTCAAAAATTTTGATATCTCCGAGGGACGGTATTTTACAGAAAGCGAATCGAATTCAGGAAAGCCAGTAGCACTGATCGGAGATGACATTAAAGGCGCTCTTTTCCCAAAAGGCAACGCTATTGGTAACGAGTTGGTAGTAAGAGGTTACAAACTCACCATCATAGGGACAATTGAGAAACAGGGAAGCAGCTTAATCGACAATTCCCTTGATAATGTCGTAATCATTCCGATAAATTTTGCACGAAGTATCATTAACCTGCGCTCAAATGATATCGATCCGTTTATTATGGTGAAAGCCCGGGAAGGTATCGCTACAACTGAAATAAAGGATGAACTCCGCGGCGCAATGAGATCGGTGAGAAAGCTAAAGCCCCTTGAATCTGAAGATTTTGCCCTGAATGAAACAAGCTTACTATCCAATGGACTGGAACAATTATTCAGCACATTAAATATTGCAGGCTGGATTATCGGAATATTCGCCATTCTCGTTGGCGGATTCGGAATTGCCAACATCATGTTCGTTTCGGTAAAAGAACGAACGAATGTAATCGGAATACAAAAATCTCTCGGATCAAAAAATTACTTTATTCTCCTTCAGTTTCTCATTGAAGCTGTTGTCTTATGTATCATTGGTGGATGCATCGGACTTCTGCTTGTACTTTTGCTTTCAATCGCTGCCACAAATGCCACGGGCTTCGACCTCACACTTACAACCGGTAATATTGTTATGGGAATTTTTATTTCTGCAATTATCGGAATCATCAGCGGATACATCCCTGCATACCAGGCATCACAAATGAATCCGGTTGACGCAATTCGTGCCGTCTGAAAAATGTATCGGATGAACGTAATTTAAACCTCGCTGCGACCTTTTTTTTTAATAAGTTTGCTGACAAACAATCCAGACATAAATGAGGTCAAAAGAAAAAAGGATCGTCACCATTTTTATTTTTTCTACAATACTGGGTTCTCTTTTTTTTTCCGGTTGCGGTTCCGATAAAGCCGGAGACGAAATCGGCATGGTGAAACCAAATAATTACCCTGATATATACGATGTCAGAAGAAATGAAATTTTTCTCGCCCCAGGTGTTACTGGTCCTGAAGATAAATCTGCTCTTGCAGGAAAAATTTCTACATCCTGGACACGCTACTACTCCAGTTCTTCTAATCGATTAGCAATACTATTAACCGATACAACTGCAAGTTGGTTGGGCATCGCCCATGGATTAAAAACCATGGGAATACCATTCATGATTACAACCGATTACCGAAAAGCGATCGAACATAAAGTGGTCATTGTATATCCAGTAATATCGGGAGCAATATTATCGCCAGAAGCTTTGCAGGCTCTTGCTGCTTTTCCACGCAACGGAGGAACATTAATTGGCACTCAGGTTCTTGGCGGCCTCAACGAAATTTTTGGATTCTCAGAACCTGTGCCAAGTAAACAGCGCTTCGAAATAATTATCCCAATAGATTCGAATTCTGTTATCGCCGGCGAATTTACTGATTCAAAAGAAACAGAAATTTCAATCGGAAATAAAGAAAGATTTAAGGAAACTATCGGAACATATAGTTATTCAAAACCGCAGTATGCTCCCGTTGCTACCTATGAAGATAAATCAGCCGCCATCGTCATGAAGCCTTATGAAAATGGTGTCGCCTATGCTTTCGGTTTTGATATCGGTTTCCTTATTCTAAAAGGTCATAACATAAGACATCAGGGTTTTAACCGATCTAAGTTTAACAGTTTCGAACCAACGATTGATGTGTTATTACGACTATTGAAAAATATTTACCTTGAAGGAGATAGAGATGCTTCCTATATTTCAACTGTTCCATATAATAGAAATCTGTCTGTTTGTATTACTCACAATATTAATTTCGAAAAAGCACTCGATCACGCTGTTCTTTTTGCAAAAGAAGAACAGAAAATAAATATTCATTCTACATACTTCGTCCAGACAAAATACATTCGTGACAGTCATACCAGAATTTTCAATGGGCTCGATGATTTCGAAAAGCTCCAAAAGATATCTCAGGCAGGTATGGATATTCAGAGTAATTCAGTTTCCGGCTCACCTCTTTTCGATGAATTCGAGCAAGGTACAGGCGAAGAAATTTATCCAAATTACAAACCATACGTAATGGCCTGGGAAAAAACTTATCATGGAACCATCTTCGGTGAAATGAGAGTAAGCCGGTTCCTGATAGACCGGTTCGTACCCGGGAATTCTACTGTGGCATTTCGATCAACATATATGTACACCCCTTTTACATATCCGCAAAGTCTTCTTGCATGTGGATACAGGTTCAGCTCCTCCGTACCAGCCAATGCCGCACTAACACATTTCCCGTTTCAACTTAATTACAACAGAGAATATGATTCAGAAGTACAGGCATTTGAATTTCCTGTAACCGATGATGATGAAATACCTCCATTTAATCTTGAGCGCGCGAACAGTGCAATTGCCCTTGCAAAAAAAATAGCACGATATGGCGGATGTTTCATTGGTCAGGTACATCCTAATTCAACCGGACTTGCTGTCGAGAAAAAATTTGTTGAGGCAGTAAAAGATTTCGCATGGTTTGGCACTCTAAAAGATTTCGGTTTGTGGTGGGCAGCACGGAATGAAGTTACACTCGATGTTCATCATTCAGAATCCGGAAGAGTTGTTATTGTCACAGTGCCTAAACGGATGGAAGGACTTGCAATCATGTTACCGGTACGATCAACACCTTTGTATGTTGAAGGCGGCGGAAAATATTCTGTCGACGGGAAACTTATTATTTTCGAACTGGCAGAAGGAGTAATTAAAATTACACTGAATAATTAAGTCAGCCTTAAACCAATTTTCCAAAATCTATCAGCTGAACCAGTGCCTCATTCGCATCTTCAACGGAATCTATATCTCTTAATGTCAATGAAAGTTTTGCCTTGTCTTCCTTCAGGCGAACTTTATGTGAATTCTTCTGAACATATTTCAGCACGGTTGAAAAAACTTCTGACTGGTAAAAATGCGATGTCTGATTACTTACAAAGTATCCGATAAATCTTTTATTCTTCAAAAGTATTTTTTCAAAGCCCAACTTCTCTGCCAGCCAACGAAGTCGTATTGTAGCCAATAGCTCTATTGCCGGACGAGGTAACGGACCAAAACGGTCACGAAGATGATTCTCAAACTCCTTAAGCTTTTCTTCTGTACTAATATTATCCAGTTCCTTGTACAACAATAATCGTTCAGATACGCTGTTAACAAAATCGGAGGGCAATAATATTTCGAGATCTGTATCGATCTGACAATCGCTTACGAACTTTTTCTCTTCACGTTCCTGAATAAATAATCCTGCAAATTCTGTCTCCTTAAGTTCAGTAATCGCTTCATCTAAAATCTTATGGTACATCTCAAAACCGATCTCAGAAATAAAACCGCTTTGTTCTCCCCCAAGTAAATTACCTGCTCCACGAATGTCGAGGTCACGCATAGACACATTAAAACCAGAACCCAGATCCGAAAATTCTTCGATCGCTTTCAATCGCTGTTTAGCTTCATTAGTCAATACCGAAAACGGCGGAGAAAGTAAATAGCAATATGCTTTTTTATTTGAACGCCCAACTCTTCCTCTCATCTGGTGCAAATCACTTAGTCCGAAATTCTGCGCCTGATTTATGATAATCGTATTTGCATTGGGAATATCAATTCCTGATTCAATAATCGTCGTCGAAATTAATACGTCACTTTCGCCTTCGATAAAAGTCATCAGTGTTTCTTCAAGTTTATCGCCATCCATCTGTCCGTGTGCTACGGCAATTCTTACATGAGGACAAAGTCTTGTAATAAGAGCAGAAATATCATGAATGTCCTGTACACGGTTATGAACAAAAAACACCTGTCCACTTCTTGCCACTTCATAGTTAATAGCTTCGCGAATAAATTTTTCGTTAAACTCCAGTATTTCCGTTGTTACAGGATAACGGTTGGGCGGAGGCGTGTTAATTATACTCAGGTCGCGCGCTCCCATCAGTGAAAACTGAAGCGTACGTGGTATCGGTGTTGCTGTAAGTGTAAGCGTATCCACATTAACCTTGATGGCTTTAAGTTTTTCCTTCGCAGCCACACCAAATTTCTGTTCTTCATCAATGACCATCAAGCCGATGTTACTAAACTTTACATCTTTTCCTAACAATCTGTGAGTTCCGATAATGATGTCGATTTTCCCATCAGCAAGTTCCTGAAGTGTTTCCTTCTGGCGTGCAGCCGACTTAAATCTGTTTATATAATCAACACGGCATGGAAAATCTTTTAGCCTGTCACGAAATGTATTGTAATGCTGAAGTGCTAATATTGTTGTTGGAACGAGGATTGCCACTTGCTTACTATCAGCTACAGCTTTAAATGCAGCACGAACTGCAATTTCTGTTTTTCCGAAACCAACATCACCGCAGATTAATCTATCCATCGGATATTCCTTTTCCATATCACGCTTCACGTCAAGTGTCGATTTTACCTGATCAGGAGTATCTTCGTAAATAAAACTTGCTTCAAGTTCATTCTGCAAATATGAATCAGGACTAAATGCAAAACCTTTTGCTGCCCTTCGCTTTGCATACAGCTGAATAAGATCCTTTGCAATATCCTTAACTCTCTTCTTCGTTTTTTGCTTCAGCGTTGCCCATGCACCTGAACCAAGCTTGTGAAGTGTGGGCACTGTTCCTTCTTTGCCTGAGTACTTTGCAATGCGATGCAGTGAATGTATACTCACATAAAGAATATCATTGTCTTTGTAGATTAACCGAACTGCCTCTTGTGGTTTTTCATTCACCATGATTGCTTCCAGGCCTGCAAATCTTCCTACACCATGATCAATGTGCGTTACATAATCCCCTGGCTTTAGCGATGATAGTTCTTTCATCGTAAGCGCTTCGCTCCTGTTTTGTTTTTTCTTCAGGCGAAATCTGTGATACCTGTCAAAAATCTGATGATCTGTATAACATGCCAGTTTCAGTCCATGATCAATGAATCCTTCATGCAGGCTAAGCAAAAGCGAAGTGAACTCTACTTTGTTTTCGATAGCATGTTTTTTCTCCAGGTCTTCAAATATTGAATAAAGCCTTTCAATCTGTCTTGCAGTATCTGCGAAGATGATATTCTTAATTTTGTTCTTTTCGTTCTGCTGAAGATTTGTAATCAGCAAAGGGAAATTTTTGTTGAATGAAGGCTGAGGTGAGAATGAAAAAGAAACATCGAAATTTGTTTTCAAAAAAATTCTTTTCCCGAATTCTACTACTGTTTTATCCTTTATTTTATTCTCTATTTCCTTTGCATCGTCATAAAACTTTTCCAGTTCTTCAATCGAAATATTATTTTCTTCTGAGATCCTTTTAAGATCAGGAAAAGCTAAAACAGACTGTAGATCTGATGTCCAGATTGTACTATTTACCGGAATAAAATCCAGAAATGCAGAACGCTCATCCTCCATCAGCTTTTTCTGGATGTTCGGCATTATCGCAATATGATTCATTGCCTGTACAGAAAGCTGAGTATTGGGATCAAATGTGCGTATGCTTTCAACATCATCACCAAAAAATTCAATCCTGTATGGCAGTTCGTTTGCAAAGGAATAAATATCTACTATTCCTCCACGAATAGAAAACTCTCCAGCCTGCTGTACAAAGTCGACATTCTCGAATTCATGATGAAGAAGAAATTCGTTGATGAAGGAAACCGAAACACTCTCACCAACCCGCATGGCAATAGAATTTAGTTCGAGATTTTTTCGGGTGACTACTTTTTCGGCAATGGCTTCAGGATAAGAAATCACCAGTGTCCGGCTGTTTCTGTTAAGACGGCTAAGCACTTCAGCACGCATCAGAATATTCGAATTATCGGGCTCGTCGGTCTGAAATGGTTTTTTATAGGATGCCGGAAAAAAAAGTGCCTGTCCTTCTCCAAGCAGGTTTTCAATATCGTTTAAAAAATAGGCCGCATCTTCGGCATCATTTAGTATAACTATATGCGATTGTGGTAATGTGGCTGACACTGCAGCCATAATCAATGGCTTCGACGAACCCACAAGACCGGTTAGATGAAGATACACTGGTTCAGGCTCATTCAGCTTTGAACGAATAGAAATTACTTCTGGCCGGGATTCGTAGAGTCCAAGCAATTGATGACGATCCATAAATAATAATCAGCTAATTGCTAATTCAAAAATCAGCTGTTCAATTTGCCTTTGCCTCCAGTTGAGAATATTTAGTCATATATTCTTCTGCCATAGTTACCATGTCTGAAGATCCTATAAATAATGGAGTACGTTCGTGAAGAGTTCTTGGTTGTAATTCAACAATACGTTGAAAACCATCGGATGCTTTTCCTCCTGCTTGCTCAATAATAAAAGCAAGTGGATTACATTCATACAATAACCGCAGTTTCCCTTTAGGAGATTTTAATGTAGAAGGATAAATAAATATACCACCCTTCAGTAAGTTCCGGTGAAAGTCAGCCACAAGCGAACCGATATACCTGGAAGAATAAGGCCTGACGGTTTTACTGTCTTCCACCTGACAGTATTTTATGTACTGTTTAACACCATCCGGAAAGTGGACGTAATTTCCTTCGTTGATTGAGTAAATATTTCCATTGCGTGGACATACCATATCAGCATGAGAAAGACAAAACTCTCCAATACTCGGATCCAGAGTAAAACCATTCACGCCTTTTCCCGTTGTATAAACCATCATCGTTGACGAGCCATATATTACATACCCTGCAGCAACCTGTTCAGTCCCTCGCTGCAAATAATCTGCCTCCTCAATTTTTCCGCTGAATGAGGTACGACGGTAAATTGAAAATATTGTACCTATCGCTACGTTTACATCAATGTTAGATGATCCGTCGAGTGGATCTACACAAACTATATACTTGGCATTTTTCGAAACAACGCTGTCGATGTGAATAAGACCTTCATTCTCTTCGGAAGCTACCGCACATGTTTCACCACCTGCGCTAAGTGCAGCAATAAATTGTTCATTCGCAAATACATCAAGCTTTTTGACTGATTCGCCTTGAATGTTTATTGTGCCATATTCACCCAGAATATCAGCAAGACCGGCTTTGTTTACTTCTCTGTTTACGATCTTGGCTGCAATGCCAATGTCGCGAAGTAGCCGCGACAGTTCCCCTTTTGCATATGGAAAATCTGTCTGACGTTCAATAATAAATTGACCAAGTGTTACAACTTTATTCATGCAGCAAATAAATATATGTTTATTGGCAAAGCTAACAAAATCAATCGGCCTGAGTGCAGTAAAAATGGTCATACTGCCAGCTTTATTAAACAATAATATTTATGAAGATTATGAGGATATGACTTTTTTCAAAAAAATAAAGGCAAAGAACGCCATTCAATCTTCATCAGGATTATAACCCAGACCGGATTGTCGTCCACAGAGAATTAGTACCTTTCTCCACTTGCTTTTTATTGAAAAAAACTAACGATATCATCTAAAATAGGGTACTTAGAGGTTCCCATTTGTATATTCACGCCTTCAACCATTCTATGCCACAACAAACTTCCTTTCCTAAAGAAAAAATAAAAATGCTGATGCTCGAAGGCGTACACCCTTCAGCGCTGAAATTATTTAAAGACCTTGGATATACTGATATCGAAGTATCTAAAGCATCGCTGACTGAAGCAGAATTGCTCGATAAAATCAGCGACATCCATCTGCTTGGAATCAGATCTAAAACGCAGTTATCCGCGAAAGTCATCAAATCAGCTAATCGTTTACTCGGCATCGGTGCATTTTGTATCGGCACCAATCAAATCGATATGAATGCAGCCGTTGACAATGGCATTGCCGTCTTCAATTCTCCATTCAGTAATACAAGATCTGTAGCCGAACTGGTTATTGCACACTGCATAAATCTGATGCGACGGGTTTTTGAAAAAAGCGAAGCCGCACATAAAGGCAAATGGATGAAAGATAGCGCCGACAGTTACGAAGTTCGCGGAAAAGTCCTTGGCATCATCGGATATGGACATATTGGTTCACAGGTTTCTGTACTTGCAGAAAATTTAGGCATGAAGGTTATCTTTTACGATGTTGAACCTAAACTAAGTCTTGGCAATGCTTCACCGGTTAAAACACTCAATGAATTACTTGAGTCATCAGATATAATTACTCTACATGTTCCGGGACATACCAGTACAAAGAATCTGATCGACAGCAACAAACTTAAAAAAACAAAAAAAGGCGTAGTGCTTATTAACCTGAGTCGCGGCGATGTTGTCGATCTTGAAGCAGTAAAAAGTTCAATCGAAAACAATCACCTGCGCGGATTCGCCGCTGATGTATTTCCGGAAGAACCTCAGGATAATAATGAAATCTTTAAAGCACCAGTGCAGGGACTTCCCAATGTTATACTTACACCACACATCGGTGGATCAACGAGGGAGGCACAGGAAAATATTGGACTAGACGTAGCAAACAAACTTATCAGCTTTCTTGAGACTGGTTCTACGACGGGTTCACTATCCGTTCCCGCTCTAAGTCTTCCTGTTTTACAGGATACGCATCGCCTTCTCCATATTCACAGGAATGTTCCCGGCGTTCTTAGTGAGATAAACGGACTTCTGTCCAGACTAAACGTGAATATTCTCGGGCAATATTTAAAAACAAATTCTCAAATTGGATATGTTGTTCTCGATGTTGACAAAGACACACCTTCTAATGCCCTTGAAGAATTAAAGAAGGTGAAAAATACTATCCGTGTAAGAAGTCTCTATTAATAATTCGCACTCTAAATATTAAATCATTTAATGATTTCCGCCGAGAATATAGAAATACGAAAAGGTACTAAGGAAGACCTTCCGCGTTTAATGGAACTTATTCAGGAACTGGCTCTCTTTGAAAAGGCACCGGATTCCATAACGAATACAATTAAAGACATGGAAGCAGATGGTTTCGGCTCTGCTCCTGTTTTCGAATTCTATGTCGCCATAACTGATAATATCATTGTTGGCATTGCACTTTACTTTGTAAAATACTCAACATGGAAAGGCAAGGGAATCTACCTCGACGACCTTATCATTACTGAAAAATACAGGGGAAAAGGAATAGGAAAAATTCTATTTGATAAAATAATCGATGAGGCCAAAAAAATAAATGCCAAACAACTTCACTGGCAGGTTCTCGATTGGAATACACCGGCAATAGATTTTTATAAAAAGTATGGAGCGGATATCGATGCTACCTGGCTGGACTGCAAATTGAAGATATAAAATTGAAGATTGAAGAGTTTTTAGGTAAATGAAAATACAAATTATTGATGAAGGTTTTTAAACTGGGAGGGGCTTCCGTCAAGGATGCAGAGGCTGTAAAAAATGCAGCAGATATTCTTTCTGATTACGGGGGAGAAAAAATTCTCGTCGTCATATCTGCCATGGGGAAAACAACGAATGCCCTTGAAAAAGTAGTTGACGCTTATTTCAATCGTGAGAAAAACGTAAATATATTTATTGACCAAGTTAGAAAATTTCACACCGACATTATTAATGACTTGGGCTTTGAACCGGAGCATCCTGTCAGAGCGGAAGTCGAAAATTCTTTTGTTGAAATTGATTGGGCTCTGGAAGAAGAACCTTCAAAAGGTTATGCCTTTGCATATGATCAGATCGTTTCTCATGGCGAAATAATGTCAACAAAAATTATCAGCGCTTACCTCCTTCGATCTAATATTGAAAATATATGGCTCGATGTGCGCGACGTAATACATACGGATAATACATACAGAGAAGGAAAGATAAACTGGGACTTAACAGAGAAACTAGTTACGGAACGCGTCGCTCCCCTTTTTATCAAAAACAATCTCATCATTACTCAGGGATTTATTGGAAGTACTTCAGAAAATTTTACAACAACTTTGGGCAGAGAAGGATCTGACTACTCAGCTTCTATATTTGCATATTGTCTCGGTGCCGAAGAAATGGTAGTCTGGAAGGATGTTCCAGGTGTATTAAGCGCTGATCCGAAATTTTCCGATGATGCTGTCAGGCTTGACCAGATAAGCTACCATGACGCCATGGAACTAACCTACTATGGCGCAACTGTATTGCATCCGAAAACAATTAAGCCGCTTGAAAACAAACACATTCCACTCAGAGTGCGTTCGTTTAAATCGCCATTAGAACAGGGTACCTCAATTGGAAACTACCAGGGAACAAAACCCCTTATCCCCTGCTTTATTTTTAAGTTCAACCAGATTCTATTTTCAATTTCAGCAATAGATTTTTCTTTTATTGCTGAAGAAGGGATGAGCAGAATATTTGCAATTTTCGCAGAGAGTAAAATAAAAATTAATCTCATGCAAAACTCAGCACTTAGTTTTTCAGTATGCGTCGATAACGACCCATATAAGATTCCAAAATTACTGGAGATATTAAAAAACGAATTCAGGGTTCTTTATAACGATGACTTGAGACTTATAACAGTCAGACACTATTACCCTTCTACAATCGAACAACTCATGAAGGGAAAACCTATTCTCCTCGAACAGCGTAGCAGGCAGACAGCACAGATCGTTATGCGCGAACTCAGCTAATAATTTTTATTTTTTCATAAAGTACCCGTGCAATTTTTTCCAGAGACTCATACGTCCATCCGGCAATGTGTGGGGTAAGAATTACCCTGTCGGAAGAAACCAGATATTGCCATGATGGCTCATTCAATAAATGTGCAGTTGAAAATTTCTCGAAGGACAGGTCTTCATACTCAATCACATCCAGACAAGCGCCGATAAATTTTTTTGATTTCAGTCCTGACACCAAATCATCCGTCTTAACACACTTGCCACGAGCTGTATTTACCAGATAAATATTCTTCTTGAACTTATTGATGAAAGTTTCATCGACCAGATATTCAGTTTCGGTATTCAGTGGCACATGCAGACTTAAAACATCTGCATTTTCAAAAATGTCTTGTAGATTGGTTTCCTTCACAAAAGCATTACCAAAGTCCTTTTTATATTTATCAAAAGCAAGAATCCTGCAACCGAAGCCCTGAAGTCTCTCAGCAAATGCACTGCCCATGTTACCAAAACCTATAAGCCCTATGGTTTTTCCATTTAATTCATGACCACGATTGCCTTCACGAATCCACTCACCGTTTCTTACCTGGCTGTCGGCGCGGTTGAGATTATTCATTAATGAAAGCAACATCCCTATTACATGTTCCCCGACTGCATCACGGTTTCCCTCTGGTGAATTCAGGCATTTAATATTTTTCGTTACTGCAAATTCAACATCAATACTTTCCATTCCGGCGCCGGCACGGGCAATGAAAACAAGCTTATTTGCCTTCTCTAAAATTTTTCGATCGAGAATTATTCGGCTTCTGATAACAACACCTTCGTATTCTCCAATGAGATCGGCGATTTCATCGTATGACAGATTATATTCTTCATTACAGATATGACCATCTTTTCGCAACGAATCGATCAGGAAAGTATGTGCAGTATCTATGAAGAGTATTTTCATTTTGTTTCTAAAAGTTTGTCGACTGCATTGGTAAGTTCTACAAACTGGCTCCAGCTTAATGCCTCCGCTCTTAAGTGAGCAAAAGGAATTTTCGATGATAATTCTTTCGACATAAGTGCCGATAATGCATTACGCAGTGTTTTTCTTCTCTGGTTAAAAGCCGTTTTAACAACTCGTCTGAATGATGCTTCGTCCGCTTGCAGAGTGAAGTTTTCCTTCCGGACAAAATGTAATACAGATGATTTCACTTTTGGCGGCGGAGAAAAATCCTCCTGATTAAGCTGCATAATCAATTCCACGTCGTACCATGCTTGCATGAACACACTTAATATTCCATATTCTTTTCCACCCGGCGTTCCTGCAATTCTTTCGGCAACCTCTTTTTGAAACATCCCAACAACTTCCGGAATCCGCTCTCTGCTGTCAAGTACTCGGAAAAGAATTTGTGTAGATATATTGTAAGGAAAGTTCCCGATAATCACAAAGCTGCCTTTGAATATTTTTTCAAACTCAATATTCAGGAAATCTCCTTCGATAATATTATTTATTTTCTCCGGATATTTATTATGAAGGAAGGTGACAGACTCCTTATCGATATCTACGACATTAACCAGTAAGTCTTTTTTCTGAAAAAGAAAATCGGTCAAAATTCCCATTCCGGGCCCCACTTCCAAAACCTGTCTGCAATCGTTTGGAAGAAGCATGGCATCAACAATCACAGCAGCAATTGCAGGATCTTTCAGGAAGTGCTGGCCTAGATTTTTTTTCGGACGAACAGAATGCATATTTTAGTTTGCGGCTTATAAAAAAGCGCTGTATCGCAAGTTAGAATTTATATTCCTTATATTCAGGAGTAAACTCCTCATCTTTGAACTTCGGGTTGACAAACAAACTCTTTATCTCATATTTTTCATACAAGCCATTGGAATTAAAAATTTGCTGACGGATTGGCAACCAGGAAAATCTGTCGATATAAAATTCTATTTTCTTACCATAAGAATTTGGGATTTTTATGACCTGACCTTCTTTAACATCATCGTAATCACTGATCGAATGGTTTAATATCAGGATTGAATAGTCATTTAAAAAAAGTTTTTTCGCAATTGACGACACATTTTCATTCTTCCTGACTGTATATTTAATTACTGAATAATCCTTAAAATCAAATTCAAAACGAATACAAGAACGACCATCCCATTGTACCGTGTCAACGATCGAACAATAATCATAAAATTTGTCTCCATAAGCTTTTTGATAATGAACAACCAACGAATTCATATAATTAAACCCCATCTCGACGATTGAATGATGAGAGTTTTTCCTTGCAAGCGAACTCGTCGGCTTCATGGTGAACGTCACGAACGGAAAACTACCCGGACTAACGAGCATTTTGTTTTCCTTCCACCCTTCCTTCCATATTATTTCAGTCCCGGGATTCGGTTTCTGAGAATAGAAATATATATTTTTGGGTTTCGCCTGTAGTTTAACGAGGCGGTCGGTAATTTCAAATGATCCGTTTACAAGTAATTCCTCTGTATGAAAAGAATATTTAGCTGTATGAAGGTTTTCGCTTGCATTAAGCATGCGGCTAACGATTTCTTTTTCTGAATTTATCTGAGAATAGGCAGAGATGCTTAGAATATAAAAGTAAATCAACAGAGTATATTTCATCAAGCAACAATTTCCAAAAGAGTACGGAAGGCGACGAACTTATCCTTGTAACGATTATTAAAATCACTCCTGAGCGCTACCGAATAATTATCTTCATACTTCTGATACTTTTCTATACTGTCGCAGGTGTATTGAACACTATATGTTTGTCCGCCTAAACTTTCTTCAACTAAAACACGGAGAATACGACTATCAGTAAACATTCCGGTTTTCATAACGTCAGGAATATGTACCGTTTTCATCCACTCGAGCCACTCTTCGTGAACAGAATCTTCTATGTTTATGGTAATATTATAAATAATCATATGAGTTTATTTCAACCTTATTTATTTAGAATATTTCAAAAATATTAATTGGTAAAGAATGCTTTATTAATGATTCTATCAATTTACGATATCACCTCTCAAGACTCGATATCGTTTTCTAGCCTCTACAGCGAAAAGACTTCCGGGATATTTTACTAGGAGATCTTGATAGAGTTGCATTGCTTTTTGAGTATCTCCCATTTTGTTTTCATGAAGCTGAGCGCGACGAAATAGTGCATCATCAGCTATAACACTTGCACTATCATGTTCGATAATTTTTGCATAAAGAGAGTCTTCAATCTGCCAATTTCTTTTCACATCCATTATTTCAGCTTGCATGAACCAGGCATCATCAACAAGGGAGTGATCGGGGAATTCTTTAATTAACGTATCGAGTGTCTTATATGCATCATCTGATTTATTTCGATAAGCGAGTAAGTCAGCTTTTGAATAAAGCATAAGTGCATCGGTAGTGGAATCGTAACCCATGTTATCGCTTATCAGCAGCGAAAGAGCGAGGGCATCATTGGCAATAAGTTGAGAAGTTGCGGATTTCAGGACATCGAGTTGAGCTTGTGCCCACTGAAAATCTCCACGGTAATAGTCAAGGCGTGCGGCACGAAATTTTGCCTCCTGTCCGAATGGGTCGTTCTTATAATCCTTATCAACCTGTTTGTATAGAAGATCAGAATCCCAGACGTTGCCAATAAAAAGATAAACATCACCGAGTTCCAGCTTACACTCCGCCTGAGCCATTTTGCTGATACCCGGAAGAGTAATTGTTTCTTCGAGGTCTGCTATTGCTGAATCCGGACGGTCAAGATAAAAAGCATTGAGATGTGCGAGACCTCTTATAAGTGTTGCAGTACGCGCCGATCGACCCAATTCGTTCAATGTATTATTGTAATCCTTTTCGAGTTTGAGGAGATCATCCTTTGTATAATTATTATTTTCAGTCACTTTTTTATTCAGCATATTCAGGTATTCCATCCTGGCCTGAATATAATATGTACCTGTCGATCCTTTATCAATGATGTACTGATAACTCTTCAGCGCAGCGTCGTAGTTAAGATTGGAAGCCGCCATTGCACCGATATTGAAAACACGGTTGCCGTCTTCTTTCAAACGTTTGTCGAGAGCCTTTGCCTGAATCAGTGCCGATTCGAAATCCTTCTGCTGGATGAATAGCCAGATAAGCATTTCCGAAAATTCTGTCTGTTCAGGATTTCGCTGTATGCGACGAAGCAAAGTGGTTCTTAAAAAATCGTTCCTGACATTATCAGGATCAAAACCAACTCTTGCCTGTAATGTATTTAATACATTCTGCTGCAACATCGGATTTTCAGCAACAGCGCTCAGGTATTCATCGGCCATCTTTTCAAAATCACCTTTTTGATAATAGACTTCTGCTGTCTCAAAATAAAAAGAATACATGCCCCGTAAAAGTCTCTTGCCTTCGTTATATACCTGCAATGCATAGTCACTTTCTTGCCTCATTAAAAATGCATTTGCAAGAGAAATCACTCCACCCTGATCAGGCTTCATCGATTTTATTGCCTTATCATATTGTTGTTTTGATTTATCAACTCCTCCCTGCAAATTATATATGTACCCCAGATCTACCAGATAAGCCAGATAATCGGGTTGCTTTCTCATTACCTTTTTTACTATTTTCTCTGCAGTCTCATAGTCTTTCATCGCAAGCAGACATTTTAAATATTGCGGATATGTTCCAAATGGATCTCTGTCCATCAGCTTATCATACAATATAGCTGCCTTCTCATACTCTGCATTATTAAGATACTGATCTGCCAGCTGCCTGTCTTGCGGTGATTGAGCAAAACTATTAACTGACAACAGCACTAAAAGAAATATGGAAAAGAGTCGTGACATTTTATTCATTGCTGCGATTGAAATTTCTAATGAAGGAATTTTTCTTAACGAACATGCAGCACTTGCATCTTAGTGATAATTCTTCCTGACTTAATTTGTTAATCTTCTATAATATCGAAGCCCGTATATGGCCGTAATGCTTCGGGAATTATAACGCCTTTGTCTGTCTGATTATTTTCTAGTAATGCAGCAACAATTCTTGGCAGTGCCAATGCGCTTCCATTCAACGTATGCGCAATCCTTGGCTTGTCGCTTCCCGAACGGAATCGCAATTTCATTCTGTTGGCCTGAAATGTTTCGAAGTTAGATACTGAACTCACTTCAAGCCACTTTTTCTGAGCAGCAGAATAAACTTCAAAATCATAGGTAAGTGCACTTGCAAAACTCATATCACCGCCACAGAGTCTGAGAATACGATATGGCAGATTTAACAATTTAAGCAAAGATGAGACGTGACTTACCATTGTCTCCAACGTCTCATAGGATTTATCCGGATGTTCGATCTGAACAATTTCCACCTTGTCGAATTGATGAAGGCGGTTAAGCCCTCTTACATCTTTACCATAGCTTCCTGCCTCGCGACGGAAACAGGGAGTATATGCGCACATTTTTATTGGCAGTTCTTCAGCCTTTACAATTACATCGCGGTAAATATTTGTAACCGGTACTTCGGCAGTAGGAATCAGGTAAAAGTCATCGAGTTGTACATGGTACATCTGTGAATCTTTATCAGGCAACTGACCTGTACCATAACCGGAGTCTCTATTGATAAGAATTGGTGGCTGTATCTCTTTGTATCCTGCCTCAGCCGCCTTATCGAGGAAAAAGTTTATAAGAGCTCTTTGTAATTTTGCTCCCTTGCCTTTATATACTGGAAACCCTGCTCCTGTTATTTTTACACCAAGCTCAAAATCGATAATATCATACTTTGACGTTAACTCCCAATGAGGCAGAGCATTGTCGCCGAGCTGTGGAATTTCGCCTTCTTCCTTAACTACTTCGTTATCTTCAGGGGTTTTCCCTTTTGGAACTGTTGAAGAAGGAGTATTAGGCATCTTTACTAGCTCAGCGTGTAATTGCACTTCGATAAGCGCCAGCTGCTCCTGCAGTATCACAGAGCTTTGTTTCAAAACTGTATTTTCGACCTTCAACTCATCCGCTTCAGACTTCTTTCCACTCTTAAAAAGATCACCGATCTGTTTAGCAAGTGTATTCTGTTTAAATAAATTGTTGTCAAGTTCGGTTTGTATCCTTCGCCTGTTTTCATCTAACAAAAGAACCTGTTCGATTATGGCTTTGGCATCGAAATTTTTGACTGAAAGTCGCTCAATGACATTTGCGCTTTCTTCACGCAGCACGCTGATCTGAAGCATATAGTATTTTAGAGTTGCGCAAAAATAAACATTCAAATCGATAAAACAGTTTGATTTTTAGCTAATAAGATGGTCAATTACCATATTATTTCACAAAAAACGGCCTGTCAAAGGACAGACCGTTATACTATAACATGAAACACAAAATACTTGACCTATTGCTTTAAAAACTTTTCAGAGAGAAAATATTCTTTATCGTATATATTAATCAGATAGAATCCGGGGGAGATGTTTTTTAAATCGAGGCGATGATATGCTCCGCTGAAATTGTCCTTAAATACTTCTTCTCCTAAAATATTTCTAACTGAGACTTTCCAGTTTCCTGACTTTATCGTCACAATAGAAATTCCATCAAACGCAGGATTCGGGAAAAGTAAAAATCCGGAATCATTTATTTTTTGAACCTGTGAAGGAAGCGCAATCAATGAATGTGTGGTGTTCGTGATGACGGACGAATTGAAATCAAAAAATATCGAAGCCGTATTTTTTATATCCGTTCCGCTGATCAAAGAATTTTTCGCTTCGATACTGTATGTAATAAATCCATGGCTCATCGGCTCATTCACGTTGCTGTCCGGCAATTGAATATCAGGAAATCTGAATTCCAACCCATGCTCAGAAGTGATGGTCGATGTAACATGATCACTGGATCCTTCAATTCTGAATGAAGCTGCATTAAGATTGTTATCCAGCGTATCGCGGATGATAACTGAGAATGCTGTGTCAGTACCCGTATTCTGAAAAAATATGGTGTAGAATAAACGGTCGCCTGGCTGAACCTGTCCTTCGGGATAAACAACTTTTTCATTTGGATCGAAAGAACCACGAACAGTCTGGACTACCCTACTTTCATTATCAGTCGGCACAGAATCAGTAGCAAGAGGGCCAATAGATGCCATTGAATATAATGTATCTCCGATCACTGCAGCCGAATCTAGATGCAGGAAAACTTGAATTGCTCCACCACTTAACGGTAATAAATTATGAAAAGCCCATTGAATAATATTTCCATTTATAACATCGGGAGGAGGCAAACTATTTACAAAAGTTAATAGAGGATCGAATGTATAGGTAATCGTGTCTGAAATGGTATCTGTTCCCGCATTGCAATAATTTAAATAAACAATACTGTTAGATCCCGGTCTTATATTGGATGCCGAAGCAAATATTCTCATATCTGTAATACCAGGTAATGGAGCAACTCCAAAATTAATTCCAGAGGTTGATTGACTTGACGGATTTACAGTTGTGGAAGAAGCGGGAATTGTCTGAACCCAATACAAAGGAGGTATAACAGAAACATTATATGTCTGAAGAGAATCAGAATATGCAAGCTGATAATTTCCGTTTGAAGATGTCAGTGATACCCAGTTATCAGGTTGTTGATTCACAATCAAACCAGGCATACCTGATTCAGAAGAGTCTATGACGCCATCCATATTTACATCGTACCACACAGTGCCTTGAATTGATTGCAGTGGTGAGGCAAGAAATCTGTAAACGTTCAATGTGCCTTGAACACCCATCCACACATTCCCAAGATTATCAGAAGTGAAATCATAAACTCCAAAACCCAGATTGATAGGCCAGCTAGTCCAGCTTATGCCATCGAAATTGACGAGCGCATTACCATCGCAAAGCCAGACTTTTCCGAATGGATCGACAGTAATAGATGTAAATAACAATGGAGAAACGGGATAATAAGCCGATGTGAATTGCCATGTTCCTGATGAATATCTGCCTAGAATTACCGAATCAGAATTATTTGCCATGGCAACCCAGAAATTATTATTGAGAGGGTCAAAGCAACTTGTAATTATACTATAGCCCGCCGGCTTGGTAAGACCAAAGAAATTAAAAGATGAAAACGATGTGCCATTGAAAACAAGCATGCTGTCGGCCCTTGGCGAGGTTATGTAAATGTTGTTAGAGGCATCAATTAATAAACCATTCCCAAAATAATTTGTTGAATCGTTTGCCAATTGAGTGATATTGAAATTCGTAAATGTGCTTCCATCATAACTAACCAAGTAATGATTTACAGTTCCCACTGTTAGAAACCACTTTTTATTCTGCTGATCCACGACAATTCCGCTTACGTTGAAACTGGTATCCGGTAATCCGATTAGCGGACCGTTAAATACATTCCAGTTACCATTATCATAAGAGGCAACATAATATCCTCCTCCTAACCACAGGGTTCCGTTATGATCGAATTCTGCTTCCCGAAAAGAATTGTAGATTAATGGTGGCGCCTGAATTGAATCCCAGGTTACACCATCAAACCAAGCAATATGTCGGGGATTTCCATTGACATAACCTGAACCAATCCATGGCCGGTTCTGAGAGTCGAAAGCTATATTATAGGTGATATCGTTTGCGCCTCCATGAGTGGGAAAAGGATCGTATCCCTGAAGCTGATTTTGAGAGAACGTATTTTGAAAAAATAACATCAAAATACATACATAGTAAAGAGTTTTCATAGTCTATAATTAGAAAGAGAAAACAAGATTACCTATTTTTTACAATCATTAATTGCTAAAATGAAGTTAATTGGTCAGTATTTAATAATTTAGGGTAATCGATGATAAATTAACGGTCAACCATTTACGAAAAGAATGTTTATCTATTTAAAACTGATTTTTAGCATGTAATTCTCGACAATCATCAGGTTATTGTCATAATTTATATCCAAAATAGGATTGTTGTGACCATATACTACTTTGCGCTTTTTAAGATTTACCCAACCATTTCTCTATATTTATCATCTATTAAAACAGGTCGACTACATATCGTGTCAGAAAGTGAAGATATACTTATAAATAAGTGTATAGAATGGGATGGGGTGGCTCAGAACAGGCTGTATAATTTGTATGCTTCCAAGATGTTTGCCGTTTGTTTCCGGTACTCAAGAAACAAAGAAGAAGCGGAAGATATTTTACAGGAAGGATTTATAAAGGTATTTGACAACCTAAATAAATTCAGAAAAGAAGGTTCATTAGAAGGTTGGATAAGACGAATAATGTATCATACAGCTATTCAAAAGTACAGACAAAGAAAAATAGACAATCAGACTATTCGGATGGAGGAAGTTCATGTGAATAGTATTAATTACAGTACAAATGATGTTCTAAGTCAGATCGGAGTAAAGGAACTTATGGAAGTGATACAAAAGTTACCTCCGCGATATCAAATGGTTTTTAACCTTTATGTTTTTGAAGGATTAAAACACCGAGAAATTGCCGAAGAACTTGGAATCACTGAAGGTACATCAAAGTCGAATCTATCCGATGCAAGGGTAATCCTGCAAAGGGAAATAAATAAAACCCTGATCAGAACTGATCAAGGAATAGTAAGAGATGGAAGAAAATAATAACATAGACAACATTTTCAAATCGGCGCTAGAGGACTACCAAATGGATCCTCCTGCCGGTTCGTGGAATGCTTTAAATGCGAAGCTTGCCGAAAAGCGGTCAGTTATTCGCAGGAAAAGATGGTTCTGGCTATTTTCTGCATTGGTATTCGTAGGCATCGTCGGATTTTTTGGCAATAAATATTTTGCGGATTCAAAAAAATCTTCAACTACTCCTATCACTAATTCTGTTTTAGAAACTAATAGCTCAGAGTTCGTCAGTGATAATACACCAGTGAATCCATCATCAACTAAAAAAGAATCTGCATCAGTTTCAAATCCGGTTTCTATACCTGTTCATACAGAAAATAAAAAGGAAGACAAAACTTCCAGTGTTATAGCGGCCGCTACATCGGTTAATAATAATACTGCTGATAAAGCATCAACAACTGAACAGGCTTCAGTTAAACAAAAGATCGCTGCTGTTAATTCTGTTCAGTCAAAAAATAAATTAAAAGCGGAAAATCCTTCTTCAGAAAAAAACAAAACTGAAATTGTTCAGGTTATTAAGAAAACAAAAGCTCCTGTAGTTGCTTCAATTGTTGAAAAAACCAAACCAGAATCTGCGTCGGTACAAACAAAAGAGGATAACATTTCAAAAACTGAAAAAAATACCTCTACATCATCAGAGGCTAAATCTACTTCATTAAGTGAAAATGTTTCTGCTGAAACTATAGTTAAAACTCCGGTAAATGATGAAAGCATTTACGTAGAAAAAAAGACTGCTGAACAGAATGGATCATCTGTAATTCCGACCGTCGCTGTTGCTGAGAATAAATCGAATGAGACTACAGCAGTGATTGCAAAAGAAAAAGAAGCTGAAAATAATTCTTCTGAAAGCAATTCAAAGTCATCGGTTGCAAATGCTGAAAATCAAGCTCCTTCAATAAATGCTGAGGTGGTAGCTCCGATAAAAACTGATTCTGTTTCTCCAACAGCCGAATTATCCAAATCCTTTGTAAAGAAAATACTTTCGCATCTTTCAGCAGATATTTATTACAGTCCCGATTATGTAAAAAGCCGGTTGAAATCGAATGCAACCTATACAGGTAATGCCTCTACAAATCCGGCCGATTATGCAAGTGAAAAAGCAAAGTATTCTTTCTCTACAGGATTCAACCTCCATTATGATTTAGGTAAAAACTGGAGTATAGGTTCTGGAGCATCCTATTCAACATTCGAGCAATCTGCAGTTTACAATACAATATACGTTGTTGCTGATTCTGTCTATCAAGAGGTTCACGGTCATCACGAACATAGTCAAAGTCAGGGGCAAACACATACTCCAGGAAATCAATCCGGTGGACATTTCGGCGGACAAAATCCTCATCATGCTCCGGAAAATGGAGAGCATCACTTTGTTGTTCAAACTCCTTGTGGAGCAATTGATCTTTATCATGCCCCTGATCATGATGGAAGAGGAAACCTTAGAGATGGCGATACATTAAACATTAAAACAGTAACATCTGAATCTACACATTTTATTTTTATTCCGCTTCTTGTAAAATACCAGTTTGGAAAAAATAGATTGTCTTATTTTATTGAAGGCGGTGGAGCGATTAACATCGTTTCAAAAAATACAGTTAATATCGTGGTGAATGATTCATATAGCGAAACCAATGAGCATGACGGTCTGAAAAAAATAAATTACAGTATCATGTTTGGCGCAGGAGTACAGTATAGATTATACAATGGAATCAGTATATATCTAAAACCTTCGATACGTTATTCAGTGACGCCAATAAATCAAGACAACCCTTTATACTCATATCCTAATTTTATGGGAATAGGTACAGGCATTTCGATTCATTTTTAGTCATTCAGAAGCACTTCCAAATACATTTTATTTTATCGATGCAATTTTGTATTAAAAATGAATTTATTCTTCTTTAGATTTATCAATCGATAAAGAAGATACATTAAACCATTGTTATTATCAAGACTCTGAATGATACAGAAATATTATTTCATCAGTACCCAACTAAACAAACAAATCAATCATCTATATTATTAAACAAAATCTAACCATGAAAAATCAAATTACAAACCGTAACTGGTTATCATCAACTCTTTCATTTTGCCTGATGATGGCAATTAGTCTTACATCTTTTGCACAACATGGCGGCCCAGGTCAGGGCCCATCAAATGGCGGATCACATAATCCGGGCAATCCTCCAACTACAAGCAATCCCCCGCAACCACCACATCATATGGGATGTGAAGCTCGCTTTCTTCAGCATCGTGATTCAGTAGCTAACGGAATTGCATTTTACAACCTTCCAGGATCTGGTGCAGCAACATATGCATGGGATTTCGGCGACGGGTCTACTGGTAACACAGCAAGTCCAGCTCACGTTTATGCAGCTTCAGGAACATATTATGTATGTCTGACAGTTACTGATACTGTTGGTGGTGGTTGCTCAAATACACATTGCGACAGCATACGCGTATTCACTCCTGCACCACATTGCAATGCTCACTTTTACAGCCAGCGCGATTCAATTGCTAACGGCATAAGATTCCGTAGCGGATCAAATGCACCGGGAACTACCTATGCATGGGATTTTGGTGATGGATCAACTTCAACAGTTCAAAACCCATCTAATGCATATGCTGCAGCGGGTACTTATTATGTTTGCCTTACTGTAACGAATACAAATTCAGCTGGCACTTGTACTGACACACATTGTGACAGCGTTCGTGTATTTACACCAGCTCCGCGTTGCAATGCTCACTTCGCTTCAAGAGGTGATACAACTGTTGCTAACGGTGTTCAGTTCAGAGGTGGAAATAATTCTCCGGGAACTACATACTCATGGGATTTCGGTGATGGAAATACATCAAATCTTCAGTCACCTTCTAATGCTTACGCAGCTGCAGGAACATACTATGTTTGTTTAACAGTTACGAATACAAATGCAGGTGGAACATGTACAGACACACATTGCGATAGCGTAAATACGGCTCATCCGGGAAATGGTGGACCAGGTCATCCACACCATCACTTAAAAACGGCGAGTTCTACATCAAGAGTTGGCTCTACAACTTCAGATGTTATTGTTGAACTGTATCCAAACCCAATGGTTTCTAACTCTACTGTTCACGTTGAAAACACATCAGGAAACGCTGTGTTTACTGTATATCAAATGACAGGACAAGTTGTTTATTCTCAGGTTTTAGTTGAAGGTGATAATACTATCAGCAAAGAAAACCTTAGTAATGGTCTTTATTTCTACACTGTTGTAGATCAAGGAGCCAATATTGCTAATGGCAAGTTAAGAGTATACTAATTTTATTTTTCTCAATGAGAAGCCACCGGAATTATTTCCGGTGGCTTTTTTAATGCATTTCATCAAACACTTTTTTCATCACAAAACGAATTTGAATCCTAAAGAATATCATTGATCTTTGTATTGATTAACTTAGAAAATAATAATCACCATGATCAATAATTCAACATTTACCTTTCTCAAAAGCTTAAAGAAAAACAATAACAAAGAATGGTTCGATAAGAATAAAGACAAGTACCTGGCTGCAAAGGATAATGTTTCTGATGTCGTTGAATCAATTCTCACAGAGCTCGTAAAGTTTGAAAAAAAATTCGCCGGATTAACTCCAAAGGATTGCATCTTTCGCATTTACCGCGATGTGCGCTTTGCGAAAGACAAGATTCCTTATAAGACAAACATGGGAGCAAGCATCAATGTGGGAGGTAAGAAGGCGCAGAATGCAGGGTACTATCTTCACATCGAACCAGGCGGATCTTTCCTCGCAGGCGGTGTATGGATGCCTCCCGGTGATCAGCTGAAAAAGATCAGGCAGGAAATCGACTACAATGGAAAAAATCTGAAAAAGATTTTAGCGGAGAAGAATTTTAAAAAATACTTCGGCAGTCTTTCTCCTGAATATAAATTGAAAACCACTCCGAAGGGCTACGATAAAGATCATCCAGATATTGAATTGCTTCGTTTCAACAGCTTTATTGTCTGGCATAAATATTCTGATACGCAAGTTGGCAAAAAAACATTCACGAAAGAAATTGAAAAGGGTGCCAGGATCATGAAACCGTTTCTGGATTTTTTGAATGAGGGACTTGATTAATGAAGAATGAAGAATGAAGAATGAAGAAAAAATTAATTAGAGTAAACCACAGTTAGAAGTAGTCTAAGCGCATGTAATATCCATCCATCAAGGCCTAATACTTCGTTCGCGCGGACTACGACTTATTTCAAAAAAAACCTAGCTAGAAGTAGTCTAAGCGCTTGTAATATCCATCCATCAATGCCTAAATCTTCGTTCGCGCGGACTACGACTTATTTCAAAAAAAATCATACTTAATTCGATTGCCTACGCTGTTTGATGTTTTAGCATGACATACAGTTTTATATTTGAGATGAAAGCCGTAGTCCGCACGAACTTATTTCTAATCTTAATTTAGATGTAGTAGTCGTGCTTAGAGTCGAGTAGGAAAAAGTATTTCAACCTAATCCTCTCACAGAACCGTACTTGAAAGTCTCCCTTCATACGGCTCTTGTTATTCAATCTACTTCAGGCTTGCGAACTTCCAGTGTGCAAATAAATTTGGTTTCTCC
>JANPNV010000013.1:0-4171 GCA_031427625.1 Bacteroidota bacterium
CCGAGTACAGCTTGATTAGCTAACACTGGCGCCATCGTACCGGCTCCTGTATAGTATCCTTGTAAGAACACTTTCAGGTTAAGGGCGATGCCACTGCTGCAAGTGATAACGTTAACCGTTACATTATTCGATGTTGCGAAATTGGTAGGTAAAATTATTGTATAGTGTTAAATTAAGTTTTTATACTCTAAACTCCCGGTTGATACAGAAAATTTAGAGACAATTTTTGTGTTCTTAATTAGGTGGTGCTGACTTCATTTTTACTCGAAATCAACATGATAATACTTTGTGTGTGAAAGTAAAGATGAAAATAGAAAATGAATTTCCCTAAATTATTTGACTGAAATTTAAGCGCATCGTTAAACATTGACATAGAAGTGTCAAAAATTTAAAAAACGAATATTGAATGAACGATTTGTTTATAAGTTTTATAACTCATTTCTATCTGAACTCCGTCAGTTTATGATAAATACATCTATTTTAGGGATAACAGAAATGAAAAATCAAGAAAAAACCATATGAAATATTAATTGTGGTAGTGATATTTATCCGCTTTTCAGTTTTTAACAAACCGACCCTTCCACTCTATTCCTTTACCAAGAAGTTGTACATAATATAAGCCTGGTCTCAAATCTGAAATTTTTAAGTTGCATTTAAAATTATTCATGCTTCCCGAACTCAACGAAAAGGTTTTTTCAACTACACCTAAACTGCCTATTATGTTAACAACAATTGGATCAATTCCTGTTCCACTGCACGCTAAGGTAATATAAGAAGATGCAGGATCCGGATAAACGGAAAGCGAACTACCTTTTTTTACCAATGTCCTTATATCTAAGATTCGGCTGCTCGATTCCTGCAAAAAGAAATCAGAAAAATTATAGGTACTCGCCTGCTCAAACACATTTCCTGATTCTGATGAAATCCATGAAATTTTCTCAGTCGTATAGTAATTCACCATCGTCGTATCCATTAATCCATAGTTTACGGATGAATCCCTTCCTGTTATCACCGACTTAATACGAAGAGAATTTTCATATGATTTAAATGGAGTAATAAGCGTTCCATATCCATCTACACTATATGTATAATGAGCAGAATAATAATTGTCAGACGTATCCCCTGCTGTAATAATTTTTGATGTCGAAGCAAAATCATCCTGACCTTCATCGTTATATCGAAGTGGCAATGAATACATCAGCCAGGTGTCAGAATATTTTCCTACCACCTTGTTATCATCATTCGTAACAAAACCCAAATACTCAACTTCATCTCCGCTAATATTCAGATAAGTAAAATTTCCCGAACCTATCGGAGCTTCTAAGGCAATTGTACTTGCAGGAAAAAGTGATTTGTTTTTTGTAAAAGCAGCATCTGTATATCGAACAGAATCTATAAACGATGGTGACAATTCCGATAAATCCCATACCTGATTCTCACCTGCCGGTAATTCCATTTTACTTTTTGAGCTTCCCAGGTAATAGTTCAAGACTGAACCATCCACCGGAAAATTGCCTCTCGTCACAACAGGCTGAGCGAATGCACCAACATTACTTATAATGGCTAGTAGTACCGGAAAAATTTTCATTATACAGGAAATTGATTTATGATACAAAGTAAAGAAAAGTCCTGAAACACCCTGTCATTTGATGGGTTCATTCACCGACTCTTCCATTTCATTTGGTAATAAAGATTGCTCAGCCGTCAACTTTTTCAAAATAGGCTGACGTTCAACATGCATTTTTTTCTAACGAATCATTTCTCAAATTTATTATTGATTATATTATAATCGATGAATATGATTATAAAACAATCCAACATGAAACCGCTATATACACTTAACTCAATCGACTTACTCGTAAAGTATGCACTCAACTATGCAATGGGCACTCATAATTTCTCTATTGAATGTCGCGCCGAACAAGGGTTCAAAGTAACATACCAGAAAAATGATACCTGGTTCTTCCATGTAATCAATACAAATTCTATCGTAAAAGTTTATATAAGTCCCGCAGTCGATGTGCAAACGGAATTTAATTTTTCCGAAATCGATAATAACATTTATTCGCTGAAAGACTCTTTCGATACATGGATTAGAGCCCTGTACGAATTACAGAGATCAAGCCAACATCAATTAACCCATCAATAATCACCACCAATTGGTCGCTGATCTAGCATTGGATTATTTGGAAACTTCGGAAGCCTCCCCGGTTTTAAAGTCAGATCTATCGTATCAGTCAGCGTCTTTAGAAAAGCGATCATCTGAAATTTCTCTGTCTGATTCAAATGAAGTGAATCACTTCCCAGTGTCTGAAAAGGAACTTTATAACCAAGTCCTTCGCCCCCACCAATATCATAAAACTCTATAACCTCTTCTAGTGTATTAAAGACACCATTGTGCATATAAGGCGCTGTAAGTTCAACATTGCGAAGAGTCGGCGTTTTAAATGCATGGTTAAATATCGGCACATTGATGATGGCCATTCTTCCTGCATCATCATCCAGTTCACGCCTGACGCCTGTTTTCGCAGAAGGCACTCCTAGAATTTCCCACTCTGTCTCTATATATTCAGGAGGCATCAGTCCATTAAATAAAGGCAGAAAATGACAGGATGCACAATTTCCCTTACCCATAAATATGTTGAAGCCCTCCTTTTCATCAGCATTCATTTGCGGATCTCTTCCGCTAATCGTTTTATCGAATTTCGAATTCATGCCAATGAGTGAACGCTCATACTCTGCAATTGCAGTTAATACGGAACGGCTGCTAATCAATGTATCTTCCGAACCCAAAAAAGCTTTTCGAAACCACGTTACATATTCGGGAGATGTCCGAAGCTTAACAGCGACCTGACTAAAGTCATTATGCATTTCGAGCGGATTACTCATAACTTGTCCCGCTTGATCCTCGAATGTAAATGCACGACCGTCGTGAAATAATTTTCTCTGTAATACTGCATTAATAATCGTCGGCGCATTTCTCTTCAGCTTTTTTCCGGGCTCAAATGCCTGGCTTTGCGGAAGTCCATCGGTAAATGCCTTTCCCGGCTGGTGGCATGAAGCACATGCACGCAGATTATTTGCCGATAAAGCAGGATCAAAAAATAAGGTACGGCCAAGTTCAATCGCTTCATTGCGTGATGTCAACTGTTTCGCCGGAAGGAAAAAGAATGTATTAAATGCTCCCGGATCAAAAACGGACCGAATCTGGTAGTTAATAGCAGTTGTATTATAAAAATTATTTTCAACGGTGAGATCGCGTGTTCGTCCGAGCTGCTCACTGACTTGTACATAATACTGAGAATAAAATTGCAAATAATCGGGCTCACTTCCCGCTTTTACTTTTTTCAAATACTCATTGGCCCGGTTAATCGCTGCAAACAGATCCTTAAAACTCTGCTCATTTTTTTCCGTTGGATTCGGATAAAGAAATTTAAGAGCTTCCATCATGAAATCGAGACTTGCAACAGATTCCTGAACGCCTCTTCTACTCTCCGCCGTTTCGAAATTTGCAAACCCCAGCATAAACTGCCTGATCATTTGATTCTGCATCGATTCAAATATCTCCCTCTCCGGAAAATCCATATAGGAAATAGACTCATTGAACCTTCCTACTATCTTATAGACTTCGTCTACTTCATCCTTAATTTTTTTTCTGAAATATTTTGCGCTATCACTATACAATAAAATTTCCAGGTATTGAAATCCGTGAGGAATCATGTAGGAAGAAACCTCATCGTCTTCCTCCAATTCTGCTACAATCGCTCTATTTAACATACGAGCATCACCAGGAAGAAAATGGATTACAAAACCTTCAATTGCCTTATACTCTTTTCTTGCTTCAACAAGCCAGTACTTTGCAGAATCAACTTTGAAATCCTTTTTTTCAACTACTTCATATAACTTTAAAACATTTGCCATAAGGATATTCGTATGGCCGGAAAAATAATCCTTAAAATGAGCACTCACATCTTCATCACTCTTTATCCGAAACGAAGAAAATATAAAAATGCCAGCAAAAACAGCTATTATCAAAAACACACCCGTAAACCCAAAAATCTTCATAGCTACTTTTTTACCTTATTTTGTTTCTTTAACCGTTTCATAACCTCTACATGATCATACGGAATTCCCTTCACTTTAGATTCAAACCATTCGTGGAAAATGATTA
>JANPNV010000014.1:0-5611 GCA_031427625.1 Bacteroidota bacterium
CCAAGAATCAAGAACCAAGAACCAAGAACCAAGAACCAAGAATCAAGAACCAAGAACCAAGAACCAAGAATCAAGAACCAAGAATCAAGAACCAAGAGCCAAGAATCAAGAACCAAGAATCAAGAATCAAGAACAAAGAACCAAGAATCAAGTAGCGAGAGCAGGGTCTAATCGATATTAATGAGGCATTCATGCAAATAAAAATCCTAATTTTGCTTCTATGTGTTACAACGTTGCTTACATAGAAAAGAGGGGGAAAAAGTATGAAGAACGTTTTAGCGAGCTTTTGCCTGATGGCATTAAGCAGCCTGAACTTTTCGATAATATGCCTTTCTTTTATTTCGTAAGCGGGTTTTCACATCCGACATTGCCTGTGATTACTGCTGATGGTGTCGATTTTTTTAGATGGGGTTTGATTCCTTTCTGGGTAAAGGATGCACCATCCGCTAAACATATCAGCTCGAAGACACTCAATGCCGTTGGCGAAACGGTTTTTGAAAAACCATCTTTCCGCAATGCAATAAAAAAGAACAGATGCATCCTCGGAGTAAATGCTTTTTATGAATGGCGAGAATTTAACGGAAAGAAATATCCCTATCTCATAAAACTTAAAGGCGAAGAGATGTTTAGTCTCGGTTGCATCTATGAAAATTGGGTGGACAAATCGACAGGAGAAATACTAAAGTCATTTTCCATCCTAACCACACCGGCAAATCCATTGATGGAAGTTATTCATAACAACAAGAAACGCATGCCTCTTATTCTTCCACGCGAGAATGAGAAAAAATGGATCGATGAAAAATTATCGCATGATGATATTCAGTCACTCATTCGGCCACTCGACGATACCCTGATGGAAGCATATACCATTTCGACAGATGTCAACATTGCGAAGAATCATCGCAATGTTCCAGAGAGCATGGAAAAAGTCGATTATCCCGAATTGCCGGCAGCATGATCGGTCTTCATGATGACTTTATCGTCTGATGGATAGTTTCATGATCTTCTTTCAATTCGTAATTTCGTTTTGATTATGACAATGAAATCTCACCTTCTTTCAACCTTCCGTTTCAACGACTGGGCAAACCGGAAACTCCTGGAAGCAATTCTACAATTACCCGAAAATAGCGAATCGATGATGCTGTTCAGTCACCTGATTCTTTGTCAGGAAAAATGGTTAAACAGAATAATTAAAAAATTGGATGACAGTAACTTATCATGGTTCGGTAAAGTGTATGATGAAGGAGTAATTTTATCTGAATGGGATAAAACCATTCATTCGTGGTTGCAGTTTCTCGAAGCAGTAGCAGAAGCCGATCTTGAGAATGATATCGTATTCATCAGGCCGGCCGACGGAAAGAAAATGAAGGTGAAGATTTTCGAAATCGCCTTACAGCTAAACTTTCATTCCATACATCACAGAGCACAGATCTATCGCATCATCCGTTCACAGGGAATTGCACCTCCGGCAACGGATTACATTCATACCGTTCTTAAAGAAGCCTGATGAATTCCGACTACATCATCGACAGCCTTGAGCAAAACATCATCGTCTTTCACGATCTTTTAAAAAATGTTCCCGATGAAATTATCCGCTGGAAACCATCAGAGGAGAAGTGGAATCTTTTAGAAATTGTCTGCCACCTATATGATGAAGAGCGAGACGATTTTCGAACACGGCTAAAGTATGTACTCGAGACTACGGATAAGCCACTGCCATCAATCGATCCGATGGGTTGGGTGTTAAGCCGTAAATATGCATCGAAGAATTTTTTGGAAACATTGACTGACTTTGAATACGAAAGAAAAATTTCAGTTGCTTGGCTACGATCATTACAGCATCCTTCCTGGGATAATTTCTATGCTCATCCTAAACTTGGTCATCTATCTGCTAAACTCTTTTTATCAAACTGGTTGGCTCATGATTATCTTCACTTCCGACAAATTACAAAACTGAAGTTTGACTATTTAGCTCAGACATCGGGAGAAGGTTTGGGATATGCCGGATCCTGGTAATTGACAGGTTTTCTTTACATCTTCATTTCAACTATTTACATCGAAATTTAATGACTTCTTAACCAATCAGTCGTTAATAATTCCTTTAAAAGAACTGCATTCCTCCCTTGAAACCGCTTATCTTTGCAGCCTTCAGAGTAAAAAAATAACTGCTTGACACTTATAAAATCTATTTCAGGAATAAGAGGGACTATTGGCGGGAAGCCCGGAGAAGGTCTTACGCCCGTTGATATCGTTAAATATTCGGCTGCCTATGGAATGTGGCTGATGGAGAATTCGGCTAAACCAACAAAATACAAGGTTGTTATCGGCCGCGATGCCAGAATCAGTGGCGAAATGGTACAGAATCTTGTAGCCGGAACGCTGAAAGGACTTGGAATTGATGTCATATACCTTGGACTTTCCACTACGCCGACAGTTGAAATGGCTGTTACAGAATTTAAGGCTGATGGAGGTATTATTCTCACAGCTAGTCATAATCCAAAGCAGTGGAATGCATTAAAGCTTCTCAACTCACTTGGAGAATTTATTTCAGCCGCTGATGGAGCACGCGTTTTAGCTATTGCAGAAAGTGAAGATTTCCGTTTTGCAGAAGTGAGCAAGCTCGGGAAATATACAAGCGAACCGAACTATCACCTGAAGCACATAGAGAAAATTCTAGCATTGCCGCTCGTCGATTTAAAGGCGATCAAGGCGATGAATTTCAGAATCGTTATTGATTGTGTGAACTCAACAGGCGGAATCGTAGTTCCTCAATTGCTGAAGGCTCTTGGCGTGGAAGACATCATCGAATTATACTGTGAACCGAATGGACAGTTTCCACATAATCCTGAACCATTGCCGGAACATTTGGGAGATATTTCAAAAGAAGTCAAGAAGAAAAACGCTCATCTCGGAATCGTAGTTGATCCCGATGTTGATCGCCTTGCGCTTGTATGTGAAGATGGAGAAATGTTCGGTGAGGAATATACACTAGTAGCTGTTGCTGATTATATTCTGAAAAATAAAAAAGGAAATACAGTTTCCAATCTTTCTTCTACACGTGCATTGCGCGACATTACAGAGAAAGCAGGAGGGAAGTACTTCGCATCTGCAGTCGGCGAGGTAAATGTCGTTGAGGCGATGAAGGCCAATCAGGCAGTCATTGGCGGAGAAGGAAATGGCGGAATCATCTATCCTGAATTGCATTATGGCCGCGACGCACTTGTCGGAATTGCTTTATTTCTGTCGCATCTCGCTAAGAGCGGGAAGAATACTTCCTGGCTTAGGGCTACTTATCCGAATTATTATATTTCGAAAAATAAGATCGAGCTATCGCCTGATATGGATGTAGACGGAATTCTTGAAGGAATTAAGGTAAAATACCACAGGCAGCCCATCAATACTGTTGATGGCGTTAAAATAGAATTTGACAAAGAATGGGTACATTTGCGCAAGAGTAATACGGAGCCCATCATCCGCATTTATGCCGAGAGTCAGTCACAAACAACGGCACAAAATCTAACAGAAAAAATCATCTTCGACATAAAAGACATGATCAGCGAAAAGCTGATGAAATGATCTAACCATCCATGAAAATTTACCTAGACAATGCTGCTACAACACCTCTCGACCCTGAGGTGATCAAAGCCATGCTTCCTATAATGGAAAACAGTTTTGGCAATCCTTCATCCATACATGCCTGGGGACGCGAGACGAAATCTGCTATTGAGAATTCACGAAAGACTGTTGCGAAACTTTTAAATGTTTCTCCGTCAGAAATATTCTTCACCAGCGGAGGTACGGAAGCCAACAACACAGCCATTTTCTGTTCAGTTCGTGATCTGGGAATTAAGCATGCGATTACTTCGAAAATAGAGCATCATGCAGTACTGCATACGCTGGAAGGTTTAGCGAAAGAAGGACGCATTAAACTGAGCTTCGTAAACATGAATGAAAAAGGTCATGTCGATTTATATCACCTCGAAGAACTTCTAAAATCGAATGATCGTTCACTTGTTAGTCTCATGCATGGGAACAATGAAATCGGGAATCTTCTTCCGTTAAAATCTGTCAGCGATATTTGCGAAAAATATAATGCCGTTTTTCATAGTGATACAGTTCAGACGATGGCGCATTATCCATTCGATCTTCAGAAAGTGAATGTTCATTTCATTACCTGTGCGGCGCATAAATATCACGGTCCTAAGGGCATTGGATTTTTATACATCAACGGCAAGATAAAAATTCAGCCATTCATCTTTGGCGGAGCGCAGGAAAGAAATATGAGGGGCGGAACTGAAAATGTTTACGGTATCGTAGGTCTGGCTAAAGCAATGGAAATCGCTTATGCAAATCTCGATGAGCATAAAACAAAGATTACTGAACTAAAAAATTACATGGCAGAAAAACTGCGTTCGAATATTCCCGGTTTGCTTTTTAACGGCGACACACTTGGTGATAGCTTATATACTGTTCTAAATGTTTCGTTTCCTGCTTCTGAAAATTCAGAGATGTTATTATTCAACCTCGATATAGCAGGAGTAGCTTGTTCGGGCGGTAGCGCATGTTCTTCCGGAACATCTACAGGTTCTCACGTTTTAAAATCATTGTATCCGGATTCTGAACGTCCCGCTGTTCGTTTTTCATTCAGCAAATACAGCACGAAGGAGGAAGTGGATTTTGTAGTTGAGAAGCTGAAGGAATTATATGCAGTGCCTTCGGGGATTTAACGGAGGTTTTTTATTCATAAAAAAAACTCGAGACCGCAAGCGGTGCTGCCAGACTGCAACAGATTGGCAGTTTTCGCGGCTATAGCCCTTTCCGAAATGAATTCGAGCGTCGGTTTCGCTCAGTTCCGTCCGATACCGATCATAAATGTTTCATAAATGTTTCAGTTTTTCTCCCTTTTGCCTTTTATAATATAGTGGGTTTATACATTGCATTAATATCGAAAAATTTTAATATTCTCTGCTGTGAATGATTATTTATTTGCAACTTGTTAAATGCGAAAGAGTTGAGAGACGATGACCAATTAAAAGTGAGTTAATATTCGTAATACTATATCAACTGATGAATATCACTTGAATCAGTCGTTTTTTTATTTAATATTGATGAGCAATTAGTTCCAGCAGGGAATTAATTTAAAAAATCTTCCACCATGAAACATCTCTCCGTTATCATCTTGTTTTTCTTATGTGCACATGAAATCAATGCACAAACTGATCCTTATCCTTATCGCGGAATATATGTTGATCAATTTATTCATTATGTCAACGGAAATTATCCTACAATCAGGGAAGATGGTAATTAATCAATATGGTATTTGGATAGTTAATAGTCCGCTTGTTACCCTTTCTCAGGATAGTGTTCTGACAACAACTACTGGAACTTACAACCCTAATATCAGAGGGATTAGATTTGAAAGCAGTACGGATTGCAATGTAAAGGATAATTATTTTTTAAATTTAACCGCCGGCATTAACGGCTTGAATTTCTGTGACCACACATATCTTTCCTGCAATGATTTTTACAATTGCGCACGAGGAATTAGTGTATTTAATATCACATTACCCGTTCAGGGAAGTGCTGGAAATCCACAAGACAACAGATGGTA
>JANPNV010000015.1:0-52768 GCA_031427625.1 Bacteroidota bacterium
TCGAAAGCATACCCTTCTTTTTTTACTGATAGAAGCAGATCATTATCGAAATTTACAATGAATGCATATTCGCCGGTAATGGAATCTACATCAACTTTATTGAGTTTTTTTGTGACTGCGTCTTTTATTTCAATGGTGGCGGTGATGATTTCCTTGTTCTCTGGACCGTTTAAATCGCCTTTTTGGAAATACACTTTATTCGGTCGTGCCTCATTGTATAATTCAAAAGAGTAAATATCAAATCCGCTTCCCCCCAGTTTATTTGATGCAAAATAACCTGTATAGCCATCAGTACTTACAAAGAATCCAACTTCATCGGCTTCCGTATTTATCGGATAACCGAGATTAACAGGCTTCATCCAGTTTCCCTTTTCATCCATCTGGCATTTATAAATATCGTAACCGCCAAGTCCTGGCAAACTATCAGATGAGAAATAAAGTGTGCGACTATCACTGTGGATAAACGGAGACTTTTCATTTCCATTGGTATTTATTTTTGACCCTAATTTGATTGCTTTTTTCCAGTTACCATCAGCATCCTTCACCGAACGATAAATATCGATTCCTGTTAATGAATCTCTGGAGGATGCGAAATAAAGTGATTTACCGTCAGAGGATATCGAAGGTTGTGAATCCCATTGCAGAGGATCGTTTATATTAGAACCGAGATTTTTAATTTCGCCCCAATGGCCTTCAATAAAATCGGAGGAACAGATATCGAAATTTCCTTTGATGTTTACCGTGAAAAAAAGATGTTTATTATCGATAGTAATTGAAGCACCGCCTTCGTTATTACTTGTTGTCTTATTGAAAGGGTCATCCATCAGTCTTCCCTGATCGTAATTTCCATCTGGCTGAAGCCGGGCTATCATAAACTTTTCGACACTCTGAGGAGTGAGCATATTTTTATCCCTCATCTCGAAACGTCTGGTGAAAAATGCCATTTCATTATCCGGTGCTATATAGGGAAGATACTCAGGATCTCTTGTAGAAATATTTTTAAGCGGAACCGGTTTGAATGGAACCGGATGCGCATATAAATTAGACCTGACGAGCATGCCCTCTGCCTTCGAGGCATGACTTTCATCGATCTTGTCAAAGTCAAGATATTTCTTCAATTGCTTTTCCGACTCCTTCCACCGCTTTGTATCATAATAAAGCCACCCAAGCTGAAAGTATATTTCAACATCCAGGTCAGGACAGAGTTCAATTACTTTTAAATAATTCAACTCAAGTTCTTTGTCATCTTTCTTTTTTAACGCAATATTCCCCTGCATCAAATAAGCATCGGCGAATTCAGGATCCTCACCAATTGCCTTTGCTACCAGGCCCGTTGCATCAGTATATTTCCTGGATTTATATGCATCCGATGCCTCTTGAAAATACTTGACCGCTTTTTTATTTGTCGACTTTGGACAAGTGCTCTGTTGCCCAAATCCGATTATCGGAATCAGGAATAAAAGACACAACAAAACAGTAATATTAAATTTATCATCCACTCGTATCACAAAAAAATTATTTATTAAACGGATTCAGTTTTTTCAATTTATCCTTCGCTTCCTTTTCAGCCGCTTTTTTAAGACTATCGACTCTGGCTTGTGCTTTGGCTTGTGCTTCTTTTTTAATACGGTCTACTTCTGCAGCAGCCTTTTGCTTTTCAGCTTCCCCTTTAGAAAACATTTCGTTTTTTACTCTTTCCGCTTCAGCTTTTATTTTTTCTTCCGCTTCAGCTTTTATTTTTTCAAATTCTTCTTTAGCCTTTGACTTAAGATCCTCCAAAGCATTAGAGGCAGAATTTTTCAAGTCAGTTCCGATCTTTGGATTGTTTACAGTCCCTCCGATTGTAATATTCAATGGAACAACATCGCTTAGGCTAACATTTGCACCTTTAGAATTTGCAGCACTGACAAGATTAGTAAGCACACTATTAGCTGCACTACCAAAAGCCGCTCTTGGTATTTGAGTAGCCATTGTATAATCTATTGTCTGATCAAATCCATTTGATCCGGCGACAGTTGCTTTAATTCCGTTTACATTCATATCGAAAGGATCTACATATACCCGACCATTAACAAATTTGAAAGAAGGACTTATTGGAGGAATCTCCATCTTCTTCCATGACTCCATTTTTAATACGTCTGCAATTTTTACGAATACAGGAAAATTAGCAACTGTTATTTTTCCGGTTGCTATTCGACCCGCACCGGCAAGAGAATTCATATCGGGTTCCATGTTTGCTTTCAGGTCACCTTTAACAGTCATGTCTGTAGAAAATTTACCTATGCAGTTTTTTGCGATTGGAGCCATTTTTTCTACGCTAGAAAAATTTGAAACCGTCTTTTGAATATCAAAGTCTTTAGCGCTTAATGAAAAATCAAAAACCGGTTTTTTAATTTCTGCAGATGAATACCCGCCACTAATAGACATGCTTCCATCAAGCAATTGCATTAATACATCCTGCATTCTGATTGCTTTGTCTTTTATGATGACTTTTCCTTTTACATTTTTTATCTGAAGATTCTGATAAACAAGTTCACTAATATTAGATGTAATAGTGAAATCAATATTCCCAGGTATATCAAGAACAGACTTTTGAGTGGTGTCCTTTCCTGCAGTAGACGCACTTTCTTCTCCCATAAATTCATTTAGATCGATTTTATTAGAGCCTAAATTCAAGTTTCCCTGAAGAAGTTCATTCTTTAAAACATATGACAGAATATTATCGAGTGATCCTGTGGCATTGAAATCACTTTTTCCAACAACAGCAGAAAATGCATTAAGAGTAACTCGTTGAGGATTGAAGGCCATCTGCATGGTATTTATCATAGTCGGAGTTTTCATTTCAGCTGAAGAATATTTCATTCCAGTAATTCCGAAATTTCCTGAGGCCTGAAACTGATCATACTTCTTTTGTTCCACACTAGACATACGGCCTTTCATCGTTAAATCTGCCGTAATTATTCCGCTGAGAGTTGTCCCTTTTTCAAGAGGAACAAATTTTTGTATTCCTGACAAATCAATTTTACCCTTCATAAATGCATCGATATCAGGATCGCTGACAGGAGTTTTAAGAATAAGTTTTGCGTCGAATGGATCGTTATTCATTTCTACGTGCAATCGGGAAAGGTTTATGAAAGTGTGATCTGGAATTCCGTCGGGATTATTAATCTTCAGATCAACAAAAACATTTTGTACAGATGATGGTAAGGAAGGATATTTGAACATGCCATTATCGATGTTCAGGTTCAATCCGAAACCGGGCATTGATTTTCCGTTATATCTTCCTTTGATAAAACCATCGAGCGCCATTTTACCAGATGATTTAAGGTCTTTGAAATTATCCGAAAACATTGCAGGTACGATTGAAATAAAATTTTTGAAATCAGATTTTGCAGCATCGAATTTTAAATCCATATCAATATTTGTGTCAGGCATAGCCACCCAACCATTTATTCCCAGTTGTAGTTCATTCAACAATATCTTGTTTTCTTTGAATGTGAATTTCATATTCTTCATATCCATATCAAGATCAGCATCAATATCAGCTTTGGCATTTGAAATATATTTTACGCCTCCATAAGTCATATCAACCTTCTTAACCTCTGACTTCGTATGCAGCTGAAAAAGGTCCTGTGTAAAGTCTCCGCTACCTGTATGATTGAGACCTTCCAGTCGTAGCATAAACGGCATCGTTTCATCGTTATAATAGATTAGTCCGTTACTGATAGAATATTTTTGAAGTGACGCTTTGAACGATGAAGGTTCAGAACCGGCAGTACTTGTTGAAGGCTTTGCAATATCCCAGTTTGCCTTACCGGCCTTGTTAACCAGAAAATTCATGACAGGATTATCAACAGAAACCTTTTTAATTTTTATTTCTCCTCCTTTGATTACACTCATGATATCAATTGTAAGTCCGAGAGTTTTAGCATAGACAAGAGTATCTCCATCAAACGGAGCCACGTTAATTAAGCTAAGCTGATCGATATTAACAGAAACATTTGGGAAACTCCGAATGAATGAAAGATCAATGTCGGAGAAATTGAATTTAGCATTCAGATTATTATTCGCTTCGGCTTTTACCTTACTGATGATTTTGTCGCGGAATAGAAAAGGCGCGGCTACAAGCAGAATTATTAAGATGCCGAGAATAATAGCTGTCCATTTTATTGCTTTTTTCATTTTTCTATTTGGTTGTTATCTGATATTTATTGATGTGAATGAAATAATATTCTGTTTTAAAATTTTTCTGATTGTTACAATTTTGCACTTCTATTTCTCAGGAAATGATCAGCGAGCACCAGAGCAGCCATTGCTTCTACCACAGGTACTGCCCGAGGTACAACACATGGATCGTGTCTGCCTCCGGGTAATACATCGACAGATTCTCCCTTATTATTGATAGTTGTTTGTGATTGAAGAATAGTAGATACAGGTTTAAACGCAACTTGAAAATATATATTCATTCCATTTGAAATTCCTCCTTGAATACCACCTGAATTATTGGTGGTAGTTACAATTTTTCCGGATTCATTTTTGATAAATGAATCATTATGAACGGAGCCGCGCATGGCAGCTCCTTTGAATCCACTTCCATATTCAAAACCATGTGCCGCATTTATCGAAAGCATTGCTTTGCCAAGATCGGCATGAAGTTTATCGAATACAGGCTCACCCCAACCCGGTTTTGTACCGGAAATGGAGCAATAGACTATACCGCCAGTAGTATCGCCAACAGACTTAAGTTCTTCAATAAATTTTATCATTTTTTCTGCCGTTGCCGGATCCGGACATCTGACAGCATTGGTTTCGGCGACTGATAAATCGAGTCCATCAATATTATCATCCAAAGAAATAGTTCCAACCTGCTTTACAAATGCAGTGATGTTAACTCCTTCAGATTTTAAGAGTTGTTTTGCAATGGCACCGGCAAATACTCTTGCCGCTGTTTCGCGTGCGCTTGACCTTCCTCCGCCCCTATGATCACGGATACCGTATTTTTCGAAATATGAATAATCGGCATGAGATGGACGAAAAACATCTTTGAGTGCATCGTAATCAGATGGCCGATAGTCGCTGTTACGAATAAGGAAAGCAATCGGAGCACCTGTTGTTCTGTTTTCAAAAAGTCCGGATAGAATTTCAAACTCATCCTCTTCTTTTCTTTGAGTAGTAATTGAAGATTGCCCAGGTTTTCTCCGGCTCATCTCTTTACGTATTTCATCCTGATCGATATGCAATCCGGATGGACAGCCATCAACGATGCCGCCAATTCCTACACCATGCGATTCGCCGAAAGAAGTTAATGTAAAAAGTTTTCCAAAAGTATTTCCTGCCATGAAGATGCAAAATTACGGAAATTGAAAGTGCATATTGTTTATAGAAAAAATCTGAATTAACAATCGAATACTAATAACTGATCATCAATGAATCACCACTCAAAATACATAATATTTGCTCTGATATGGGTTAATATTCTCTGTTTGACCAGTCATTTTACCAATCACTGTAAAATAGGATACAGAATGAGAAGTAGTTAATCTTTAATTCTTAATTTCGACGGCGAATTAAGAATTTATGACTTTACTAATCAGTAACATCCGTAACCTGATCCATGTGGAAGAAAATCCCCGTCTTATATACAAGGGGCAGGATATGTCTGTTATTCAGACTTTTGAAAACGCCTATTTACTGATTACAGGAAGCACGATTCATTCATACGGTGAATCCACCATGGAGGCATTGAAAAAAATCAGACATGATCATCCCGGAATTATTGAAATTGATGCAACCGGACGATACGTATTTCCGTCGTGGTGTGATTCTCACACCCATCTTGTTTATGCAGGAAGCCGTGAGAATGAATTTGTCGGGCGCATAAAGGGATTGACCTATGAGGAAATAGCAAAGAATGGCGGAGGAATATTGAACTCTTCTAAAAAAATACATCAGGCTTCAGAAGATGAGCTTTATGAAAGTTCGATCAGCAGAATGAATGAGATCCTGCACTTGGGAACCGGTGCAGTGGAAATAAAAAGCGGTTACGGTCTCGATACAGAAAATGAACTGAAAATTCTTCGGGTGATAAAGCGGATAAGAGACACATCAAATCTTACGGTGAAGGCAACTTTTTTAGGGGCTCATGCCATTCCCGAAAATTATAAAGGAAACAAAAAAGGTTATCTGGATCTTCTGATTAATGAAATGTTACCGGCCATTTCTGCTGAGAATCTTGCAGACTATTGTGATATATTTTGCGAAAAAAACTACTTTGACAAATCGGATGCAATCCGGTTATTTGAAGCAGCTTATAAACACGGACTGCAACCAAAAGTTCATGCAGAACAGCTGAGTCATTCAGGAGGAATAGAAGCCGGCGTAGAATGCAATGCTATCAGTGTTGATCATTTGGAGTATGCTGATGATAATGATATCAATCTTTTAAATAATTCTTCGACGATGCCAGTGATTTTGCCCGGCGCACAGTTTTTTCTTGGATTAAAAAAACCACCTGTAAGAGAAATGATTTCAAAAGGCTTGCCCGTTGCCATATCCTCAGATTATAATCCGGGAAGTTGTCCGAGCGGGAACATGAACCAGATGATATCTTTGGCTTGCATCCTTTATAATATGACTCCTGAGGAAGCGATACTTGCCTCTACGACCAATTCTGCTTATGCAATGAATCTGAGTGAAAGTGTTGGCAGTATATCACCGGGAAAAAAGGCCAACGTGTTTATCACAAAAGAGATTCCTTCCTATTCATATCTGCCTTATTCCTTTGGATCAAACCTTGTCGATAAGGTCATCCTCAATGGGGAGTTGATGAAAGAAGATTCATTTTAATCATATATAAAATCAGTGATTGAATAAATATGAAACAACTAATTGAATGTGTTCCTAATTTCAGCGAAGGAAAAGATGCATCAGTCATCAAACAAATCATCGACATTATTGAGAGCGTTGATGGCGTTAGACTTTTAAATGTTGATCCCGGAAAGGCCACCAACCGGACAGTCGTAACATTTGTTGGAGAACCGGAGCCTGTAATTGAAGCGGCATTTCTGGCAATTCAAAAAGCATCAGAACTGATCGATATGACGAAGCATAAAGGGGAACATCCGCGAATGGGTGCTACAGATGTATGTCCGCTTATTCCCGTTTCAAATATTACGATGGAGGAAACAGTCGTATTTGCAAAAAGACTGGCTGAACGTGTAGGAAAAGAATTGAAGATTCCTGTTTACCTATATGAAGCTGCACAAAGCAAAAAGACAAGAAGTAATCTGAGTATTATCCGTGCCGGTGAGTATGAAGGCTTCTTCACAAAAATCAAATTAGACGAATGGAAACCGGATTTTGGTCCGGCAGAATTTCCTGCTAAAATCGGAGCAACAGTTATAGGCGCGCGCGATTTTCTGGTTGCTTTTAATGTCAACCTGAACACAACATCTGTGAGAAGGGCTAATTCTGTTGCCTTCGATATCAGAGAAAATGGTAGAAAAGTTAAGAACGATAAGGGTGAAGAAATTGTTCAGCCGGGAACATGTAAATCGGTAAAAGCTATTGGATGGTTCATTGAAGAATATGGTATTGCGCAGATCAGCATGAACCTGACAAACATCAATGTAACTCCATTGCATATTGCATTTGATGAATGCGAGAAGAGTGCCATGCGAAGAGGAATGCGTGTGACTGGTTCGGAAATTGTCGGAGTTGTTCCATTGAGGACGCTCACAGAAGCTGGGAAATTTTTCCTCGAAAAGCAGGACCGGTCGTCGGGTGTGTCAGAAAATGAACTTGTAAGAATTGCAGTGAAAACGCTCGGACTTGATGAACTCTCTCCGTTTAATCCTGATGAAAGAATTATCGAATATTTGCTTCATGTCAAAAAAGATGAGCGACTAGTTCGCATGTCAATTACTGATTTTGCTGATGAAACCGCCTCAGAATCACCGGCACCCGGTGGAGGAACAATAGCAGCTTGTATCGGAGCGCTGGGAGTTTCTCTCGGAACGATGGTCGCCAATCTCTCCTCGCATAAAAAGGGCTGGGATGATCGATGGAAAGAATTTTCCGATTGGGCAGAAAAAGGACAGCGTTTGAAGAAACTTCTTTTAGGTCTTGCTGATGAAGATACGCGAGCTTTTAATAAAATCATGGATGCCTTTGGGTTACCTAAGAGTACAGAAGCAGAAAAATCGGCTCGTACAAATGCAATAGAAGAAGCTACGAAATATGCTATTGAGGTTCCTTTAAAAGTGATGAAGTACTCACTGGAATCGATGTTAGTTATTGGCGCTATGGCTGAGAATGGGAATCCGAATTCCGTTTCTGATGCAGGAGTTGGTGCATTATGTGCACGATCGGCAGTTCTTGGAGCCTACCTGAATGTGAAAATCAATGCATCAGGATTGAAAGATGCAACCTATAAAACGAAGGTTATAAACGAGGCTGAAATGATGCGTAAAGAGGCGCTTACGAAAGAAGAACAGATACTTTCTGTCGTTGAACATAAAATGGTATAAATGTTACCAACCTTTGATACTTGCTGACGTATCAGAAGTATAGTAAGTGTAATATTCACAAAGATTCTTCGTTGAAACTTGAGCATGATTTCGACTAAAGCCTACAAACGCTTTATTTATTCTTTCCCTATACAATTGGTTGTAGTTCTTCTAAAGAAGAACCATCTGCTAATGATATACTGGGCAATTCTGTTTGGCTGGGTTACGGAATCTATAGCAAAGACGTTTGGCATCCCCTATCTTTTTCTTGATCCGGAATATATGGGAAGCGTGGGATTCACCTCATTCTTCATTATGGGGTTTGCTACAGGAAGCTTTATTATGGTTTTCAATATTTCCAGCTATATCATTAACGGTTTTCGATTTCCTTTCATTGCTACTTTGTCGAGGCCGTTTCTGAAGTTCTCAATTAACAACTTCATTATTCCAACTGTATTTATCCTGGTATATCTCACAAAGATTATTCGTTTCCAGATGAATAATGAATACCAGTCTGAATGGAATATCATCGCTCAGGTACTTGGATTTCTGATTGGACTATCATTAATTATACTTACAACATTAACATACTTCTTCAGGACTAACAAAGACATTATCCTGATGTATGGAATGGAGTCGTCTGATGCAGATCCCAATGCTCCATTTGCTGATCACTTACTTACAGAGACAGATAGAAAGAAAAAAAGACGACAGTCGAAACGTGGGAGTCATACAGAAAAAAGCTGGAGAGTTGATACCTACATGAGTTCTATTCGACGTGTAAAGCTTGTGCGAAATACGGCACATTATACACGTGATATGGTTGAATCAGTCTTTCGACAAAACCATTTGAATGCGGCTATAATTGAAATAATTGTATTCGGCTTGTTTATCCTATTGGGGCTTTTCAAAGATTATTCATTCTTTAAAATTCCTGCAGGCGCTAGCGTGATACTTATCTTTTCATTATTCATAATGTTAAGTAGTGCATTTCGTTTTTGGTTAAAAGCCTGGTCAACCTCCGTCCTTATCCTGATAATTTTAATCTTCAATTATATATCCCAATATGGAATTTTTTATTCTGACAATAAGGCCTATGGGATGGAGTATAATAAAGGAAAATCTGCCTACAGCATTGAACACTTTAATCAGATAAGTGATTCTGCCATTGTAGCAAGTGATTTGAAATCTACATTGGATATCCTGAACAGATGGAAGGATAAATTCATTGCAAGCAGAATGAAACCAAAGATGATATTTATCAACTGTTCCGGCGGAGGATTAAGAGCATCTATCTGGGCTTACAGAATTATGCAAATGGGTGATAGCCTTACTCATTATAATTTTTCAAAATCAACCCAATTAATTTCCGGTGCTTCGGGAGGGATGATCGGAGCGGCTTATTACAGAGAATTATATTTACAGGAAAGATTAGGACTCTCGAAGAGTATAAACAACAAGAGAAACCTTTTTAATATTGGAAAAGATTTATTAAACCCTGTAGCATTTAGTGTTACAGTTAGTGACATGTTTTTCAATATTCAAAAATTCAGAGAAGGTGAAACAAATTTTGCGAAAGACAGGGCCTATGCTTTCGAGCGGCAATTGAATGAGAATACGGGTTATGTTTTGAGTAAGCCGCTATCGGCATACAAAGAAGCAGAAGCAGGAGGCCTGATTCCGATGATGATCTTCTCTCCTACTATTGTTGATGATGGAAGAAGATTGCTTATTTCTCCACAGGACATAAGCTATATGGCTCATCACATAGAGGATCAAAAATTTCAATTTGATCCTACAACTGACGAAGTTGAATTCAGGAAGTTATTCGGCGATCAGAATGCAGATAAAATCCGGTATACAAGCGTATTGAGAATGAATGCGACCTTCCCCTACATACTGCCAGCAGTCAGCTTACCAAGCGAACCTGTTGTTCATGTGATGGATGCCGGCATTCGCGATAACACCGGATTGAAAACGTCACTGAGATTTTTATATATTTTCAGGGAATGGATTGAAGAAAATACAAGTGGCGTCATCTTCGTTGATATTCGTGACTCGCATAAGTCAAGACCGATAGAGAAGAAACCGCAGATGACATTTATTGAAAATATAGTAACACCTCTTGGTAATATTTATGGAAACCTCTTAACCATTCAGGATTATAATCAGGATGAGGCCTACGAATATGCCAAAGGCTGGTTTAATGGAAAATTTGATTTTATAAAATTCGAATTACCCACAAAGGAACAGGATATTTCATTAAGCTGGCATTTGACAACGCGGGAAAAAGTAAGTGTATTTAATTCTGTTTTTCTGTCAGAGAACCAATCCAGTTTTAAACATCTTTTAAATCTCATGAACGATCTGGAGCCACTTACTCCAAAACTTTATGTTGCAGACGACGATAGTATCGATACCTTATCACGAAGTCCTTCTTTAAAGCCCTGAATCAATAATTGATTAAGTCAAGAAGTTGATCGGCAAATCTTTTCTTCGGCAGAAAGTTCCATTCCAATTCCACATTCATTGGAACAGGAGTATCTAAACTGGCCGACCGAACCACAGGTGCATCCAGGAAACTAAAACAATGTTCCGCAATGTGTGCAGCTATCTCACCTCCTATGCCCCCTGTATAGGTATCTTCGTGAAGAATTATTACTCTGCCGGTTTTTCGAACGGAAGCTTCTACCGTTTCTTTATCCCATGGAAGAAGTGTACGAAGATCGATCAGATCTGCAGAAATTTCAGGCATAAGATCCAACGTTTCAATTGCCCAGTGTACACCGAACCCATAAGAAATAATTGTTACGTCATTTCCCTGACGAACAAGTCTTGCTTTGCCGATTTCCGTTGAAAAATAATCGTCGTGTACTTCACCGGTAATGCTTCTGTACAATGCTTTATGTTCGAAGAATAAGACAGGATTTGGATCTTCGATAGCTGCGATTAACAGACCTTTAGCATCTTCCGGAAATGCCGGATAAAGAACTTTTAGTCCAGGCGTATGCACAAACCAGGCTTCGTTCGACTGACTATGAAATGGACCTGCATTTACGCCTGCTCCAGTTGGCATTCGAACAACGACATCGATCGATTGACCCCATCGGTAATGAGTCTTTGCCAGGTTGTTGACGATCTGATTGAAGCCGCATGTTACGAAATCAGCAAATTGCATTTCAACAATTGATTTCATCCCGTTTATTGCAAGGCCTTGTGCTGCACCTACAATGGCAGATTCGCAAATTGGTGTGTTTCGAATACGGTCTTTCCCAAACTCCTCGAGAAATCCCTGAGTAGCTTTAAATACGCCACCATACTCAGCAATGTCCTGACCCATGATGATAAGATTTTTATGCTTTCTCATAGACTGTTGCATCGCATCCAGGATTGCATCGAGAAATCTTTTTTCTGACTTCTTTTCGGAAGCTGGAAGTATTACCGGTGCTGAAGGAGCATAAATGTCTGCCAGTTCAATTTCTGTAGAAGGTGCCGGATTTGCTTCAGCAAAAGTTATTTCAAGATTTTTCTCAATTTCATTTTTTATCTCTCTTCTTGATAACGCAATAAATTCCTCATCGATGATCTTTTGATCGAGAAGAAAATTTTCATAATTATTTACAGGATCTTTTTTGCCCCATTCTTCGAACAAGGCTGGTGGAACATATTTTGTTCCAGAAGCTTCTTCATGGCCGCGCATTCTGAATGTTAAACATTCGAGTATGACAGGTCGTGGATTTTCGCGAATAGATTTTACGAGGCGGGTAAACGTCTCATATGTTTCGAGAATATTATTGCCATCAACCTGAATGGCTTCCATACCATAGCCAATGCCTTTATCGATAAATTGTTTCATCTTAAACTGTTCGCTGGAAGGCGTTGAAAGTCCGTAGCCGTTATTTTCGATGACAAATATTACGGGTAGGTTCCAGACTGCTGCGACATTCAGGCTTTCGTGAAAATCGCCTTCGCTGGTTCCACCGTCACCTGTGAAAACGGCAGTAGCTTTAGGAATTTTCCTGATAAGATCGGCCAAAGCAATTCCGTCAGCCACTCCAAGCTGTGGTCCGAGGTGAGAAATCATTCCGATTATCTTATACTCGAGCGTTCCGAAATGAAATGAACGGTCGCGCCCTTTTGTAAATCCACCGGGTTTACCCTGCCATTGTGAAAAGAGGCGATTCAGAGGGATGCTGCGGGTGGTAAAAATGCCGAGATTCCTGTGCATGGGAAGAATGTATTCATCCTTATCCATGGCTAATCCGCATCCGACAGAGATGGCTTCCTGTCCGATACCTGAAAACCATTTGGCTATTTTGCCTTGACGAAGAAGGACAAGCATTTTCTCTTCAATCAGCCGGGGCTTCAAGAGTTCTTTATATATATTTTTCAGCTCATCGTTGCTGAGCGTCGAACGGTTATAATTCATATTCATACATTGTTGTGGCAAAAATATCTAAAATAGCTTTGTATCTTTGATGTTAGAGGTAACTGTTATGGACAATCAACTAATATTTGTAATAATTCTCTTTGCATTAGCCCTGTTTTTAGTGGTAAGGAGAATAGTATTAACGATTCAGGGAAAGAAAAAGGCAGGCTGTGCTGATTGCGGTATTGCTGAAAAATCGAAATAAAGATATTCCCTTTTGTAAGTGAAATAATAAGCCATAAAAAAAAGGAGTTTCTTTAGAAACTCCTTTTTTTTAATTCCGATTGTTTCGGAGATTACTTTGATTCGCCAGACATTTTATTTGCTGTAGAATCCATCATCATGTTTGCAGAATCCTGCATTGCAGATTGTTCCTGCATTGCGCTGGAAGCCTGCTCAGCAGCAGCGATTGAATCTTGAACTGCTTTTTCAGCAGCAGCTTTTTCTTCAGCGCTAGGGCCACAAGCAACAAGAGCAATAAAAGCTGCAGCAAACAGAGTTGAGAGTACTTTTTTCATTTTTTTAGGTTTGTTTATTTAGTGGGCGCAAAAGTAAACTATATTTTAGATAAAGCAATATTTCATCTAAAAAATCTGTTTTCTTCACTTAGCAAACTAAATCTATTACTTAGCTCCCGGCTTCTTTGATCCAACTTTAGGTGTTTCAGGGGCTACTACTTTTGGAGCAGGAGCTACTTTTGGCTTAGCTACAGGCTTAACAGTTGCCTTTTTAGCCGCCATTGCCATAGAATCAGCTCTCATAGCCATTGCCATAGAATCCTGACGCATTTTTTCCATTTGTGCTTGCACAGCATTCAATGAATCAGCAGTCATTTGAGCCATAGCAGCAGAAATTGAATCCTGACGTGATTTTTCAGCCGCTGCTTTTTCTTCAGCACTTGGGCCGCAGGCAACTAGGGCCGCGAAAGATGTTACTACTAGTAACGATAATAATTTTTTCATGTGATTTAGTATTGTTTTTTTGCAGATTTAGTCGGCAAAAGTAGCCTTTATTTTAGGTTAACAAACATTCAAAAAAAATAAATAAGCGAAATAATTTTATGTTAAATTTGCACCACAAAACTCAAAAAACAATAAAAAATGAAAAAAAACATCGTATTACTTTCTATTGCATTGCTTTCAATCATTGCTATTTCCTTTTCAGGTTGCAGTAAAGACGACGCAACATCTCCAGTTGTCACACTTTCCGGTAACTCATCTGTTGATGTTCCATTAAATAGCACTTACACGGATGCTGGCGCTACAGCTTCTGATGATGTGGACGGAACACTCACAGTTACTTCTGATGAAAGCACTACTAATCCAAACGTAAACAGAGCAGGAACATATACTATTACCTATACAGCTTCTGATAAAGCCGGAAATGTTGGATCGGCTACACGTGTTGTTCGCGTTTACAATGAAGCGGAACGTTTCGAAGGAAATTACAACAATTGTGTTGACACATGTGCAACAACACCTGCAAGTGCATTTAATGCTACAGTTACTCTTTCTGACTCAGTAAACAGACTTGTAAAAATTAGCAACTTCGGAGCATTCGGAACAGCTGTATTTGTTTATGCTTCGATAACAGCGAATACTACAGGTGCGGCGGTAACTGTTTCAACTTCACCAAACCCACAATCTCTTGGCGGTAGCGCATTGTTAACCAGCATATATTCTGCAGATTCTTATGTTTTATCAGCTTCTACATCTTCTACATCTTTCAAAGTTAGATATGTATGGACAGATGGTACAGCTACAGATAATTGTACTTCAATTTTCGTACGATAAATTGTTTTTAGTGTTTTAGAAAAAACCGTTCGCTTCCTTGCGAACGGTTTTTTTTTGCTCACTCAGGATTCTTACTTTCGCTCCTATGGAATTTTTTCCAGTTAACATCAGAATACTCATTCGTCGGCTCGGCCTCCTCATGGGTATTTATTCTGTCTGCAGACTGCTCTTTCTGATTTTTAATTACACCTATTTCTCAGCTGCCGGACTTTACATTCTACTCAAGTGCTTCTTTTTTGGACTTCGTTATGATATTACCATTATTGTAATAACAAACATCCTGTTTATTGCACTTCACCTCCTGCCCTTTCAATTTTTCTACAAAAAAAAATATCAAAATATTCTTCTTGCACTTTATCTGCTGGTGAATATTCCACTGATATTTTTAAACTGTATCGATTTTGGCCTTTTTAGCTTTACCGGAAAAAGATCGGGTTCGGAAATATTCAGTATTCTAAGTTTCGGGAATGACTTTATCAATACAGCACCAAATATGGTACTCGATTTCTGGTACCTCCTAATTCTTTTCTTTGTGCTTGTTTTCATTTTGAAAAAAAAATATCCTCGGATTCAACCAGAACCTGTCCGCAGACGACCTCTAAATAATCTTTCGCTCAAGAAAATAATTAAAACTACTCTTCTCTTTATATTTTTCACCGGACTAACAATAATTGGATTTCGCGGTGGAGTGCAATATAAACCATTAAACATTTTAAGTGCATCCCGCTATTCGACCGGGCGCACGACTGCACTGATATTAAATACTCCATTTACTGTTATAAAAACATTTGGCAAAAAAACACTGGAAGAAGTCAGATGGATGACGGACGAACAAGCCCTTAAAATAAGTCCTGTCATTCATTTTCCGGAATCCAAAGAAAAATTTAATCCGAAAAATGTTGTTGTGATAATTCTGGAAGGCTTCGGCAAGGAATATATAGGCAGTTTAAATTCGTACGAAGGCTATACACCATTCCTCGATTCGTTGGTCGCACACTCATACGTTTGCACAAATGCATACGCTAATGGAAAAAGATCCATCGAAGGAATACCGGCAATCATCTCCGGATTTCCGGCGCTCATGTCAGACCCATTCATTTCGAGCGCCTATTCTGGGAATACAGTAACATCAATTTCATCATTATTAAAAAGCAAAAATTATACGACTGAATTCTTTCATGGAGGAACCAATGGGACGATGGGTTTTGATAACTTTTCGAAGTTATCCGGTTTTGATCACTATTTCGGAAGGACAGAATATAATGATGATAATGACTTTGACGGAAGCTGGGGAATTTATGACGAACCATTTTTGCAAAGGACAGCGTCAGAGTTAAACAAAATGAAAGCGCCGTTCTTTGCTGCAATATTTACGATAAGTTCGCATCATCCTTATTCTATTCCGGAAAAATTCAGTGGCCGTTTTCCAAAAGGAACATTACCTATTCATCAGTCTATTCGTTATGCGGATTACTCGTTGCAACAATTTTTTGAATCAGCTTCACACATGCCATTTTTCAGAAATACATTATTTGTGATTACTGCAGATCATACAGCACTTACCGAACATCGATTTTATATGAACCGTATTGGTCTTTTCTCCATACCAATTTTGTATTATTCACCGGATGATTCATTATTGACAGGTAAACATAACAGGACAACGCAGCAAATCGATATTTTACCTAGTATAATGGACTACCTTAACTACGAAAGTCCATATTTCGCATTTGGAAAAAGTGTTTTTAATAACTCAGAGGATGCTTTTTCAATAAATTATATTGATGAAAACTACCAACTGATCAACGAAAAGTATTCCTTTATGATGGATACGATTGCAGGAAATTCTCTTTATAATTATTCTGTAGATAGTTTATTAAAAATAAATTTGTCAGGCCTCGATACGGTGATTGAAAAATTGATGACTGAAAAATTAAAAGGATTCGTACAGAATTATAATCGTATTATGATTCGTAATGAAATGAAGTATGTCGAATAGAAAAATCAGATTTATTATAAATCCGAAATCCGGAACGGGTAATAAAAGCAAGCTACCGTCTCTGATTGAAAAAAATATGGATCCTTCGACATCAGATTCAGAGATTTGCATTACAAAATCAGCTGGACATGCGGTAGAATTAGCGAATGAGGCTGTTGCCAATCACTATGATGTTGTTGTTGCAGTAGGTGGAGATGGATCGGTCAATGAAACTGCGTCTGCTCTTGTCAACAGCAATACTTCATTAGGTATAATCCCAACAGGTTCAGGAAATGGTTTGGCAAGACATCTTAAGATTCCTGTAAATGCTAAAAAAGCTATTGGCATTATTAACACGGGTACAACTGATGTAATTGATACTCTTTCTGTTAACGACCGTTTTTGTGTCGGTACGATTGGTGTTGGCTTTGATGCTCACATTGCGCATCTTTTTTCGCATGCAAAGAAACGGGGATATTCTACCTATGTAAAACTAGTACTCGCGGAATTCTCCACTTATAAAATCAGGAAATTCTCTATTCTTGTCGACGAAACACATATTGAAAAAAATTGTTTCCTGTTAACTTTTGCCAATTCTTCACAGTTTGGTAATAATGCTGTCATTGCTCCATTTGCAGATGTCAAAGATGGACTCATCGAAATATCCATGATGAGAAAGTTTCCCGTCTTTGCTGCACCCGGATTAATTTTCAGGTTGATGAATAATTCTATTCATAGATCTGATTATTTCACTTCATCACGCGGCAGAAATATTGTCTTGAAAAATACTGGTGAGCTTCAAGGGCATATTGACGGTGAACCGGTAATTTTCACCAACAATGTGACAATTAATATTAAACCATTATCGTTACGGGTAATAGTACCCTGAATTAAAAAATATGATTTTTAAAAAATATATCAGAAGTTTTGCATTTGCCATTGCAGGAATGTCATATGCATTCAGAAGCCAGTTTAACATGAGGTTTCACTTTTTCTCTGCCGTTATCGTTATTTCTGCTTCTTATTTTTTTCATATCACATTAATGGAATGGTGTGTAGTAATGCTATGTATAGGGTCCGTTATTTCCGCTGAACTTATTAATACGTCGCTCGAATTAAGCGTCGATCTTTCCACACCAGTATATAATGAAAAGGCCGGCCATGCTAAAGACATTGCAGCAGCAGCCGTTCTGGTTGTTAGCATTATGTCGACAATAATTGGTGCTATTATATTTGCTCCCCGAATCATTCACCTATTTGTAAAATGACGAAGAAAAATAAATCTGACGGCATTGTTTATTCAACCAAGCCTGACTTCAAATACACCGTTCAACCCAATCAGGCCGCTTCAATAACTCCGGGTCAGCAGAAATTCAAAGTTTTCACGGATAAGAAAAATCGTGGAGGGAAAACAGTATCCATCGTTTCCGGTTTTTCCGGAAAGCCTGATGAACTGGAAAAACTTGCCAAAGAAATAAAATCTAAATGCGGAGTTGGTGGCGCGGTAAAGGATGGAGAAATAATAATACAGGGCGATCACAGAGACAGGATCGTATCCATTTTAATTGCAAAGGGATATACGGCAGTAAAAGTATAGTCTTATTTTTTTTCTCTTATCCGTTTATAGATTCTCACGGCACCGAAAAGTAGTATTGAGAAGATAAGCATTCCAACAAGCCCCCACACCCAATTTGTCAGGTCTTTCAACACAACAATAAAAACAATTGTTACTAGAAACAGGGTTGCTACTTCATTCCACAACCTCATTTGCATGCCTGTATATTTTATGATCTGTTTCTGATATTTTTTAAACATAAACCCACAGACAAAATGGTATGCGGTTAATCCGGCAACGAAAACCAGTTTAAGGTACAGCCATCCCGGAATTTCGGAACCATAGATCGATATCAAAAGCCATATGCCAAAAATCCATGTAAATATAGCTGATGGCCATGTAATTCCATACCACAATCTTCTTTCGGCAGTTTTAAAATGCGCCATAAGAATACTTCTTTCGGGCTCTTTGTTATTGTTTGCTTCGGAGTGATATACAAATAGCCTGACTATATAAAATAGTCCGGCGAACCATGTAATAACGAAAATGATATGTAATGCGAGAAGGTAAAGCATATTATTTTTTGCTATCCGCTATTACTTTGTAATAAAGCTGTTCATACAACGGCAGAATTTGTTTGATGTCGAACTTTTTTGCATGATCAAGCGCCTGATGCTTGAATTTGAGCAATGTGTTTTCATCGCTCAATATATGAATAGCATTTTTTGCCATGTCGTTAATATCTCCTACTTCACTCATAAACCCCGTAACTCCATTTACATTTAATTCGGGCAACCCGCCGGTGTTCGTAGAAATAACAGGCACCTGACATGCCATTGCTTCAAGAGCAGCAAGTCCGAAACTCTCCGTTTCTGAAGGCAGAATAAAAACATCACCGATGGAGAGGATCTCCTCAACCATATCCATTTTCCCAAGAAATCTGATATGATCAGCGGAAGGCAATTCACGGCTTTCTTTCTCACATCGGTTTCTGTCGGGCCCATCACCAATCAACAAAAGTTTGGATGGAATTTTCTCTGAAATAATATTAAATACTTTGATAACGTCGCTTACTCTTTTTACCGGTCTGAAATTCGAGGCATGAATAACAAGTTTTTCATTGTTAGGTGCGATAGCCCTTCGAAAATGATCTTTTCTGGTTTTTGTAAATCTGACCAGATCGATAAAATTCGGTATGACTTCAATCTGTTTACAAATTTTAAAATTTTTATATGTGTCTTCCCTTAGTGAATTTGAAACAGATGTAACAGCATCACTTTGATCGATTGCAAATGTTACGACGGGACTGTAACTTTCATTTTTGCCGACTAGTGTAATATCTGTTCCGTGAAGTGTTGTAATGAACGGCAGTTTCTTTCCCTGTGACTCCATGATTTTTCTAGCCATATACGCAACAGAAGCATGCGGAATGGCATAGTGAACATGAACTATATCCAGTTCTTCAAATCTGGCAACGTCGACAAGTTTACTCGTAAGAGCCGTTTCATAAGGTGCGAATTCAAAAAGCGGATAATCGGCAACACTTACTTCATGATAAAAGACATTTTCCGTAAAATGTTCAAGTCGCACCGGCTGGCTGTATGTAATGAAATGAACGCTATGACCTTTTTCAGCAAGGGCCTTACCTAGTTCAGTTGCAACGACTCCGCTACCGCCAAAGGTAGGGTAACATAGAATTCCAATCTTCATAACCGGATTTAAATAATATCTTCAAAGGTACATGAAACCATATCAATTTGAACCAGCAGTTTCTTCAATTAATGACTTATAAATTATCTCCTGAATGTCGGTTCTGACATTCATCTTCGATAGTTTTTCGTTCGATGCATTTGGATGGATGCGGTTTGAGAGAAATATATAAATTAAACCATATTTAGGATCAACCCAGATGCATGTGCCAGTGAACCCCTGATGACCAAAAGTAAAAGGAGAGGCTGATGGCGAACAGGGACTTTGTTTTGTCCTGTTAATCTCGGGTTTATCAAAGAGCAGCCCTCTCCTATTTCCGGCAAATTGTTCCTTGGTAAATAAATCAATCGTTGATGGTTTCAAGAAAACCTGACCTCCATAAGAGCCGTGGTTAAGTAGCATTTGCATGATGATAGCAAGATCGTTTGCATTACTAAAGAGTCCTGCATTTCCTGAAACTCCGCCGAGCATGGCAGCGGCTGGATCATGCACATATCCTCTTAATATCTGGTGCCTGAATACTGTATCGTTTTCTGTCTGGACAATATCATTTACCGGAAATTTATCGAGCGGATTAAAAGAGGTACGACCTAGCTTTAATGGTTTATAAAAATTTTCAGTAACGTATTTATCCAAAGTCTCATCGGTAATTTCTTCAATTATGTCCTTCATTATAATCGGGCCAAGGTCACTATATAAGTACTTCCCTTTCTCACTAAGCGGCGATGCATAGATTCGGTGTCTGATGGTATCAGCGTACGATTTCAGAATGTAAATACTATCAGCAACCTTTACGCTAAACTTTTCACTTTCCACTGACGAATAAATATTTCGGGATAATCCGGAATCTCCGATGGTCTCTTTATAAAAAGGAATCCATGCTTGTAACCCTGCCTGGTGTGTTAATATTTCTTTGAGAGTAAAATTTCCCTTGTTTGTATTTTTAAGTTTTGGAAGAAATTTAGAAATTGGATGAGTCAAATCAATTTTTTTATGTTCATACAGACTCATTGCTGCCAAGGCCGTTGCAGTTATTTTAGTGACAGAAGCAATATCATAAATGTCTGCATTATCTACTGTGTCCTTTCGGCTGTAATCATGAGTACCGAATGACTTCTGATAAACTATTTTTCCAAATCTTGCCACAAGCACCTGGCATCCGGGAAAAGCGCCGGCATTAAGTGCGCGATTTACAACCGTATCAATCATACTTAACTTTTCCGATGACATGGCTGCAGCCTCCGGCAATGTGTATTCCATACGAATTGGAAAAATTGTTTTTAATCCGGTGTTTCTTGGGAAAACTGAAGTAGACATCACCGGAATTTTTCCTGATGAACTAATTCCACCCATGATTATTTGAGCGGTGATAGATTGTGTTAATGGAATATCCTCATAGGCTAACAAGACTGATTGCGCCGATTTCAGATTTTTAAAAAGTGATAATGTATACGCATTCCCAAAATCCACAAAGACTGTTTTATACGAAATCATCACGCTATCTATAAAGCGTCGGGCAACTTCTTTGACACCAAAATCATTTTGTGCTTTCATGGTTGTTCCATGAAGACTGAGAATTATGTAATCATAGTTGGACAGGAAATTAAAAAGGGCATCAAACACAGAAACAGATGCGTCTTTTTCCAAGGAGAACACATCTACACTTTCATAACTCTTCAGCTGCTCCTGAAAAGTATTATTTATCCTATCACCTATTACTACACTTGCAATTCGCAACGAATCTTTAGACCTGAAAGGAAGAAGCGAGTCTTTGTTCGACAACAATGTAATTGATCGTTGATAGAGCTTACGCTGAATCCATTTTATCTGCGGATTATTTAGATTATTTATCAGATTGGCTGTATCAATTAGTTGCATCTTGTTTAATCCGCACCAGTATTTAGCCATCAATACTTTTTTGGCTCTTGAATCGATTTCATCTTGCGTTATCTCACAATTCTCAACGGCATAATGAATCTGCTCGATGGCCTTCCTTACATCTTCAGAATACAGCAGAACGTCATTACCGGAAATAAGAGCCATCTTATCGACAATTCCTGGAGCATATTTTGAGCTAACACCTTTCATATTCAAGGCATCGGTAAAAATAAGGCCGTTGAATCCCATCTTTTGCTTGAGAAGGTCTGTAACGACATAGGAAGACAAAGTAGTAGGCAGACCCGACAAACTGTCTAGTGAAGGAACGTTCAGATGTGCCACCATCATTCCTCCCACACCCGAAGAAATTAATTCACGAAAAGGATAGAGCTCGAGTGAATCAATTTGAGATATGTTCCTTGTTATAAGTGGTAATGAAAAATGCGAATCACTGTCAGTGCTACCATGTCCTGGAAAATGTTTACCGGTTGCAAGAATATGTTGATCCTGCAAACCATTCATATAGGCGATTGATTTTGTTGCAACACTTTCTCTTACATCTCCAAAAGAACGACTTCCGATTACTGGGTTAGCCGGATTATTATTTATGTCAGCATCTGGAGCGAAATTAATTTGAATCCCGAGTCTTTTACAGTTCTCTGCAACTTCCTTCCCCATCACATAAACAACGCTGTCATCTTGAATGGCGGCAATAGTCATCTGCCTGGGAAAGCGAATGGTACTATCAAGACGCATTGCCAAACCCCACTCGGCATCCATTCCAATAAACAAAGGAACCTTTGATATTTTCTGGTAATCGTTGGTCAGAAGTGCCTCCCGAACCGGTCCACCTTGAAAAAATATCAGCCCACCTATTCCCCAATTGGTAATCTGCTTCCGGACATCTTTGATATGGGTTGAATCTTTATTGCTCCATGCTGCGACCATAATTAATTGAGCGATTCTCTCTTCTCGAGTCAGATTTTTAAGAATAGAATCAGCCCATAATGCTCCCGGTTCACTATAAAAAGGGGGATCGTTCTTTGCAAAGCATTTTCCGGAAAAAATCAGGAAAATGAGAGCACATACATATGTGGATTTTGACCACTTCAACATATTATCCGAATAAAATTTGATTTGTAAAAGTACAGTCTGATCATTTCGATAAGGACAATATAAAATCTTGTTTTTAACAATCGAAACGTGGCAAATGTCAATTAATTTTACAGGCATTCGTATCACTGATTCTTGTTTACATCATCCGAATTTTATCTTTGCCTGTCTGATGAAGTCTAAGATTAAGTCCCTTTTGTTATTGCTTATAATGTTCCTGATACTGGAACTAATTCTTCGTAAAGCCGGTATAGGTTTTACAGGTGTTTTTATCAATCTATTGACAATTGGATTATGCATATTCGTTCTCTTTAAGTCATTAATTATTCCTGAATTTATTAATCGAGTTATTCTTATCCTGTTTCTGATTACTGCAATGGGTTTTTTACAGTATTACATTCCGCTTTTTTCGGAAACGATTTGGGTTTTTACCGGTTGGATTTTGTTTTCATTTTTTGTTTTCCATGCGCTACGAAAGAAAATTGCAGGTAAATTGTTATGGACATTAATAACCTTTATTTTGCTTACCACATTAATTTTAAATCCAAGAAAATTTCACAACTTTTACCGGCCTAACTGTTATGAGGAATATATTAGAAGCCGTTACACATCAACCAATGGCTTAGTTGCTGATTATTTTATTGATAGGTACAAAGAAAAAGACACTCTTAAATCCCAGCATTATTTAACAGAAGCAAAAGCATTAGAGGCAGTAGGAGAATATCAAAAAGCCCTAACGAATTTCAACAAAGCATTAGACCTGAATCCGGACAATTCAAGGGCTTATCACGAACGTGGATTTCTAAAACTTACCTATTTAGATATTGATGCCGATGTAGCTTATTCCGCAATAAAAGATTTCAGTCGGGCCATCAGACTCGACTCGAATTATACTATAGCTTATTTTCATCGAGCGCTTGCATATGGCTATCTGAAAAGAAAAAGTCAGTCATTTCTTGACACTAAAATTGTTTGGGAAACCGACAGTATACTTTCAGAAAATGAATTCAGAATCAAATATGGGATGTCAAAAAAATCTTTTTCTATACCATTTCACTCTTGATTCTTCTCTTCGAATAATTCTTTCGATGTTTCTTTGATGTGTCACCAGTATCAATATGGCGATTGCCAGCGAAAAGATATTGATACTTGAATTGGTTGAATAAAAAACCATGATAACAACCGGGAAAACGATTCCGCTCACCATGCTGCTTAATGAAACATAACCGCTCAGATACAAAGTTGTGATAAACGCTATGGAGCAAAATAAGGCAGCCTGCGGATGAATTCCGATTAAGATACCAAGCATTGTAGCTACACCTTTCCCGCCTCTGAATCCGACAAAAACAGGAAAAATATGTCCGAGTAACCCGCAAACAGCCAGAGCTAATTCAAAATCAATGAATTCAGGAGAATGTGGATCATAATCTCCCATAAAGAATGCAATTTTCACTGCCAGATATCCTTTCAGAACATCCATAATAAGCACTACAATGCCGGGCTTTTTTCCAAGAACTCGAAAAGTATTTGTCGCACCGGCATTTCCACTTCCGTATTCTCTTACATCGATGTTATAAAATGTACGACCGACCCATACAGCCGACGGAATCGATCCGACTAGGTAGGCGACAAGTAATCCCAGAATATTTGGTAAAGTCAACAATGCATTTTATTTTGACCTCTCGCTAACTATTGAATCAGCCACAGCAATTTTGCGGCAATCATAGTTAATCGCAGGCAATTTCACAACCTTACTTTTCTTCTTCATTTTGAACAGGCTGCATTTTCTTAAGGAAGTTTTTCACGGCTCTGTCAGTAGATAATATGTATTCAATATCAGGTTTATCTTTCTTTTTGTTAATTCTTTTCTCTGGTTTAACTTTAGTAATCTCCTCATTGAATGTGCTATATGAAGATATTGCCTGCAATAATCCACGAGCATAACTGAAGTAATACCACTGCCCTTTTTCCGGCTCGATATAAATATTCAATGCATCGCCGGTTCTTTTATGAATAATTTCAACAGTCCCTTCTACCCTTCTGTTTAGGCTTATTTTATCGATGCTTCCAATGCCTATTGGTCCGACAGAACGATAAGTCCTGCTTTCATTATTCCAAACCATTTTCAATTCGGTAAAGAATAAGGTGTGTCGGAGATCATCTGGAATTTTTTTGAAAGCGCCATATAAATTGAGTTCGGCAATAAGTTTATCAGCTCTTTCTTTACCGATAAGTTCGGCAAGCCCATGTTCATAGGTTTGACGACCGGCATCCTGCGTAGGCTTGAGCATTGCATTGGTGGATATTGCAGTACTCATCACTTTCAGGGCGTCATCATTAAAGAAAAAATCAACGGCAGCCATGAGGTCGAAACCCGTACTGTCATTATTCAGGTTATTCGTTATACTACCTACCGTTGTTAATTCTAATTGACCGAAATCGGAACCGAAATTTAATTTGCCTTCGCCATAAACGAGACATTTATTTTCATCCAGACTCATAAAATTACCTTGTACACCGGGCTTCTCAAGCTTTTCCTGCGTCGTAATGCGGAACTGATTTGATGGCTTATCAAAATAAAGCAGACCGCTCGAACTAATTATCTCCAGATCACTGGCCTTTTTCTTTGGCATTAGAAATGCCGCATAAATTCCAGTGCTGTCGCTGGTTTGGGCAATGGCAGCAGAAAGTTTATCTCCTGAATCAGTGACGGGTGAGTTAACAGGAATACTAACATTAGAAGGATTAATATCTCCACTAAATTTTATCCAGTTTTTCTGAACTTGATCACAATGAAAATTGGGTTTTGTATAACCACTGAATGTGAGAAACTCTTTCGAGGCAGTAAGATGTACAGAGCCTTTGAATAAGAAGTGTGAACTTAACGGGAATCCTGTAGTATCATCAAGTTCTCCCTCAGCAAATGTCTGAACGGTGCTGTCAACAGCAATTCTATCGAAATGAAGATGATGTTTTGTTTTCTTTTCATCGACATAATCATAATCACCATTTCCTTCATATTTCTTTTTTCCCAGGATGTCGATATTGGCATTATAGATTGAGTGGTACTTTGTAGTATTGTTAGCAATCACCCTTGACTTTCTAAGTGTTTGCATCTTGGCATATCGTTCAACAACTACCTTTCCACTGTCAGGAATAACAGATGCATCAGCTGTGCGGATGAGCGCAACTTTTTCAGCTTTGATCAAATAATTTTTAAGTGAATAGCGTGCGAATGGAGCCAACCACCGTAGCGAATCCTGTTTCGGTTCGATACTGATGAACTCAGAACCAGTAAGACTAACACCACTGGCAGATGTATCTTCTGCCAATTTTTGCTCGCCTGACGAAAGTTCAACCTCCTTCTCATCCATAAACCATTTGAAGCGATCGATGTAACAGATGTACTGATTAAGAGGAAAAGTTACATACGAACCACCACCGTTTGATTTGAATTCTCCTACACGATTAACGAAATCGATATGTGAATTAACATTCTTTGTTGTGAATGCAAGTGCACTGGTATTATCAGATGTTAATCTGAAATCGGAGGTATCTGCATCGAAAACCATACTCTTGAATTTAAAATTATTCGATTCAAGTTCACTTGCGGCAAATGTCATGACTCCATCTCCATTCATCCCCTTAGGCCTCAACTGAACATTCCCATTCAAAGAAGCATTGCCATCATACATATTCATATTATCACCTCTTTTGTTTACATACATCACGTCTTTGGAAGGTTCCCAGTGTAAATAAACTGAATCAGCTTTGACAGATGGAAATTCTACACCTGCAAGTGTCTCTTTGCGGTTTACAAATTGTTTTACATTTGAATTCATCGAATCGGGAAGAAAAAGATAATCGCTCGACTTCGATGTAGATGCTAGATAATCTATGGTTCCTTTTCCATGCAGACCTTCATTACTGAGATTTACAGTACTTGTAAATTTGCCTTTACCTCCATAAGCCATCCATCCCTGAGGACCGGTCTCACGTACAAGTCCGAGCGACAGATCCGGCTGCAAACGAAGTGTATCTCTGAAATCAGGAAAAATTCCGGCAGAGATAAATTCACCATCAAAACGAAGTCCTGACTTACTGAAATTATCGAGTGAATCGATCGAAAATGGATCGAGGTGGAAATAAAATTTATCACGGTTGTAAACGCCTGTTTGTATAAATGATTTATCGTAGTACACATATGAATCTTTTTTAGAATTAAAGATTGGATAATTAGGATACTCATGCATACCGGATTTATTTCCCTGGAAGTCGATAAGCAGATCACCATTAATATTTTCCAATACACTACGAACAGGCACTAATTTCCTCCTGCCATACTGATCCATTTCATTTGGATTATCACTTTCAACTTTTATTAAGAGTGAATCAACGTTATCAAGATTGATTTTAAAATTCTGATAATCGAAAGAAAATATTTTACCAAAAAAATCAAAACGACCTGCATGCACTCTTCCTGCAAATGAAAAATCTCTATCCTTATGTATTTTTATTTCCTGGTCTTTAGCATAGATTACGACATTCTGAGAATCGCTCAATACTATTGGAGCGAGTCCCCGCATGGTAATTTCGAAATTCAACAAATTAATACTTGCATTTGGTTTTGCATCGATGATAGATTCAAACTGTATAACATCGTAGTCAGTTTTACCGGTATTAGCCAGCAAATAATAATAGAGTCTGTCTTTCACCAATGCTTTATCTTCATTGCCATCAAATGCTACAAAACCACTATTTGATAACTGAATAAGCATCGTTCTAATCTCCGATTCTGGCATATGCATATCCTTGGCCAGATCCTGAGTATAAATAATCTTTGTGCCATGTTTTTCAGCAAACTGTTTTATTGAGAAAAGCGGATGGACCTCTGATAAACCCTGAAGACGTTGAAACCGTTGTTTACGAAAATAATTACTTGACTCAAAAGTTGCTTTGCTTTCTCCGGTACCACTTATCATTTTCATGTTAATGATTGGTTCATCTATCTTCCAGTAAAGCGCATCAAAATACATATCCAATTGGTGAAAAGAATCAAAATATGGACTTCTCGATTTCCCTTCTTCTCCACGAATCAATGCGAGCTCTCTGTCTTTGACAATATATTTGAATGTGACACCGGGATGATAAATAGAATCTTTAGCGAAAAAAATAGTTACCGAGGCTTTATCAGAAGTAAGTTTTTCCTTTCTGATTGAAAAACTTTTTGATTCGGCAATCAGGAATGGCTTTTTCTCGCGATAGAAAATCAATGATGCATTACCGTATTCATTTCCTGAACCTACGATTCTGTTTCCCATCATCGAAAATCCGCCGGTATAATTAACATCAGGCACAATTTGTTTTATCTCAAATGTAGTAATGTACGATTCGAATCGTGGATAAGAAGCAGACCCGGTGTCCACATTTGCCAGAATCTTATCTGAATACTTCCCAGTTAAGGCAGTTTTAAAATAATTTGAATTATAAAAAATAACAGAATCAGCGGAGAAATCGCTTCCTGTTACATCGATAGCAAAATTCCGTAACTCTGCTTTTACAGTATTAGGATCCCATCCACCTCGAACCCAGTTAACATGACCTCCATTACCATAAAATATTTCTCGTGTAGGATAGAGAACTCCCTTTGTTGAAAATATAACTGATGAATCTCCCTTCGAAGAACAGATTAAATTTAAAGAAGGGAAAATAATTTTAGGAATGGAATCGAAATCGAATGTATAGTTTGGATTGTCGCTGTGCCAGTTTGTTGAAGCAGATTGATAAATTGTATTATCACGGAAAAGATTGTTACAGGTAATGATATAATTAGTAAAATTTCTTGCAGGGAGTAAGAGTAATTTATCAAGACTTGCCTGCCAGGCAGAAAAACTTGCGGCGGATTGCGTACTTTTTGAAAAACTTATTAGCGCCGACAAATAATTTTTAAAATCAGGAAATGCCTTTAGTCTTTTTCTAAGCATTGCATTGCTTGTTTTGTATATGGCATCTTGTTGTTGTGGTGAAAATTTTCCCGATGCCCACACCATATTGAATTCTTCCATAAACTTTTCGCCCTCTTTTTTATCTGTCTCTTGCATGAACTGTTTCATTTCATCAACAAACTTCTGAGGATCAGCTGTAAAATTTTTTATCGTCTGCGCGTTCACAAAACTTACAGACATGAAAATTAATACAGAAAATATTTTTTTCAAATTCATTACTGATTTTTTTTATAATGCAAGGCAAGCCAGTTATTGTGAGATGCCTCGGATACAAATGTTAATCCACAGCCGGTGGCACATTGATCGATTATGTCCTTATCCCCTGTTAGAATTCCGCTGAGAAATATTTCTCCATCGGTATTCATTGCAGAGTAGTACGATGGAATATCACTTAGTAAAATATTCCTGTTGATATTGGCAAGTATGATGTCATACTTTTCATTTCCGATGGCATGAACATCTCCTTGTATTACTGCAATATCAGCTGCCTCATTTCTTTCTATATTTTCGAGGCTATTTGTAAATGCCCATTCGTCAATATCGATTGCTGTAATTTTGCCTGCTCTGAGTTTCTTTGCAAGAATGGCCAGTAATGCTGTTCCACATCCCATATCAAGAACTGCTTTCTTTTCAAAATTATTCTGCAACATCAATTCAATCATCAGTGATGTTGTATCATGATGACCGGTACCGAATGACATCTTTGGTTCAATGATAATTTCAAATTCGTAACCCTCTACTTTTTCATGAAATGGAGCGCGGATATACACCTTGCCTGCAATGAGTACCGGTTCAAAATTGCTTTCCCATTTTTTATTCCAATTCTGATCTTTGATAAACGTTGTCTCGTATCTGATATTCTCCTCGGATCCCGGAATCAATGCCAGAATAGCTGACAAATCTTCTTCTTTAAACCGTTTTGCTTCGATATAGGCGTTAACTCCATCAAGCCTTTCTTCAAACATATCGAAGTCGTACTCTGCAAGCCATGCAATTATTGCTTCGTTGAGATCAGCATTATTATAAAATCTAACTTCCGTATAATCCATAATCAATTATTGTGTTTAATCCGGCTGTTCATCGTAGTGATGATGGATAAAAAATCTTCAGACTTAAGTGATGCTCCGCCTATGAGTCCGCCGTCGACATCGGGACAATTAAAAATTTCTCTGGCGTTCATTGGCGTTAGACTTCCGCCGTAGAGAATTGATACTTCATCAGCTACTTTTTTCCCGTATCGCTCACTGGTTTTCTTTCTGATGAATGCATGCATTTCCTGTGCTTCCTCAGGGCTGGCATTCACTCCTGTTCCTATTGCCCAAACCGGCTCATAAGCAATAATGCATTCGCTGATCTGTGATTCGTCGAGGTGCATCAGGCCTTTTGTAAGTTGACTTTCTACTTTGCTGAAATGACTGCCTGATTTTCTCTGTTCAAATTCTTCTCCACAACAAAAAACAGGTATGAGCCCGTGTTCAGTAGCTTTTTTAATTTTTCTTGCTATGATGACATCATCTTCATTGAAAAGAATTCTTCGTTCAGAATGACCAATGATTACATGTTCTACGCCTATTGAAGACAACATAAATGCCGAAATCTCTCCGGTGAATGCGCCTTTTTCCTGATCGGAACAATTTTGAGAAGCAATTGAGAAAAACGGCTGGCTTTGAATGCGACTAACGAGTTCGTGGAGATAAATATAAGGTACTCCTAGGATTATTGAACAGTTGCCATTGTCATCAAATGAATCGACAAGCGAATCTGTTAATGACATTGCCTCAGCATAAGTAAGATTCATTTTCCAATTGGCTGCAATAATTTTCTTTCTCATAGCTTATTTTCTTCAGACACAAATTTATCTCAATTATCCTACCCTCAAACATGAAATATCAATTGTTATTCGGTATTTAATCTGATTCTTGGATCGAGCATCCCGTTGAACACATCAGCAATAATATTGAGAATAATGAAGATGACAGAAATAAAAAGAACGATACCGGTAACGACAGGCAGGTCGTAATTATCGAGAGCCGTGACGGTAAGTTTACCGATGCCATTCCATCCAAATATGAATTCGATGAATACTGCGCCGGCAAGCAATGATCCCAGCCAGCCACTGATAGATGTAATGACAGGATTCAATGCGTTACGAAGAGCGTGACGAATTATTATTGCTTTCGAGCTTAAACCTTTTGCTCGTGCCGTGCGAATAAAATCCTGTGATAAAACATCAAGCATCGAGCTTCGTGTAAGTTGAACGATGATAGCCATAGGCCGCAGACCAAGAACGATTGCAGGCAGAATCAAATTTTTCCATTCGATATAAACTCCACGGAAGGCATCGATTTCATATAGTCCGCCAGTCATGTTTAACCCTGTGTATTTGCTTAAAACAAATCCAAAAAGCCATGCAAAAATAATGGAAGCGAAAAAAGAAGGCATGGAGACGCCCGATAAAGAAAAAGCAAGAATAGCGCTGTCGGTTTTGCTTCCCTTTTTTAAGGCCGCTAACATGCCGAGTATTATTCCGAAAAATGCGGCAAAAAGAATGGCAGCAAATGCCAGCACACCGGTGTCTGGTAATTTCCCGGCAATAATTTCACTTACATTCTTTTTATTCTGATATGAACGACGAAGGAATGGCGGTTTTATGACTAATTGTTTTTCGCCTATGCTGAATATTACTACGGCATTAGAATATTTTGCCGTATCAAGATAGAACCGGCTATTCTTGTTGAGCGAATGTGCAGAAACCGGAGAAAGATCATTCACATACATCAGAAATTGAGAAGATACAGGAAGGTCTCGGCCGAGATCTTTGTTGATGATTGCCACAGAGGTACTATCTGCACGCTGACCTAGCATCATTCGGGCGGGATCGGCAGGAAGTACGGCAAAAAGGAAAAAGATTATGACGACAACCCCGCATATTACGAGGAGACCATTCAGCAATCTGTTGACGATGAATCGAATCATTTTACAGGATGCAGTTTAGTAATAATGCTGTTACAAATTTGCAGTGGATTCTTCAGAATAATAACAACGAAAAGTTAATAGTCAAAGAAAATGAATTTCGAAAAAGCAGTCTATTTAGGCAGGTCTGTTGACTCAAACTGAATCTCATACAACTCTTTGTAAAGACCGTTTTGTTTGAGGAGTTCCTGATGATTTCCTTCTTCCATCTTTCTTCCATGGTCCAGAACGATTATTTTATCGGCGTTCTGAATAGTTGCCAGACGGTGAGCGATTACAATCGAACTTCGATCATATGTAAGTTTAGAAGTAGCTTTCTGGATTAGCTCTTCCGATTCGCTGTCGATCGATGAAGTTGCTTCATCAAGAATTAAAATTTTCGGATTGAAAACATAGGCTCTAATGAATGAGATAAGCTGACGTTGCCCGACAGATAGCATCGCACCTCGTTCCATCACATTAAAATCGTAAGCTCCCGGAAGTTTGTTGATGAATTCATCGGCGCCGATTGCTTTTGATGCTTCGATCACGACTTCTCTCTTTACCTCTGAATCATTTAAAGTTATGTTGTTAAATACTGTATCGGAAAACAAAAAAACATCCTGCAAAACTACGGCAACCTGATTTCGGAGACTATGTAAATCATATTTCCGGATGTCAATATCATCGATAAGGATTTCTCCTTTTTGAAATTCATACATCCTGCCTACGAGATTAATGATGGATGATTTCCCTGCTCCTGTTGCACCGATAAGTGCAAGTGTTTCGCCCGGGTTCATCACGAAGCTAATGTCTTTGAGTACCCAGTCCGGTTCCGCAGATTCTCTAACAGGCAAATCGCTGTATGCGAACCAAACATTTTTGAATTCGATTTTCCCGGACAATGTCATTTTTATATGACCTGTTTCGGAAATAAATTCATTTGTATCTAGCACTTTAAATACTCTTTCTCCGCTAACCATTCCCATTTGAAGAGTATTAAACTTATCAGCAAGTTCTCGGATAGGCCGGAAAATCATATTGATAAACATGATAAAAGCGACTACGTTTCCGAACGATACATCACCTAAAATAACGCCATTTGATCCCCACCAAACTAGTAAACCGATGGAAGTTGCTGAAAGAAGCTCTACCACAGGAAAGAAAATAGAATAATACCAAACGGATCTTACATGAGCTTTCATGTGCTCCTTATTGATCTCTTTAAAGCGATTCATTTCTTCTTCTTCCCGATTAAACGCCTGAACGATATTCATTCCAGTAATATGCTCTTGAACAAATGTGTTCAAAAGAGCAACCTGTGTTCGTACCTGCCTGAAAGTTTTATTGATTCCATGTTGGAAAATCCTCGTTGCTATAATGAGGATTGGAATGGTGGAAAGACTTATCAATGTTAACCTCCAGTCTTTATAAAACATAACACCGATGATTACAAAAAGCTGTAGGAGATCGCCGATAATTACGATAAGTCCTTCACTGAAAATATCTGCAATTGTTTCCAGGTCACTAATTGTGCGAGTTACAAGAGTGCCAATCGGTGTGTGATCAAAATACTTCAGGCGAAGTTTTGTAATGTGTTTGAAAAGCTTTACCCGTAGATCTTTAATTACAACCTGACCGAGCCAACTGGTCAGGTATGTATGATAATATTGAATAAGAGTTTGAAATAAAAGTAAACCTACCATCAGAATCATCATGAACAGCAGACCTTTTTCGTCCAGGTTCATAATATAATTGTCGATTGTATATTGAACAAGAATTGGACGAACCGGCGAAAGAAAAGCAAGTAATAACGTAAGCGCTACGGCTGTATTAAATTTATTTTTATATGGTTTAACAAAACTATATATGCGTCTGAGTACCGACAGATCGAATGCTTTTCCGCTTACTGTTTTCTTTGTCATTATATCACACTAAAAGGATAAACGATATCGGTAAGATAGAGACCATGAGCCGGGACTGAAAAACCTGCTTCACTTCTGTTTTTGCTTTTAAGGATAACTGCAAAATCATTTTCACTTAATTTATCTACGCCCGCTTTCAAAAGAGTACCTACAATGGCACGAACCATATTTCTAAGGAATCTGTCGGCAGTGATTGTAAAAACCAACTCATCGCCCTCTTGCTTCCACTCTGCAAAGGTAATAATGCAAATGTTAGTAAGTGTTTGAGTATTCGATTTGCTGAAAGAAGAGAAGTCACTGTAATCTTTGAGTTTGTTTGCAAAAATATTCATTCGGGCTGCATCAACCGGATTAGGATAATAGTAGGCCCATTCGCGTAAAAAAGGATTTCTCTGAAAATACATACGATAAGTATATGTTCGCGAAATAGCATCATAGCGAGCATGTGCATTTTTGTCGACAGGAAATATTGACTGAACAGTTATCTGATGCGGCAAAATGGAATTTAACTGATGAACGATTGTTTCCGTATCGGCAATTGTATTAGTGTCGAAATGAGCATAGAACTTTTTGGCATGTACACCAGTATCCGTTCTGCCGCAACCAACGGTTTCAATCTGATCGCGCTTTAATAAAATGCAGAGCGCCTTGTTTAATTCCGCCTGAATGCTGTTGGAATTCTTTTGAACCTGCCAGCCATGAAATGGCTTGCCATCAAACGAGAGTCGGATAAAATAACGTTGCATAAAATTATTTCGGGTATTCAATCCGTACATGATAAATACTCATCAGCATTTTCTTAAATAATTTACGAAGTTCACTGATGTCTTTAAGGGTGATCGGGGCATTATCGAATTGCTTTTGTTCGATCTGGTTATCGATAACATGATCAACAAGATTACTTATAGAAGCTGCATCAGCATTTTTAAGACTTCGTGAAGCAGCTTCTACAGAATCGGCCATCATGAGAACAGCAGATTCCCGGGAAAATGGAAGCGGACCTTGATATCTGAACAGGTCCTCATCAGGAATTTGTTCAGGAAAGTTTTTAAGAAAAGATTGATAAAAATATTGAAGTCGGACCGTACCGTGGTGGGTTCGGATAAAATCTATAATCTGTTCGGGAATACCGTGCTTCTTTGCTTTTTCGATTCCGCGAATAACATGGCTTTTAATAATCCGGGCGCTTTCTTCGAAAGAGATATCATCGTGAGGATTATTAAGCGTATTCTGATTTTCGATAAAGTACATTGGGAAATCGATCTTCCCGATGTCATGGTACATGGCACCGGCTCTGACAATGAGCGGGTTTCCACCGATGTGGAAAATTGCTGCTTCGGCAATATTGGCTACCTGAAGACTGTGTTGAAATGTGCCCGGAGCTTTCATCGAAAGTTCCCTCATGAGGGGAGAATTAGAATCGGCAAGTTCCATCAGTGAGACATCGGAAAGAAAACCAAATGCTTTTTCGAAAATAAAGATGAGAGGAAATGCAAAAAGTGTTATTATAGAATTTCCTAGGAACCATTTTAAATTCGTCCAGTCGATGCTACGAAAATTCGCTTCGTGAAGAATGGCTACGCCGATAAAAGATATGGAATAGGAAAGAAAAATCATTAACACTGAAATAAAAAATTGTGAACGGCGACTCATGTTAAGGATGGAAAATATTGCGACCATGCCTGCTATCGTCTGGATAAACATGAATTCGAAACCACTGGGTGCTTCAAACCCAATAATGAGAAGAGCAATTATGTGTGTGAATAATGCTGTGCGAGTATCATAAAAAGCGCGAACGATTATGGGTAAAATACAAACGGGCACCAGATACATGTCGAAGACATTTATTTTTCTGGCCCATAAAAAAACCAGGATAATGAGAAGTATAAGAATCATCAACAGCATAATGCGGCTGTTATCATCATAAATATCTTTCCTGAATAAATACAGAAACATGATAAGCATTCCTATAGCGAGTGCGACGAGAATAAAATGTCCAAGAAACATCATCCATCGCGCAGATCCGCTGAATTCCTGATGTTTCATTTCATTTTTTAGTGATTCCAGTTTTTGATATTTATAGTCGTCAATAACCTCACCTTTTAGGATAACCACTTCATCCTTTTGTACAAGTCCGTGAGAAGGAGAAATTTTATCAAGAAGCTGCTTAGTCCATTGACGTGTGGCCTGATCGTCATAAATAACATTGTGAGCGAGGGCATTCTCTAACAAGGGAGAAAGCAACGTTTTATCTGCAGAAGAAATATTATCCAGTTGCTCGGTGAGAAATGAGAACGCTGCTTGCACAGTAAAAAAATCCTTTAGATTGTGTTCCTCAGCTACATTATTTCTCACTACTGTGATAATGCCGTCGGGATTATTTCCTATTGACTGATCGTTAATCAGTATAATGCCTCTTTGATAGGTCATTCGTAGGATTTGTTCGCCGATAGAAGATTGCGCTTGCTTAAGTTTTTTCAGTTGATCCTGGGACCGCTGATCGTTGTTCTGGTTTGAGAATTTTTTATTCCATACATCATTCAATTCATTTTGAAACAAACGGATTTTTTGTTCTACCAACCGATCGTCAAATTTGTAAAATGGATGTGCGTTTTTCATCACCGAAGCTTTTTCTTCGTTGAGTTCGCCCTCTGTTTTATTTATTGCAAAATCGAAAGGCGCAAGCAGATTATCGAAAGCCCATGGTTTGCCCTTCTGATAGCTGTAATTGAACTGCGTTTCTTTGGGGAGAGCAATGACAATTACGATGATTGTTAAAAAAATCATTATGTATTTCGAAAAAGTTTCGTGCTGATTCGAAAGACGGATGAAGTAGTTCTTCATAGGCAGGCGAAAGTAGTAAGAAAAAAGCGATAAAAGAGCCAAGAGCAAAGAGCCAAGAATCAAGAACCAAGAACCAAGAACCAAGAACCAAGTCTAAAGACAAAAGACAAAAGACAAAAGAATAATGACTATTGACTAATAACAGTTCAAATTATTTTACCTCTAACTTTTACTTCTTGCTTCATGTTTTTATACTTTCTTGATTCTTGGCTCTTGATTCTTGGCTCTTGGTTCTTGGCTCTTGGTTCTTGGTTGTTGGCTCTTGGTTCTTGGTTCTTGGTTCTTGGCTCTTGGTTCTTGGTTCTTGGCTCTTTCTTTCTACCTTTGCGGCTTATGAAAGAAGTCGTAATAGTATCTGCAATTCGTACACCTATCGGAAGTTTTGGTGGTGTATTATCTCCAGTATCTGCCACACAACTGGGATCAATAGCCATAAAAGCTGCGCTTGAAAAAATAAAGCTGGATCCCAAATTGGTTGAAGAAGTATTTATGGGAAATGTGCTGTCTGCCGGCGTCGGCCAGGCACCCGTTACTCAGGCATCTATTGGATCAGGCATACCCAATACAGTTCCGGGCACCACAATAAATAAAGTTTGCGCCTCAGGAATGAAAGCAATCATGCTTGGCGCTGAATCGATCATGCTTGGTGACAACGATTGTGTTGTTGCTGGTGGCATGGAGAGTATGAGTAACGTTCCGTATTATCTTGACAAAGCACGGTCGGGTTATAAACTCGGTAATGGAACTATAACCGACGGGCTGGTAAAGGATGGTCTGTGGGATGTTTATAAAGATTACCACATGGGCAATGCTGCAGAACTATGTGCTGCTGAATGTAAAATTAGTAGAGAAGATCAGGATGCTTATGCATTGGAATCATACAGACGATCAAAGGATGCTTATGCAAAAGGTTTATTTAATGAGGAACTCACTCCGGTAAGTGTTCCTGTCAGAGGAAAAGATCCAATAATAGTAAGTGAAGATGAAGAATATAAAAATCTGAAAGCTGATAAAGTTGCCGGGTTAAAACCTGCATTTCAAAAAGACGGTACGGTAACAGCTGCCAATGCATCCAAACTAAATGATGGTGCAGCTGCTGTTGTTTTGATGAGCAAAGAAAAAGCACTTGCGCTAGGATTAAAACCTATTGCGCGTATATTAGGATTTGCAGATGCGCAGCAGGCACCTGAATGGTTTACCACAACTCCTTCGAAAGCAATACCACTTGCTGTGGAAAAAGCAGGATTGAAAATGGATCAGATTGAATACTTCGAAATCAATGAAGCTTTTTCTGTTGTTTCTATTGCAAACAATCAACTGATGAAATTGGATCCTGAAAAAGTAAATGTAAACGGTGGTGCAGTTTCTCTCGGTCATCCGTTGGGAGCTTCAGGGGCAAGAATTATAGTAACGCTGCTTAATGTCCTTAAACAAAAAAAGGCAAAATACGGCGCAGCAGGTATCTGTAATGGTGGCGGAGGGGCAAGTGCTTTAGTTGTGGAAATGATTAATTAATCGAAACTAAAATTTTCAGCAATCGTTCATTCAATAAAAAATTAATTTTCAATAAAAGATCCCTCCATTTGTTTGCAATTTGCAACCTAAGTATTGTACCCGTTCGAAAAGATCCTTCCGACAAAAGTGAACTTGTCTCTCAGTTGCTTTTTGGTGAGATGGTTGAAATCGTTGACAATAAAGACAACTGGCGAAAGATCAGAATGCTTTATGATGATTATTATGGATGGGTTGACAAAAAACAAATAGCTTCAATAGGCGAAGATGACTATCTGAAAATCAATTTATCAACCAATTATATTTCAAGTGATTTAGTTCAGCTTGCAATCTGGAACAACAATCAGCTTTGCCCATTGGTTTTGGGAAGTTCACTCCCATTGTATAAAGACCATAAATTTTTCGTTGGCACAACAGGATATACATTCGATGGAAATGTTATTGAATTGCCAACTAAGGAAAAAAGACTTTTGGAGAATGCATATATGTACCTGAACGCTCCTTATTTATGGGGAGGACGATCACCATTTGGTATTGATTGCTCAGGATTTACACAAATGACATTTAAGCTTTCCGGAATTCCATTAAAACGGGATGCCCGTGATCAAGCTGAACAGGGAGAAACAATAAACCTTATTTCCGAGTCCCAGCCAGGCGACCTTGCTTTTTTCGAAAATGAAGAAAAAAAAATAGTGCATGTTGGAATCATTCTTGCCGGCGGACAAATTATCCACGCTTCAGGAAGGGTTAGAATTGACAGAATCGATCATCAGGGTATTTTTAACGAAGAGACTAAGGAGTATACTCATAAGCTGAGGCTGATTAAACGAATTTGAGAATTTGAGAATTTTCGGAAAGTAATCAAGATTCGAGTTTAATTACAAATTTATAAATGGACAGCCTTATTTTGTTATCCAAAACAAATCAATTCCCCTCGCCCATTTTCAAATTAGCACATTCTCAAATTTTCAAATTTTTTACCGATACTTCCAATTCCTATCCTTCCCTTCCTCCATCCATTCTAATGCTGTAGCCATTCTCCTTTTTCTGGTTTCATCAGTCATTGCTTCTGTTATCCATTCCACATAATCCTTTTTATGGCTATAAGGAAATGCTTCAAAAGTCTTCTGTGCCTTTTTATTTTTGCGGATTTCGTTTAAAAAGTAGTCTGGGATTATCAACTCTTTTGGTTTTTCACTTCGAATTCGCGAGGGTGCCTTTGCTCCTGCATCGGTCAGCTTCATCGCCAACTTTATATAGGATGCAAAATGCTTATCAGAAGGAAGATCTTTTAATGATTCAATCCTCCCGAATTGCCCCATTGCAGAAATGCCTGCTTTATTAATCTTTTTTAAGTCTGGCATTAATGCTCCCAGCCAAAAACCAAAGGCGCAATGATTTTTAAAAGATGCAACACCGCCAAGTATTGATCCATTATACAAAAAATGCGGATGGTTCCATTTCATAGTTTCCTCAACGTCGGGACAATTTTTATGAATGGTGGCACGAATACTGGCCAAGATCGGTTTTGCGAAAATCTCTGATTTAGCAATGTATGCGTCTATACTTTTATCCCTTTTCATGCTTCTTTTATCCTGAAAATTAACCTGATTAGAAAAAATAAACTTTGCTCAAATTATCCCAAATTTCCTGTTCAGTGATAAATCCTTCCCGTTCAGCAATAAATGATGGTAATAGAGGATATTTTATCTTAATTTTATGTCAAATTATAAATCGCAAATAAATGAAAAAAAAAAATACGCACTATTTCCTCTTATTATTTTCCTCTTCATTTCAATAAATTCATTCGCAACCATGCATGTAGTTATGGTTTCTCAGTTTCAGTTTAGTCCGTCAACCATGTCTGTTGAAGTTGGCGATACGATTGTCTGGCAATGGGTAAACGGATCCCATACAACTACTTCTGACGGTGTTCCAGCTAATGCCTTACCATGGAGTTCACAGATAACTGCTGGAACGTCTTCTTTTGAATACCCTGTTACAGAGCCCGGCACTTATACATATCATTGTATTCCTCATCAATCATCAGGAATGGTCGGTGGCTTTTTTGCAACTACCCCTAATTCAATTAATACTCCTGATGTAGTTCAAAAATTAAATCTGTATTCATTACGACCGTCGGTATTCGTTCTTTCATATACACTTCAAACGCAAACAGTTTTAAAACTTGCTTTATATGATATCACAGGTAAGTCTGTTCGAACATTTAATTCGAACTATTCTCAATCCGGTGATTACAGAGAAACTTATTATTTAAATGACTTACAAAAAGGCATTTATATTTTCGAAATGATTGCCAATAACAAAAGGTTAACAAAAAGAATAATTCTTGAATAATTGTGTGGTTTAGACCTGCAGAAATGCAGGTTTTTTTTTGCTCTATTTTTTTCACTTTTCAAGTTTCGTTAATCTTTCATCGTTTCAAAAAACAATTTTATTTATTCTCATCATTCACCGAAAGGGTTTATAAAGCATCTGGGAAATTTTCAAATGTCTTTTTTTCATAAATCACCGTCTTATCTACCTGTAACTTATTTAGCTACTGGTTTCCATCTAATTCAATATAAATAGAATTATCTTTATCATCCGTTATTTTCCTTTCCCCCATGAGGCCATTTTGACGCATTAAATAATTTATCAATGTCAAAATGCCCTATATTATTTTATGGCAATTTATTTGACTCCTCCTTACTAAATCATCCACATGAACTTAAACAACTTCACTATAAAATCGCAGGAAGCTATCCAGTCAGCACAGCAGACTGCAGAATCCATGAGTCATCAGTCTATTGAACCTGCTCATATTTTAAAAGGTATGATCATGACCGATGATAATGTAATTCCTTTTCTACTTAAAAAAGTAAATGTAAACATGGACAAAATAATGTCCGGCCTAGATAGTTTACTTCAATCGCTGCCAAAAGTTGAAGGAGGAAAAATTTACCTATCAGAAGATACCAATAAGTTTTTACAAAAATCAACAGCTCTTGCCAAAACATTTGGCGATGATTTCGTATCGATAGAACATTTATTCCTGGCTCTGATTGCATCCAAAGAAAAAATGGGACAGTTTCTTCGTTCGGAAGGTCTGAATGAAAAAGATATTAAAGCAGCCATCCTGGAACTTCGGAAAGGCAGTAAGGTAACAAGTGCAAGTGCAGAAGAAACATATAATTCGTTAAACAAATATGCTCGTAATCTGAATGAGTTGGCTCGTCAGGGAAAACTCGATCCTGTTATTGGCCGCGATGAGGAGATCAGACGCATTCTTCAGATACTTTCTCGCAGAACCAAAAACAATCCAATATTAATAGGTGAACCAGGTGTTGGAAAAACTGCCATTGCGGAAGGACTCGCACATAGGATTATCGATGGTGATGTTCCTGAAAATCTCAAATCGAAACAGATTTATTCGCTCGATATGGGATCACTCATTGCGGGTGCAAAATACAAGGGTGAATTCGAAGAGAGATTAAAATCTGTTGTGAAGGAAGTAATAAGTGCTGAAGGTGATATTGTCTTATTCATCGATGAAATTCATACACTAGTAGGTGCTGGTGGCGGAGAAGGCGCTATGGATGCAGCCAATATATTAAAACCGGCACTTGCACGAGGTGAACTGCGCGCAATTGGCGCAACTACACTCGGAGAATATCAGAAGTATATAGAAAAAGACAAAGCCCTTGAACGTCGTTTTCAAAAAGTCGTAGTTGATGAACCCAATACAGAAGACGCAATTTCTATTCTGCGAGGATTAAAAGAGCGTTATGAAACTCATCATAAAGTTCGTATTAAGGATGAAGCCATCATTGCTGCAGTTGAGTTAAGCGAGCGATATATTTCCGATCGTTTTCTTCCTGATAAGGCCATTGACCTGATGGATGAAGCTGCATCAAAACTCCGTTTGGAAATCGATTCCGTTCCTGAAGAACTCGATGAACTGAACCGAAAAATTATGCAGCTCGAAATTGAACGGGAAGCTATCAAGCGGGAAAAGGATGATAAAAAAGTAAAAGAACTTACTGAGATTATTGCAAACCTTCAGGAAGACAGCAGCCAGATTAAAGCACGATGGGAATCAGAAAAACAAATTGTACAGGGAATACAATCATCTAAAGAAAAAATTGAAACACTTAAAATAGAAGCCGATCAGGCTGAACGCGCTGGAGATTATGGAAGGGTTGCAGAGATACGTTATGGCCGCATCCGTGAAGAAGAAGAGAAACTTGTGCAACTTGAAAAACAACTTGCCGGTAGGCAAAGCGAAAGTGCGCTTATTAAAGAGGAAGTAGATGCTGAAGATATCGCCGAAGTTGTTTCACGCTGGACAGGAATTCCGGTTACGCGGATGCTTCAAAGCGAGAGAGAAAAGCTATTGCATCTTGAAGGTGAATTGCATAAAAGAGTAATCGGACAGGACGAAGCTATAGCAGCTTTAAGTGATGCAGTACGAAGAAGTCGTGCCGGATTACAGGATAAAAAGAAACCGATTGGCTCCTTTATTTTTCTTGGTACAACAGGAGTTGGAAAAACGGAATTGGCAAAAGCATTGGCTGAATTTCTATTCAATGATGAAAATGCGATGACACGGATCGACATGAGCGAATATCAGGAACGTCATGCTGTATCTCGTCTCGTCGGTGCACCTCCGGGATATGTTGGTTATGAAGAGGGCGGACAACTTACTGAGTCAGTCAGAAGAAGACCTTATTCTGTCGTTCTACTTGATGAGATCGAGAAAGCTCATCCCGATGTATTTAATATACTTCTTCAGGTTCTTGACGACGGCCGGTTGACAGACAATAAAGGCCGTACAGCTAATTTCAAGAATACAATTATTATAATGACGTCCAATATCGGTTCACATATAATTCAGGAAAGCTTTGAGGACATGAATGAGATAAATAAGGAGCAGGTAATTGCTACAACTAAAAACAAAGTTTACGATCTGCTAAAGAAAACTATTCGTCCGGAATTCCTTAATCGTATTGATGAAGTAATTATGTTTGAACCGCTGACACGTGAAGAAGTAAAAGAAATTGTAAAAATTCAGTTTGTAGGATTACAAAAAATGCTGAAAGAAAACGACATAACAATAACAGCTACAGAAAAAGCTATCGATTGGTTGTCGCAACTTGGATTTGACCCTCAATTCGGTGCTCGGCCATTGAAGCGTGTTATGCAGAAAAAAGTGTTAAATGAATTATCTAAACAGATTCTAGCCGGCAATGTTAATAAAGAGGATCACATTGAACTTGATATAAACAAGCAAAATGAATTTGTTTTTTTAAAAGCGAAGCTAGTACTAGCTGATGAGCATTGATAACGAATGTTAATCGTTGTTCTTTTCATCGACATCGACTATCTTTACAGATCAATCTCCCCACATGAAAAGAACAGTACTTAGCGCGCTATTAGCTTTTATTTATTTGAATTCATATTCTCAGTATCTTGAAAAGAAATGGGATCATACTTTTGGCGGAACAAATAATGAAACTCTTACAACACTCCTTCAGACTGCAGATGGAGGATTCTTATTAGCTGGATTTTCAAATTCTGATTCTAGTGGCGATGTTTCAGAATTCAGGCGCGGAGGACGGGATTTTTGGATTATTAAAACCGATTCGCTCGGAAGCAAACAATGGGACAAACGTTTTGGAAGTGATTTAGAAGACCGACTTTACAGTGCTGAACAAACCAGCGATGGCGGTTATATTCTAGGTGGGTATACATCAAGCAATGTTGCCTTCGATGTAACAGAGCCTTCTCGCGGAAGTCTTGACTACTGGATAGTGAAAACTGATGCGATGGGAAACAAACAATGGGATAAACGATTTGGTGGTAGCGATTATGAATGGCTAAATGTTGTCAGACAGACAAATGATGGCGGATACATTCTTGGTGGATATACTTATTCTCCTGTTAGCGGAGATGTTTCTGATACATCCCGCGGTGGAGAAGATTTCTGGATTGTTAAAACTGATGCATCAGGTATAAAACAATGGGATAAAAGATATGGTGGTAATTTGACGGATGCATTATATGATCTTCGTCAGACTAGCGATGGTGGATATATTCTTGGCGGCCGTTGTGTTTCTGACAACATTGGTGAAGTATCACAACCGTCGAGAGGGAATAATGATTATTGGATTGTTAAGACTGATGCTTCTGGAAATAAAATCTGGGACAAACGTTTTGGAGGAACTGAAAACGATAACTTCCTTTCACTGGAGCAGACGACTGATGGTGGATACATCCTTGGGGGGTATTCCGTATCTGATATTGGTGGCGACATTTCTGAAACTACGAGAGATACATCGAATGTCATTTCTTCACGTGGTGACATCTGGATTGTTAAGGTAAATGCGACCGGAATCAAACAATGGGATAAACGATTCGGCGGAAGCTGGATTGAAGATGCATTCGGTTATGTCACTCAAACTAGTGACGGTGGATACCTTGTGGGCTCTGCCTCCTACTCCGGACAAAGCGGAGACAAAACAGAAAATAATTTTGGATATGAACAATCATGGATTGTTAAAACAGATTCTATGGGAATAAAGCAGTGGGATAAAACATTATTCGTTGGCGGTGAAGATGAATATGCATATGCCATTCAATCGTCAGACGGATGTTATGTTATTGCCAATTATTCATTTGGAGATTCTGCCGGATATAAATCTGAGCCATCAAAAGGTAATTATGATTTCTGGATAGTTAAATTCTGTGAAACATCATTGCCACAGCTGCCTGTTGCCAAAGCAGTTTCAAGCAATCCCGGTATCTGTTCAGGTGGCTGTTTAACATTTACAAATTACTCTTTTGATTCAGGAACATTTTTATGGAACTTTTCTGGTGCCATACCTTCATTGAGCACAATCACCTCTCCTACCGGCATTTGTTATTCATCTCCCGGTACATATTCATATTCAATGATTGCTTCAAACTCCAGCGGAAATGATACTGCATTCGGCTCAATAGAAATTTATCCGCTTCCTTCATTCTCAATAACTAGAAGTGATGATACATTAATGGCGCCTTCGAATTATTCGTCCTATCAATGGTATCTTAACTCCGCTGCCATACCGGGAGCAAATTCCTATTTTATCATTGCCATGCAACCGGGTAATTATCTTGTACAAATTGCAGATAGTAACTTCTGCCCTTCTTCTGATGCAATATCAATAATAAGCGTCGGAATAAATGTCACAGCAATAAATGAAAACATTTTTTCAATTTACCCAAATCCTGTAGAAGATGAAATGATAGTCTCAGTCATAGACAAGATGGTTGGAGGAGAATATACAATTTACGACGTAACTGGCCGAAAAGTATTTATTGATCATATCAGAAGTACAAGTTCAAGAATTCAGTTGTCTCATCTCCATCCAGGAATCTATTTTATTGAAGCTGTTTACGGAGATGCAAAAATTGCAAAACGATTTATAAAAGAATAATATTTGTTCGTCAAAAAAAATCTGACAATAATCGTCGGGTAATTTTCCAATTAATAATAAATTAACAAGACTCCTTATGAAAAAAATAATCACAATTCTCGCTTTTCTGATACCCGTATTTTCATTTAGCCAACAACATAGCTGCTGCAAGAAAAGTGCTACAGAAAGTTTTGCTCAATTCGCAACCAATGAAAAATTTAGTGCTGCCCATTTAGATCCTGAACCACTTACCTACATAGCTGAAAAGGGAACGATGATTTCAATCAAATGTTCAGACGGTAATTTAGGAAAAGCCTTCGAAGTAAAAGCGGATAGTGCCTCGGATAATTGGGTGTTTGTATTTCACGAATGGTGGGGGCTTAATGACTATATCAAACGTGAAGCGGAGAATCTTGCCAAGGAAATGCCGAAAGTCAACATACTTGCTATCGATCTTTATGATGGAAACGTGGCTACTACAGCCGAGACCGCCCAAAAAATAATGGAGTCCGTAAAAGACGAACGTGCAAGAGCCATTATTCAAGGAGCAATTCAGCATGTCGGAAGTACTGCCAAGATAGGAACTCTCGGATGGTGCTTTGGTGGAGGATGGTCGCTGCAAGCAAGTCTCATTGCTGGCAAACAATCGGTGGCCTGTGTCATGTATTATGGCTTTCCGGAGACAGATACAACAAAACTCAAAACACTTAACTCAGGAGTACTCGGGATATTTGGCACCAAAGACAAGTGGATCACTCCTGAAGTAGTAAGTACATTTGAAAAAAATATGAAATATCTCAACAAAAAAATAATTATTAAATCATACGATGCCGATCATGCGTTTGCAAATCCAAGCAATCCAAAATATGATAAAGACGCAACTATTGATGCACACCGACTGGCACTGGCTTATTTAAAATCAAGACTTCGGTAGATTCTTTCAACAGATAACTGTTTTCGAATTTTTTGCCATTAATCAGGTTTAATTTCTCAGCCTCATTTCTTACTTTGGCGGAAATCATCAGTATTTTTTTTAAGTATGATCGAAGTGATTCAACAGGTTCTTACCCGCTTTTGGGGATTCAGTAATTTTCGCCCGTTGCAGAAGGAGATTATCCATTCTGTCCTCGAAGGTCATGATACTCTCGCTCTCATGCCTACTGGCGGAGGTAAATCACTCTGCTTTCAGGTTCCGGCTATGGCTAATGAAGGAATCTGTATTGTCGTTTCACCGCTTATTGCCCTGATGAAGGATCAGGTAGAAAATCTACGTAAGAGAAATATCCCGGCAACTACCATCATTTCCGGAATGAGTAAGAATGAAATAGATGTCGCACTTGATAATTGCATCTTCGGAAAAGAGAAATTCCTATACGTTTCTCCCGAAAGACTTTCCACAGAAATATTTATTGAAAGACTTCAGCGAATGAAAGTTAATCTTTTAGCAATCGATGAAGCACATTGCATTTCTCAGTGGGGATACGACTTCCGTCCCGCTTACCTCAATATCGCTGAAATAAGAAAATACATTCCAAATGTTCCTGTTCTTGCGCTAACAGCTACGGCAACACGTAAAGTAGAAAAAGATATTCAGGAAAAACTGCTTTTCAAGAAACCTCTAGTTTTCAGGAAAAGTTTTGAAAGAAAAAATCTATCCTATGTTGTTCTTTATGAAGAAGACAAATTAAAACGATTATTAAAAGTAATTGCAGGAATAAAAGGAACAGGAATTATTTATGCACGAACAAGAAAGAAAACACAGGACATAGCAGCATTCCTGATTCGAAATAAAATTCCTGCAGAACATTATCATGCAGGGCTAACTTCTCAGGCAAGAAGTAATGTACAGGAAAACTGGATGAAGGAAAAAACGCGCATTGTCGTAGCTACAAATGCTTTTGGAATGGGCATCGACAAAAGTAATGTTCGATTCGTCGTCCACTTCGATTCCCCTGAAAGTATAGAAGCATATTATCAGGAAGCTGGACGGGCAGGAAGAGATGAAGAAAAATCATATGCTATATTGATGTACAATCAAGCAGACCGTGCTGATGTAGAACAACGAATGGAAACGAATTTTCCTGACATGAAAAAAATCAGGAATACATACCAGGCACTTGGCAATTTTTTTAATATGCCAGTAGGCTCAGGAAAAAATGAAAGTTTTGATTTTGAGCTCAGCACTTTTTGCAATACCTATAATCTTCCCTTGACAGAAACTTATAGTAGTCTGAAGATTTTAGAATTGCAAGCACTTATCGTCATGAATGAAAGTGTCGGACTCCAATCGCGGCTTCATTTTCTATATCGCGCCGAAAATCTTTATGAGTTTCAGGTAAAGAATCCCCCATTCGATAACCTCATTAAAGTAATACTCCGTTCATGTGAAGGAATATTTGATGACTACATAACTATTAATGAAACAGAATTAGCACAACGTGCAGCAATAAGCCGTGATGAAGCTGTTCGAATACTTAATGCTCTGGATCGTTTAAAAGTATTATCGTATTTGCCATCGAATGACAAGCCCAAACTAACATGGCTGGAAGAGCGACTTGAAATCAACAACCTTCATATTGATCGCGAAAATCTCGCCGAAAGAAAAAAAAGATTTGTAGAACGGGCACGGGCATTCCTCAACTATGCAGAAGCCCGCCACCGTTGCCGCAGCCAAATGCTGGTTGCCTATTTCGGCGAATCAGATTCGACTCGTTGCGGAGTCTGCGATTATTGCCTGGAAAGAAACAAGGCTGATGTAAGCGATATGGAATTCGAAGAGATTTATCAATCAATAAAAAAATTGCTTCAGAAAGATACTACCTCACTTAACGAACTCATCGAACTAATTAATCCATCGAATGAAAATAAAACACTTCGTGTGATTGAATGGCTTATAGACAACGAACAAATCCGTTATGTCGATGGGAACCGGCTTGAATGGACAGAAGACTGACATATCGCAATGAAACTTCCTCTTACATTTTACAAACGCAAAAACGTTGTGAAGATAGCCAGAGAACTTCTGGGAAAATACGTGTTTACAAATATCAATGGAATAGTCACAGGTGGAATTATTACAGAAACCGAGGCATATAATGGTGAGATCGACAAAGCTTCACATTCATATGGCGGAAGAAGAACCGCAAGAACTGAAATTATGTATGCTGATGGTGGCATTGCTTATGTTTACCTTTGTTATGGAATACATTCCCTTCTGAACGTAGTCACTAACAAAAAGGAAATTCCTCATGCCATACTTATACGTTCAATTTATCCCGTAGAAGGAATTGATGAAATGATAAGAAGACGAAGAAAACCAAATCTTGTTATTGAAAAATTATGTACAGGTCCAGGCACAGTATCACAGGCACTTGGAATTCATTACAACGATTCAGGAAAAAAACTAACAGGCAATGAAATCTGGATAGAAGACAGGAAGTTGAAAATACCTTCGAAAAACATTACCATTGGCCCTCGCATTGGTGTTGATTATGCAGGAAAAGATGCGTTTCTTCCTTATCGGTTTTGCGCTAAGGTAAGAGCAAAGAACCAAGAACCAAGAGCCAAGAACCAAGAACCAAGAGCCAAGAACCAAGAGCCAAGAGCCAAGAACCAAGAACCAAGAGCCAAGAACCAAGGGCAAAGAGCAAAGAACCAAGAACCAAGAACCAAGGGCAAAGAGCAAAGAGCAAAGAGCAAAGAGCAAAGAATTAAGAATTAAGAATTAAGAATTATTATTTAACTAAGAAACGCAAGCTATTAGAAAGTTTCAATAATTTTAAATTACTATTATGGCATTTTCCAGAATAATACTTAATCCAAAAAAAGAACGATCATTAAAGCTGTACCATCCCTGGGTTTTTTCTGGGGCTGTTGGTAAGGCTGAAGGAAATCCTGCAGAGGGTGAAATTGTCGAAGTTTTTACACATGATGAACAATATCTGGCTACTGGTCATTTTCACAATGGGTCAATCAAGGTCAGAATATTTTCTTTCGAGCAAACTGATGCTGCAGAATCATTCTGGATAAAAAAGCTGGAAGCCGCATACGAATTTCGAAAAACAATTGGGTTGGTCGACAATAAACATACGAATGCATACAGATTAATTCATGGCGAAGGCGACGGATTACCGGGTGTCATCATCGACATCTATGATACCGTTGCCGTGATTCAGACACATACACTAGGAATGCACCGTGTAAAAACATTCCTCGCTTCCGGACTAAAAAAAATTTACGGTGAGAGACTGGAAACCATCTACGATAAAAGTTCTGACACGATGGCCAAACAAGGTGCGGCTGCTGTCACAAATGATTTTATATTCGGAAGTCTTCAGGAGAAAATTGTTCGTGAAAACGATTTGAAATTTATGGTAAACTGGGTAGAAGGACAAAAGACGGGATTCTTCCTAGATCAACGTGAAAACAGAGAACTTTTGGGGAAATATTCAAATGGGAAAAAAGTATTAAATACATTCTCTTATTCAGGAGGATTCTCCATGTATGCATTAAAGGGAGGTGCTCAATCAGTTCATTCAATCGACAGCTCAAAGAAAGCAGCTGCTTTGGCAGAACAAAATGCAGCATTGAATGGGTATAGCGAAAAACACACATTCATTTTATCAGATGCATTTGACTACTTGAAACATACGCAAGAAAAATATGACTTAATTATTCTCGATCCACCGGCATTTGCCAAACACCTCAGCGCCGTTGACAATGCCATGGTTGGTTACAGGAATCTTAACACAGAAGGAATAAAAAACATAGAACCGGGAGGAATATTATTTACATTTTCCTGTTCTCAGGTTATCGATCGCGGATTATTCCGAAAACTTGTTTTTCAGGCAGCTGCTCAAGCGAAGAGAAATGTTCGTATTATTCACCAACTTTCTCAAGGACCCGATCATCCAATAAGCATTTACCATCCTGAAGGAGAATACCTAAAAGGACTTGTGCTTCTTGTTGATTAACAGGATCAATTCCCGAAACATCTCATGCATCGACAATGATCCGCTCCACATATAAGGATATACTTAGTATTGCTACTCCTGTAATTGTGGGTGGTGTTGCCATGACCATCTTAAACATCACGGACACGGCATTCCTTGGTCGAGTTGGCGAAACCGAACTTGGCGCATCTGCCGTCGGAGGCGTTTTGTATTTTGCCTTCGCCATGATTGGTGTATCCATCGGTATCGGTACTCAAATTATGATTGCTCGTCGTACTGGCGAAAACAATGACAAAGCAATCGGCGATATCTTCGATCATAGTCTTGCAATACTTTTTTCGCTGTCAGTTGTCCTCTTTGCAATCCTGAACTGGGCATCACCATATATTTTAAAATTAATTCTTAATTCCAATGACCTTGTAATTGCCACGAGCGAATTTTTAAAATACCGCTCCTACGGACTTGTCTTCGTTATGGTGGCCACGGTATTCAGGTCCTTCTATGTCGGCATAGCCAGGCCGAGAATTATTGCTGTCTACTCCTTCTTAATGGCGGCTATTAACATTATATTTTGCTATGTATTGATCTTTGGTCACTGGGGATTTCCGGCCATGGGTATAGGCGGGGCCGGACTCGCCTCTTCCATAGCAGAATTGCTATCACTGATTTTTATTTTTCTATACACTTACTACAGATCGGCCATACAGAAGTATTATTTATTTCGTTTTGAAAAAATCAAAATGATAATGATCAGGAAGATCATGGATCTTTCGTTGCCATTGGTGATTCAGAATTTATTATCGATGGGATCGTGGTTTATCTTCTTCGTCTTCATCGAAAAAATCGGCAAACATGAACTTGCCATTTCAAACATTGTGAGAGCTGCATACATGATAAGCATGACACCCATCTGGGGATTATCGATTGCGGCAAACAGCATGGTGAGTAATATTATTGGTCAGGATAAGAAACATGAAGTCTTTGAACTATTAAACAAAATACTTAAGCTAACATTTTTGACTGCATCGGTGATGATTGTCATCAACCTTCTTATCCCTCATGCAATCCTTCGGCTCTTTACGAACGACATGAACCTGATTGAAAATTCGATGGGAAGTTTCTACGTAGTGGATCTGGCCATGTTGTTTTTCTCATTCGCCATTGTTACCATCAGCGCATTAAGCGGCACAGGCGCGACAAAGGTTGCACTCAACATAGAAGTGGCAGCCATCGCACTATACCTTGTTTACAATTACATTGTCACATTTATCCTACATGGTACAGTTGAAATGCTTTGGATGAGTGAGATTATTTACTGGTCTTTTACGGGGGTGGCTTCTTACATGTATATAAAATCCAGACGATGGGAGAAAATCATTGTCTGAACTTTGATTTTTTTGATTCAAATGATTTCATTGAAAAAAATTTTGCAGTAATCTGCGCTGTGAAAATTTTCAACTCTTCACTCTTCACTCTTACTTCTTCACCATCTTCCGAACCATCGACTTTCCCGACAACGTAAGAACCTTTACAATGTAGATTCCGCTTTTTCCTTTTATCGAAATTGAATTTGCATTTTCTGCACAATGAAAAACCTCTATGCCATCGACTCTGTAAACGCTGATTGATGAAATTTTCTCTTTCACATTCGATAGTGTGATGCTAAAGGTTTCATCGAAGGGATTGGGAAATACGTTTAGCATTTCCTTTTGACTGCCAAAATCAGCGACGGATAATAATGAATCACATTCTCCAGGCAATGCACCCAGGCGGTAATTGGGTATGGAGGGGTCCATAGAAATAAAACAGGGAAGAATGATCTGATGTTGACCTACTTGGCAGGCGATACCTGCACTATCAGGGTAATTAATCACATGAAACGCATTGACGTCACCTGCACTGATATATATCTTCCCATCAATTGCCCTTAATGGATATCCAAAGTAAGCCGGATATTGTGGATTAAAAAAGAATCCATCAAAAATAGCAACAACAACCTTACTGGCTGGTATGTTCGAACTGTGCATGTCAAACTGAAAGAGGGAGTCAGTGGCTGTTACATATAAATACCTGCCGCTCGGGGAAAATTCAATAAAAGGTGCAAAGATGTAATGAGAAAAAGAAAAAAGCTGATCGAACGTAATGGTTCCCGAACAGC
>JANPNV010000016.1:0-8569 GCA_031427625.1 Bacteroidota bacterium
CCCGCTCGGCGGAATCTTTGAGCGAAAGCTCGTGCGCGAGGGGATTCCGCCGCACACAGTACTTCAATTTAAATCTGGCGATACAATATCAGTTAGACAAATTCTCCTAATATAATGGTTGTAAATCCATCGCCGTCGATTGTATTTTGGTTGTATGCCACATGCCTATCAGATCCACAAGCAGGAAGCAGCTTATTTCATGACCCTCACAACGATTAATTGGGTTGATATATTTACAAGGGACTCCTACAAGCAACTACTCTGTGATAGCCTGAATTATTGTATCGAAAAAAAGGGGCTCGAAATTTTCAGCTATGTAATAATGACCAGCCACATGCACATGATTGCAAGAGCAAAAAATTCTGACCTTAGTAAAGTGATGAGAGACTTTAAAAAATATACAAGCGGTTCATTAATTCATGAAATCAGAATGGGACGTGAGAGTAGGAAAGAATGGCTACTTAAAATGTTGGAAGAAGGCGGGGATAAGCAAACTAAAAAGTCATTGCATCAGCTTTGGCAATATAATAACCATGCAGAAGAAATATACAGCCCAAAGTTTACACTTTCCAAAATAAAGTATATACATAATAATCCTGTTGAAGAAGGCATTGTTCAGTTTCCAGAACAATATTATTATGGCAGCGCCCGGGATTATGCGGGATTAAAGGGGCCGGTGAATGTAAGTCTGATAAACTTGCATAACCTGATGTAAGAAAAATAATTTTAATGTACATTGTGGTTTAATTCTGATATCATCTGATTTACGTCTACTCATGCAACGAATGAAAAGAACAGAAATAGGAGCAATTAACAATTTTGACGTACTGTGTACGGCGGAATCCCCCGGCGCACTTTGGCCGTCGCTCAAAGATTCCACCGAGCAGGAATTTTTGATTGGATATTTGGTAAATCAAGAAAGCCCGAGAATACAAAATTGGAAACAACTACCAATGAATTAAAAACATCTTCCGAAATTAATAAACCTATTCAAGCGCCCGAAAAAATTAAACTCGAAAGTGAAAGATATAATTTCGGCCCGCTGCGCCGGACTTAACTCCACCTGCGACGAACTTAACCCTAACCTTTCCTTTTCACCAATAAAATAAAAACCTAGACTGCTTCGACGGACATTCGTCCGTTGTTTTGAGTTGTGTGATATTCATCCACTGTTAACTGCTCATCGACTTTCATAAAGCAATACACATTGTAAATGATTTTAGTTTCATAGCCGTCACAAAACAACCATTCATTTGTAACATCAAATAATATCTTATCAGGAAATGTCTAAGCGATAACCCAGAAAAACCAACCGGCAAGAGATAACGATTAGGTTAATTTGCGTCATCACCGAAATGGCGTTTTTATTTAAGGAGAATTTTTCGCAACAATACTCATTGTCTAAATTCGTATCTTCGCACCTATGATCACCCAACTCACATCCTCTCTTTTCTGGGATACCGATATCAAAACACTTTCTGAAAAGGAGCATGCCAGTTTTATCATCCAACGCGTATGTATGTTAGGAACCTGGAATGACTGGCTTTTATTAAAAGCAAATTACGGTTTGGATAAGATTAAGTCAGAGCTTTTGAAAGCCCGACAACTTGATCTGAAAACGTTGAATTATTTTAGTTTGATTTTGAATGTCCCTAAAGAAAAATTCCGATGCTATTCTTTTCAGCCGTCAGTCCCGAAGCACTGGAATTATTAAAAGATGTACAGGGTCTTTCGATCCTGAATGATTTTTATCTTGTGGGAGGTACGGCTCTCGCTTTAAGGTATGGGCATCGAATTTCTGTCGATCTTGATTTTTTTACTGATAAAGAATTTGATACGAATATCGTGATCGATACACTACAAGAAAAATTTCCTATTCATATTTTATCCCAAGCCAAAAATTCTTTGACAATAGATATTCGCTCAGTTAAAACAGATTTCATTAGGCATAATTATCGGTTATTAAAACCTGTCGGAAAAACAGATGAAATTAAAATGGCTTCTGTTGAAGATATCGCTGCGATGAAACTCAATAGTACCATGAACCGTGGCTCCAAAAAAGATTTTTATGATATTTATGAATTGCTGAAGCATTTTACATTAAAGGATCTCATTTCTTTTTATACTTCTAAGTATGATTTCTCCTCTCAGTTGATCGTACTTAAAAGTCTGGTTTATTTCGACGACGCTGAACAGGAACCGGATCCTGTTTCAGTTAAGCCGACATCCTGGAATTCGGTAAAGCAAAAGATTTCGGAGGCAGTAGGTTTATTAGCAAGAAGCTAAAAACCATAAGAAGTTTTAAAATTGAGGCCAGGAGTATTTAAAATGTTTCGCTCCTCTCGATAGCTATCGGGATCGCTAAACGAATTTCTCATTCGCATATGCAAGCAAACCAGCAGCATGTAAAACTGCTCAAAGTACGCTCGGGACCTCAACCAACAAAAAGACAAACCGCCATTCCGCTCCTGGATGGCGGCTTGTTCGATTATGGGCTCCTTTGCAAACAAAAAATCTGTCTTTTCTGCTCCGTTCCATCCGCTACCGCTCAAAAATGTTTCGATAATGTTTCAGTTTTATTTTTGTCTGCGGTATTTTGAGGTGTTCATGAGGAATGATGGAATGGGAAAGTGGATTGTACAATTTTATACAAGTTCCATGGGGTGAAACTCACTGAAGGGAAAAGGAATTCGATTGAAATTCCAAATCGAAAAAATTAGAGGTTTCCTTCCTCAATTACTTATTATCTATCTTAGCTGCTCAATCTTTTAACCATGAAGAAGCTTATTTTACTTTGTCTTCTGTTCTTTTCAAAATGCTGTATAAATTCTGCTTCCTCGCAAATTGTTGATTCAGTTTCCATCCAACTGAACAAGGATCGACATCTTGAATATGGCCCTTGGGATTATTTAACAATGGAATCCGATTCGTTTTCAAGCGAATTACTTAAATCATCCTTACGTAGAAAATGGGAAGCCAATAGCTGGATAAATGAAACGTTTAATTCCTTCACATATTCCGCAGGGGAATTGACTAATTCAATTTCACAAAACCAGGATTCTTTATTGTGGGTGAATGTTCGAAAATGGACATACGTGTATTCAGCTTCTGCTGATAGTACCTTGTCACAATTGTGGAATACATCCTGGGAGAACGATACATTGAAAATTTCATACCACAACTCAAGTGGTCTTGACAGTTTATTGCTTTCCCAGCGCTGGCAAAATTCCACGTGGATCAATCTGATTAAACAAGAAAATATATTTGCTAACGATTCAACCTTTTTGTCAAATACATTTTCGTCTTGGGATACTTTGCTCTCTCAATGGAATTTTACACGTAGGTACTTATGGTCAAAGGATTCACTTGGGAATGACACTGCTTTCATATATCAGAATTATATTTCAGGCGCATGGAAAAATTCCCGGAGAACGCTGTCCCGCTATTCAGGGACACTCCTTGTGGATCAGACCGTTTCCGGATGGAGTGATTTCGATAGTTCATTTTCTGATCTTGAATTGATTTCAACCTTTACATACGATTCGCTTGGAAGGATTGTCTATGGATACTATGATGGTTTCCCCGGCGGTTTTTCAACTGACACTTACATTTATGATTCGACCGGAATACTTGTTAATTTATTGTTCCATAACGAATCACAAGGTGGTATTGTACATGAAACTAACAAGCAATGGTTGTTTTATACGTATCCAATTTCGAATTCGATTTATTTGTTTTCGATCAACGATACAATTCCCATTTGTAGCAATGATTCCGTTCGGGCAGGTTTTTTTGCAATAGGAGGAACCCTCCCATTGCATTTTCAGTGGACGCCTTCGAGTGCAGTATCAAACGATACACTTGAGAATCCGTATTTTATTGCGGATTCATCATCCTTGCTTACCGTTACCATTACCGATTCATCAGGTCATTCGGCTATGGATAGCATATTTCTAAAAGTGAATCAGCCACCTTCAATATTGTCCGTGCAGTCAATTCCTGCTTGCATAGGTTGCAATAATGGTTTATTTGTTATGACAGTCACACCAGGAAGCTCGCCACTTTATTATTATTTCGTTAGTCCATCAGTTGGTGTCGTGATTCCCGGCGATTCGATCAAAAACCTTTCTGCCGGTGTCTATACAATATGCTTGTATGACTTTAATTATTGCTCCGTTTGTATTACAGATACTATTCTGGAAGATAACACTGTTGTATCTGAAACTAATAGAGAAGCGATTAGAATATTTCCTAATCCGAATCCGGGTAGTTTCAGCATCGATCTGGGTGAGTCATTTCCCGTTGCAGAGATAATTGTCAACAATTCAATTGGCCAGGAAGTGAGCAGAGGGAATTATTACAACACAGCTAAACTGAACCTGAAAGTTATAGGTGAACGAGGTTTGTATTTTATCAGGATCGTAACAGGAGAAAGGATTTCTTTTTACAGGGTGCTAAAGCTGTAGAGGAGGACTTCGCGTATTTCGGTTGGAGGTTATGGAATTAGGGGAAATACTAGAAATCGCTGGGAGCTTTCGCTGGGGTGTAAAGGAATGTTTCGTTGGAAGGTTTTGTCTGCGGAAAAATAATCCAAGTTTGTCAATTGTGAAAGTCTTGAAAGATGATGAGCGACTAACAGTGGATAAAAATCCACAACACAAAAACAATCCGCCGGCTAGCGGAAATATCGATCGAAGCGGTCGATAATTTTAATTAATAAGTAAATCCGGCACAACGGAGCCTCATTTGCATTGTAAGGATTATTACTTTGTGATACCTTTAGCTTTGTTATTCCTTCAATGAGTCTGAAATTTTATCATGTGAAATATTACTTTTTGCAAATATTACTTTTCTTTACAACCAATGTCTCTGGCCAGCAATTGGATTTTGCAAAATATTATTCACTTTTCCAATACAATTATGCAAATGCACTTTGTGTTACACATGATAATTACAGGTTGGTAACAGGCTCCGCTACACTACATACCGCTGATATATATTACCTAATGAAACTGGATTCGCAAGGGAATTTTATCTGGTCGCAATTTGGAGATGTGCAATTGGATGGCGGTTATACCGACGGCAGAGTAGTACTCGAACTTTCTAATGGCAACTATGCAGTTGGCTGTCGTACTTGCTGTGGAAGCAATGACCTATTCATAGTTATTTATGATACGGCCGGAAATCTTTTGCAGCGAAAACATTATCACACAGTCGAAGATTTGAATATTACGAATATGATCGAGCTGAATGGCTCGCTTTATATTTTCGGACGTTTTTCCACAAGCAGCGGATTTATGTGCAAGACCGATTTGAATGCCGATACAGTTTTTATTCTTAAAAATTTACCGTATGGACTAAGTAATAATAAGCAATCTGTTTTATTATTAAATGATCGTTTCATTCTGGGTAATGGAATATATGATTCTGTAGCCACAACATTTTCACCTCTACTTACTATTATTGATACGACGGGTGCAATAATCAATCAATGGCATTATCCTCAAATTACAGGTTTTGTTGAATCGCTTTGCAACACTTACGATAATGGATACGTATTTAGTAATGTGTATCCAAACGGTGGACTAAACAAAATTGATTCAGCAGGTAATCTGCTTTGGTCCAATCAGAATATTCTATCGATAAATCAGTTTCTTTTTTCTGTAGACACGAATGTATTAGTCGTAGAAGATCAATACTTTTTCTGGTATGATACAAATGGACAGATGATACGATATTCACCTAATCCATTGGGACTTTCAGGCGAAGCTTCTATTGATCAGAATCATATTTTATTATGTGGTGCTGTCTCGCCCGATAGTGTTTATTATGCCCAATTTTCCGATTCGATGATAACGAATATTAGGCTCGTACAGTCACTTATCTTGAATATTTATCCTAATCCGGCATCTACTCATATAACTGTTTTGACAGAAAAATTTCATAATGGAGAAATTATCGTTACAAATCTAATTTGCCAAGAAGTTATGCGAATACCGTTGCATTCGAGCCAGCAAATCGAAATCGACATCAGAAAACTGTCACCAGGTATTTATAATTTATTGCTATTTGACCTGTCTGGGAATTTGAATTATGCAAAGTTTATTGTGAGTCGTTAATTTTCATTTTCCGTTGATTTAATATGACTTAAGTTGAAACAAACTTAAGTTCCAAAACCGACGCGAAACAACCACTCTTGAAAATATCTTGTCAGGAAATGTCTATATGATAATGCAGGAAAAGGCTCTCGGCAAGAGTAAATGATTAGTTCAATTTGAGCCATCTAATTTTTCTAATATTAATACCTCGTTTCATTTTCACATAAAAAACCGAATAAAAAAACCTTAATAAAATGTTGCCTAAATGGCAACTTTGTCGTATATTAGCACCGTAAAAGGAATTCAATGAATATCCATAACCGGGGGACTTTACTCAAATTCTGGAAAAAGCATGCTGATTCCAAAAAGCCTCTCGAATTGTGGTACAATGATGTGGGATCAAAAAGCTGGCGAAAACCCAATGATGTGATTAGTGATTTTGCACCGGCCGATATTATAACGAATGACAGAGTTGTATTTAATATTAAAGGGAATAAATACAGGCTTGTTGCAAGTATCAATTATCAGAAGGGATGGTTATTCATAAAGTTTATTGGAACACATGCAGAATATGATAAAATAGATGCAGCCACTATAGACGTTTATTAAAAGCAAAAAATATTTATTATGGAATTCAAAATGTTAAAAACGGAAAGAGAATATAACAAGGCATTGGCCATGTTCGAAAAAATATTTCTTGCTAAAAAAGGAACAAAGGAAAGTGACGATGCGGATATTCTGGCGATGCTAATCGCACAATACGAGAATGAACATTACCAGATAAATTCTCCCGATCCCATAGAGGCTATTAAATACAGGATGGAACAGCAAAATCTAAAACAAAAGGATCTTGCGAAGTATTTAGGCGGTAAAGATAAAGTTTCGAAAATACTTAACCGGAAACGGAAATTGACGCTTGAGATGATCAGGAATCTGAATGAGTTTCTCAATATACCGTTGAATGCTCTTGTTAAGGATTATTGAAACGTTTCGCTCACGTTTCGATAAATAAATTTTTCAATCGCATCTGCAAGCAACCCAACAGCATGTAAAAATGCTCAAAGTTCGCTCGGGACCTCCAGTATCGACCCATTAGGGCTCATTAGGCTTCATTACGCCAAAATGAGCCCTTTTGTTTTTCATTAGGAGCCGTTATGAGACACAAATGCTTCGCTCACGTTTAGCTGGAGGCGAAAGGAATGTTTCCCAGCTGTGCCGGACTTCACCCTAACCTTTCCTTTTCACCAATAAAATAAAAACCCATACTGCTTCGACGGATATCCATCCGTTGTATTTGAGCCGTGGATATTCATCCACCATTAAATGCTCATCGTGTTTATTAACCGATAATATTTGTTAAAACGCAATTAATGGTTAAAGAAATTATTACTCGACGAAGTAATAACCGATGGAGTCAAACAATCAATCTCCAGGACATTTGGTAGCCCGTAATAATTCCGGGCAGAACTAAAAAGATAATCCTGTTCGTTGTAAACAATTTTGTCAATAACCGAATTGCGATGTATGTATTTCAGTTTTTGACATGTCACTTTTTCTGTGAACAATTCAAGTGCATGATTTCCGACATGCCAGATTTTATATTTTTTATTTTGTGAATATTTTTTTTGGCAACAAATTAGAATTTGTCTAGGAGCCAATCACTTCGACTTTCATTGTATATTCCACAGAGCTGGGTGAAGCTAGTATCATTGTTTACAAAAAAGTATCGCGCGGGATAGAAGAAGATTGGAATCATCTGTTTGAAGAAAATATATCCCAGCTTTTAAAGAGTTAAGATCTACGATAGCGTTCTTTTCAAATTGGTATTTCTCAAATACGATTTTTCCTAAAATATCCCTTATAATAATATGAATTGCGTGAGCGGAAAAATCAGGCAACTCTATCCTCGCCGAACCTGTAACCGGGTTTGGATATATTTTTATGCTCGCTTTAACTCCACTTTCGTTTATTCCAACAGTTGTTGAAAGGCTATATTTTAGCGTACAAAACTGAGATGTATTATTGATTTGGTTTTGATTAGCAAACCCTGTGATATATATTTCATTATTATTTCCATGTATTATCTCAGAAGGCGATTCTCCTGCATTATTTATGGTATCCCAGCAATCATATGTTAAAAGTCCCAGCGAACTGTCAAACACTGCGATCATTAAATTATTATAATTTGAAATAGTAGCTGCTCCAACAGCAATAAAAAGATTGGCATGGTCATCGATTAACTTATCCGAAAGAATAAGAAGTTGCTGATTATTAAATTTTACGGAAGTTGAATGAAGAAAATTTCCGGTGGAATTTAATTTTATAATTGTAAGTGAGTCTTGCCACGTGCCTGCAATATTAAAAAGATAGATATTGTTTAATTTATCGGTGATTATTTTTTTTCCTCTATCAACTGCCGGCTGATCCCAAAGTAGCGAGCCCCCTAAATCATATTTTATCAAACTAAAAAC
>JANPNV010000017.1:0-21092 GCA_031427625.1 Bacteroidota bacterium
GGTTTAATGATGACCCAAATGGAAGTTATTATGATTGTGTAGAACACAATGTATGCCCTGATATAGGGGGCGGAGGAGGAGCGGAAAGAGGTAATCTAGAATTAATGATTGCAAATGATTCATATTCACCACCGGAATTTACTGAAGAATCGAAGTGGATGGCAAAAAATTATTTGTATTCTAAGATAAATGACAATCCGGAAATGCTTAATGAATCTCTTTTTTCGGATTTTCATTCAATCTATTCTGACAGTTCTGTCGGCAATTTTACTGAAGTAATCGACAGTATTAAAACATTAAGTTCAATATCAGCATCAGATTCTTTATTACTTACACATGCCGACAGTTTAATTAAAGAATATTCGACCTCTTTAGAATTATATGACAGTCTATATGATGCTGAGATTATTGATTCACTTACTTGGCTTTTCAACAAAAATTCTATCTCGACATTGATTTCATTGATTTCCGTTAATGCATCATCAACATTACATGCAATTAAGATTGCTAAGGAAGAAAGAGTTGATGAAATAATTTCTCAGAATTCTTCAATTAGTTTTTCAAAAGAGATTGAAGAAAATGAAAGGCAAATAAATGAAATATATCTTAATACAATTGCAAAGAATATCAGGATATTTACGGATAATCAGAAAAGTCAATTGTTGTCGATAGCTCATCAATGTCCATTTTCTGGTGGCAGAGCGGTATATCGTGCAAGGTCAATATGTTTACTTTTCAGTCATTCTGAGATATATAATGATAACGCCCTCTGTAATAGTCTTGGTCTCTATAGGAAAGCGAATCCATTATTAAACAAAAATTCATTCTCGTATGCTTTTCCAAATCCCACAGATAAATCGGTAACTATCTCATATTCCTTCCAAACCGATGCAAAAACGGAATTAAGAATATATAGCTCAGATTTAAAACTGATCAACTCAGAGCCGATTAATCCCGATTCAAAAAGAATAATATTTATTGTTGAAAACCTGATGCAAGGTTTGTATATTTATAACTTCGTTCAAAATGATCAGGTCGTCTCATTCGGTAAATTTGCTATTATACATTAGAATTATTTCCATAATAATTTTGCTAATGCCCTGTGAAATTTATTCACAGGGCATCAGCAATTTATGGATGATGGGCTATAGTAGTGGCACTATTTATCCTCAATTTGGCGGAACAAATATTGATTTTTACAATGGTTATCCGGATACAAGCACGGTAAACAGGGATATGAACTTTTCACAATGTAATGCCAACATCTGCGACGACAACGGGAACCTGTTATTCTATACAAATGGTGTTTACATTGCCAATTCAAATAACGATACGATGCTGAATGGGCAAGGACTTAATCCTTCAGCATACACTACTTCAGAAGGAGATTATGGTTTAATGATTAAGCAAGGCAATTTAATATTGCCATTGCCATCAAACCCGACAATTTATTATTTGTTCCACGAAACTTTATACTATTTACCAAATATTGGTGATGAAAGAACACTTGAAATTTATTATTCTGTCATCGACATGTCTTTGGAAGGCGGACTAGGGGCTGTTGTTCAAAAGAATAATGTTTTATTATCAGATACGCTTACGATCGGGGCAATCACGGCTTGTAAGCATGCGAATGGACGGGATTGGTGGATCGTTTTTCATAGGTATACAGGCAAAACTTATTTTAAATATTTATTGACGCCCAGTGGATTACAGGGTCCGTTTATGCAGGATATTGGAACTTCTCTTTCAATGATTGACTGGGTATGGCAAAGTTGTTTTTCACCAGATGGTAAAAAATTCGCATCCGTAATGGCAAGGGACTCACTAGATGTAATGGACTTTGACCGCTGTACCGGAATGTTTTCAAATTGTAGAAGTGTACTAATTAATGATAGTGCAAATGCAAGAGGGGTTGCATTTTCTGGCAATTCAGTTTTTTTATATGTTTCTTCAACAGTATACGTATACCAATTCAATAGCAATTTTTTAAATCTTGATTCAAGTAAATTTCTTGTGGCCATCTATGATGGATTTGCAGATCCGATTCCTCCATCCCGCTCTGCCTTTTTTCTGTCTCAATTAGCCAACGATGGAAAGATCTATATCAATGCAGGGAATACTACGCCATGGCTTCATGTAATAAATAACCCCGATTTGCCTGGTAGCAGTTGTAATATGGTTCAACACGGTTTTATGTTACCTACAGAAAATGCTTTTACTCTGCCAAACTTTCCTAATTTCTTTCTGGACGCAGATAGTGGATCAATTTGCGACAGTTTGCAATCAATCGTTTCATTCACCTCCGATGAGAAAAAATGTATTGTTTTTCCGAATCCCTGCAACAGGGTATTATACGTTTCAAATATTCCGGAAAATTATTCTGTTCATCTTTTCAATCCATTTGGAGAAAAAATTGAAGCAGAAAAGAAATTTATTCAGGGTCATTATATAGAAGTAAATACTTCTTCTCTTATAAGTGGGGTATATATTATTGAAATTAAAGGTCCGAACGGAAGGATTACTAAGCGGTTTATAAAGGAATAATTAAAGATGAAAAATATTTTTCTTAATGCATGCTGTTATTTGTGTTTCGTCTTTGTTGTATTTTTCGTTCCTCTGTGCAAAGCCCAGCCCAATTTATATGGCATCAGAAATTCAGGACTCACCTATCAATTTGTGAGTATAAATTGCTCCAATGACAGTCTGGAAGTTCTGAATAATCTGAATATAAATTTTTACACTCCCAAATTCAGTTCATGTTACGATCATAGCAATCATCGGTATTTTTATTGTACAGGTCAGATTATGTTTATACTTGATGTTCTATCAGGTACCATGATAGACTCCATTAATTTCTCTACCATTCATCCCTCATTTTTGCAAAACATCGTTTATAATCCGGTGGACGGATTTATCTATGGTATAAAGATGAATATCGGAACGTTAGTGCAAAACTTCACCCGATTTAATCCTTCCAATGGTAATCTTAACAATGTTCAAACACTCTCCCAGCAAATAGATGTTGGCGTTGCCAGCAAAAGCGTAATTAATATGGAAAAGCTTACATATGTTAACCAGTCAACAAAAATAGCGGTAATTGATATTCGAACAGGGAACATACTGTCGAATTCGCAGATACAAAATGTAAGTTCCGAAACGTTTGATCACATGGCTTTCAGCTGTAAACTACAGTCCTATATTGGATTGAGCAATAATCCGATAATTCCTGAAGAATATCTTTCAACTGTCCAGGAATTAAATCCAGTTGTTTCACACATTAATACTTCAGCGATACCGGTTTCTTATTACAAAAATTATCAGAGCGGATGTTCAATTGACAATGATAATGATATCTATTTCTTCACGGCTACCGGTGGAAATATTTATGGAATCGATATTAATTCAGGACAAGTTGTTTATTCTCACACGTTCCCAGGTTTTGAATTCCTGTTTCTCGAATCAGGTAGTTCCTATTCATGTCCGATATTAGAAGCAGAAACTATTGACAAAAGCAACGATGTTGAATTATTTCCAAATCCAACCTCTGATAAAATAAATATTCAATCTAATAATCAAATTAATTCAATTTCTGTGTACACAATCGACGGGCAAGAAATTTTATTGATGAACAAATTGGATGATGGCATTTTTAAATATCAAATTGAATTAAATGGTTTATCTCCTGATTTGTATTTTATGAAAGTCGTTTGTGATAATCAAACATATTTAAGGAAATTTATTGTCAGATAATATCCTATATTGGGCGATTTCATTTTAACTAATCCTTCCCCACAATTTTCAAATTCTACACAGTCAAATTAGCCCTCACTACTTACTCGCAAACTGCAAAACATCCTTATCCGTAATCTTCTTATCTGATAAAATCACAAGACGCTCTGCAACATTTCTTAACTCCCTAATATTTCCTGTCCAGTTTATTTTCTGTAATTCTTTTATGGCTTCAGGTGTCAATGGTTTCACAGGCATACCATAATCGGAACAAATTTCTTTCACAAAATGCTCTGCTAAAATCGGAATATCATCTTTGCGCTCGTTCAGCGATGGAACATGAATAACAATTACACTGAGGCGGTGATACAGATCCTCGCGAAAATTTCCCTTTTCAATTTCAGACTTTAAATCTTTATTCGTTGCAGCAATTACACGCGGACTCACTGAAATTTCCTTCTCTCCTCCCACTCTTGTAATTTTATTCTCCTGTAAGGCACGCAACACCTTCGACTGTGCCGACAAGGACATGTCACAGATTTCGTCGAGAAATAACGTTCCCCCACTGGCTAGTTCGAATTTTCCAATGCGCTGTTTTATCGCCGAGGTAAACGCACCCTTCTCATGACCAAACAATTCGCTTTCGATAAGCTCCGAAGGTATGGCCGCACAGTTCACTTCAATCAACGGCGATTCTGCTCTGTTACTCTTTTCGTGAATCCACCGCGCTACCAGTTCCTTTCCTGTTCCATTACCTCCTGTGATCAGCACACGCGCTTCAGTCGGTGCAACACGCTCAATCATTTCCTTAATCTTCACAATAGACGGCGACTCGCCAATCATCTCCCGCGTTTTAAATATTTTTCTCCTAAGCGTCTTTGTCTCCGTAATCAATGACGCACGGTCGAGTGCATTTCTAACGGTAACTAATAGCCTATTCAAATCGGGCGGCTTAGCAATATAATCATAAGCACCTTTGCGAATCGCATCTACTGCCGTCTCAATCGTACCATGACCTGAAATCATTACAACAGGCATCTCAGGATTTATTTCCTGTAACTTCGCAAGCACTTCGATACCGTCCATCTTCGGCATCTTTATATCACATAATACAAGATCATATTTTTCCGACTGAGCCTTCTTCACTCCCTCCATTCCATCATTTGCAAAATCTACTTCATACTTTTCATACTCTAAAATTTCCTTCAGTGTACTACAGATTGCCTTCTCGTCGTCTATGATTAATATTTTCATTCTAATTTTTATTTTCCATTGAAAAAGATGCGATATATTATTTCTTCTTTCGGTTCATAATATCCCAGAGCGCTCCTTCTTTCAATGCATATTTAGACAGATGCATTTCCTCCAGATTGAATTTTTTCAATATATAATTCGTGCAAATTGCTGCTATGACAATCATATCAACACGCATCTTAATCAGTCCTTTCATTTTCAGCCTTTCTTTTACGGTTGAGCTTATAATAATAACGTGCATCCTGTAAAACTCATCCATTTTAAATTTATATGATTTCACATTCTTAATAACATTCCTGTTATAAAAACGGTGACCGCTCATCTCTGCAAATGTATCGAATGATCCCGACGAACCGATCAGCTTATTAACTGGATATTTCTTTATTGCAACAGCCAGAGGAGCCAACTGCTTTTCGAGGTATGCTTCTATTGCCAGAATCTCATTCGGAGTAATCGGATCTGAAGGCTTAAACATTTCTAATAAGCGCGCTGCACCAATATTAAAACTCTGTTTCCAATAAATTTTCTTTTCACCGGCAATAATAAATTCCGTGCTTCCTCCACCAATATCCATTATCAACGATGTTTCTCCATTCAGTTTCACACATTGCCGAACGCCGTAATAAATCAGACCAGCTTCCTTTGCCCCCGTAATCACATTTATTTTTATGCCAGACGACTTCTTAGCCATCCTGACAAACTCATTACCATTGTCCGAACTACGAATTGCCGATGTTGCAAATGCATGAACTTCCTTAGGCTTATAGGTATCAATCACATCGCTGTAATGAAGCAAAGCATCGATACCCCGACGGAACGGCACCTTTGCAATAACATTCTTCTGAATCGATCCCTCAACTAATTTCACAACAATCTTCGACTTAAATATTACTTTAAATTTTCCCCTCTTCACCTCTGCAATCAAGAGATGAAATGTATTCGTGCCAAGATCAAGGATTGCTATTTTCAATTTTTTTTTATTGATGAGCGAGTGAGACAAGAATCAAGAGCCAAGATTCAAGAACCAGAAGATAAGAGATAAGAACCAAGAGCCAATATTCAATATTCAATATTCAATATTCAATATTTTAGATTTATTACGAATGATAACGAAGCCATTTCCAGAGTTCTGCATAACTTATTTTTTTACCATACATGAGAATACCGGTTCGGTAAATTTTCCCTGCAATCCAGGTAGTGAAAATAAATCCGGCAATTAGAAGTAACATTGATAAAGCCAGATGCTGCCATGGAACACCAAATGGAATTCTGACCATCATCACAATGGGCGATGTAAATGGAATAATCGAAAACCAGAAGCTTACATTACCCTGTGGATTTTTTATCACATTCATCGCCGCAATATAGGCGATGATGAGCGGAATGGTAACCGGCAACATGAATTGCTGTGTATCAGTTTCAGAATCAACAGCCGCTCCTATTGCTGCGAATAGTGCACTATATAATAAATAACCACCTAAAAAATAAAATATAAACATGCCCAGCAACAATGGAAAATTTATCGAATCCATAATCACTGATAACTTAGCTGTTGCATCTGAACTATTGGATAATTCCATTTTCTGATTCAGTGCATCATCACTCATACCCATACGATCCTGAATCATCGTCTCCATTTTCTGCGGATTACCACCTTTATATAGAAACGTGGAGACTCCCTGGAATACAACAAAAGAAAGTATAACCCACAATAAAAATTGCGTAAGTCCTACTAATGCCACGCCAATTATCTTTCCCATCATCAACTGGAATGGCCTGACGGATGAGATTATTACCTCAACGATTCTGCTCGTCTTTTCTTCCAACACCCCTCTCATGACCATCGCACCATAAATAAATATGAAAAGATATATGAGCAATCCTCCGCCAAATCCTAAAAATGTAGTGATCGGTGTATTTGTTTCTTTGTCTTCCAGATCGCGCGTACGAATATCGACTTCAGTCTTTATCGCATTCAGTTTTTTCTCGTCGATGCCGGCTTCAATGTATTTGAATGTATTTATCTCCTTCTCTATCGTAAATTTAATTTTCGCAATCACATCATAACCCGGTTGTGTACCCGAATAAATAGTTACTGCCTTTTCGAGCGATGCAAGATTCGTAGTGGCAGGAATATAAAGTACACCGAAAAATCCCATTCTGACACTTTCCGCTTTCACAGAATCTAACGAGCCGGCAGGATAAACGAAATGTATTTTTTCATTACTCTTGAATTTATCACTGAAAATATGCGTATCATCAACTACAGAAATAGTCTTAACCTCCGTATCGACATGGTCAAGCAGAAAAACAGAAACGAAAATCCCTCCCATCAGAAGCGGACCGAGAATAGTCATAATCAGAAATGATTTTTTTCTGACTCTTGTAAGGTATTCTCTCTGGATGACAAGAAATATCTTATTCATTATTTATTCCCTCCCGAATTTTTAGAATTATTAATCTGTTGTATAAATATATCGTTCATGCTTGGGACTACTTCGCTGAGTCCGGCAATTTCCACTACGGGTAATAGCAAGGACAAAAGTTGGTTTGGAGAATGTCCGTTAAGCATCTTCACACGTGCGACATTCAGTTCGGGATCCTCTTTCAGGTCGATGAGTTCGAAACCCGTCCACAAAGCATTCGTAAGTCCAATCCTGTTACCATGATATCCGATTTCGTAAGTATCACTTCTGAATTGTTTGCGAATATCTTTAACAGACCCTTCCAGTATCACACGTGCATTGTCAATCAACGCAATGTGGCTACACAATTCCTCTACACTTTCCATCCTGTGAGTAGAGAGGACGATTGTAGCGCCCTTCTCTTTCAACGAGAGTAATTCATTCTTGATAAGTTCTGCATTGATCGGATCAAAACCTGTAAATGGTTCGTCGAGAATCAGAAAATCCGGTTCATGCATAATAGTAGTAATGAACTGAACTTTCTGCGCCATTCCCTTCGAAAGTTCTTCGACCTTCTTTTTCCACCATGTCTGCATTTCGAATTTCTCGAACCAGTATTTTAATTTCTTCATGGCATCGGCCTTGGTAAGCCCTTTCAGCCGCGCAAGATAAAGCGCCTGCTCGCCCACTTCCATTTTTTTATACAACCCTCTCTCCTCAGGCAGATAGCCCATCTTCAATGTATGTTCTGAAGATAATTTTTCGCCTTTGAAGATTATCTCTCCTTTATCGGGAGCAGTAATCTGGGTAATGATTCTAATTAGCGAAGTCTTTCCTGCACCATTAGGCCCTAATAAGCCGAAGATGCTTTGAGCAGGAACATTCAACGAAACATTGTCGAGTGCACGATGACCTGCATAATTTTTTGTAACGCCTTTTATTTCCAGAATATTCATATGCTGTGGATTGCCGTAAATGTAGAAAAGAAATGGTAATTGTTTAGGTTGTAATTATACTGCAAATCAAAAAAATGCAATTATCTCGCTGATGATTAATACTGAAGTATTAACCTTAATTTTATAACTATGAATAATTTCGAAGTCTTGCGAAAAAAATCACCATTATAAAGGCCAATCACGCCCTCACATTTTTGGTGAGCCTACACGCCAACAAAGGCATGAGAAAAGACACTACTAATAGCTATTTGTGGATCTTGAAACTGATCAAATACTATTGAAAAAATTCCTTCATCTTATCGTAAAAACTCTTATCGCCTTTTCCGGGGTTGGGCTGAAAGTTTGGTGACTCACGTAGTTTCTCTAAAATCTTTTTCTCTTCACCAGAGATATTTTGTGGAGTCCAAACGTTAATATTAATCAGAATATCACCACGGCCATAGCTGTTTAATGATGGAAGTCCTTTCCCCTTTAATCGTAAAACCTTTCCACCTTGCGTTCCAGCATCTATTTTAATTTTTGCTTTACCTTCAAGTGTCGGAATTTCTGTTGAACACCCAATGGCAGCATCAACAAAATTTACATAGAGATCAAACAGAAGATTGTTTCCATCACGATGCAAATAAGGGTGCTTTTCCTCTTCAATGACGATTAAAAGATCGCCGGGAACCCCACCGCGCTCAGCCGCATTACCATTTCCTGCCATCGTCAACTGCATACCTTCGCCTACTCCAGCAGGAATATTCACTGTAATTACTTCCTCACTACGCATTACACCACTGCTGTGACATGTTTTACATTTCGCAGTAATCGTTTGGCCTTCTCCTCCACACGTCGGACACGTTGAATTCGTTCTCATCTGACCAATAAATGTATTCGTAACGCGATGTACTTGTCCTGTACCTGAACACGTATTGCATTTATGAAAAGATCCGCTGTCTTGCGCTCCAGTACCTTTACAAGATGTACAATTGATAAACTTATTTACTTTTATTTTTTTCTCAACACCATTGGCAATTTCTTCAAGTGTAAGCTTAACCTTTACGCGAAGATTAGAACCCCTGTTAACTCTGCGGCCGCCCCTGTTACCACCACCGCCAAAAAAACTTTCGAAAGGATGACCTTCTCCGAAGACATCACCGAAGTGAGAAAAAATATCTTCCATGTTCATCCCGCCACCGGATGCACCATTCATTCCCTTATGACCAAACTGATCGTATCGCTGACGCTTTGTAGCATCGCTAAGCACCTCGTATGCTTCAGCAGCCTCTTTAAATTTCTCTTCAGCTTCTTTATCACCGTGGTTTTTATCTGGATGATATTTAATAGCCATCTGACGATAGGCTTTTTTTAATTCCGTTTCGGTTGAATTCTTATTTACACCAAGTACTTCGTAATAATCGCGCTTAGACATTTTTTGCTTTTCTTGAAATTGATTGAGAAATCTAAAAATTTCTCAATCGAAAAATCATTGATAAAATTTTTGAGTTCAATTTCTTCTGTATTTTATTTAATTGCCGACAATAACCTTAGCATGTCTGATTACTTTATCGCCCAAATAATACCCTTTTTCTATTTCCTCTATAATGAGTCCTTTTTTTTCCGGTTCATTAACAGGAATGTTTGCAAGTGCATCATGTAACTCTGCATCAAATGGCTTACCAACTGATTGCATTTCTACTAATCCTTTCGCAGCTGTTATGCTTTTTATTTTAGAATAGATAAGGTTAACGCCTTCTTTAACGGAAGCAATTTCCTTCGTCTCTTCAATTGACTTTAATGCTCTTTCGAAATCGTCAATCACAGGAATCAATGAACGAAATACATCTGCATTGGCCATTCTAATCTGATCAACACGATCCTGATTCATCCTTCTTTTATAATTTTCAAAATCAGAATAAAGTCTTAAATATTTATCGTTGGCTGCAGTAAGGTCGGCTTCAAGTTTCGATAAAGGATCAGTGGATTCGATTCCGGCATCAGGTAATTCTTCTTGATTTTGAATTGCTTCACCTCTATCCACATCTTCAACTTTCCTGTCATTTATGTCTGATTTCTGATCTTCCTTATGCTTCATGTCTGCTTTTTTAAATTTATATGAAAATAATGCGATTTTCTGCTTTGTTCAAGGATGTTGCCAGTACGTGAAATCTGGTCAAACTGACAGGCAGGCAAATAAAAACAGAAGAATCGATGACTCTTCTGTTTCAATGCAAAACTAATGAAGATTTAATTAGACTTCAAATTTTCTAGAGCTTGTTCCAATGCCTCTCCCCTAAGATTTTTCGCCACTATTACGCCCTTTTCGTTAATTAACCAGTTGGTTGGAATGGACTGAACACCATAGGCTTTGGCTGCATCAGAATACCACCATTTCAGGTCGCTGACATGATTTTTCCAGACTAATCCGTCCTGATTAATTGCGCCAATCCACTGATCTTTTCCTTTATCAAGAGAAACGCTATATATTGTAAAACCCTTAGCATGTTTAAATTTTGCCGCTTTATACTTATTATAAGCATTTACAACATTTGGATTTTCCGCTCTGCAAGGTCCGCACCAGGAAGCCCAAAAATCAATTAACACTGCCTGTCCTCGAAGAGATGATAAGGCAATCGATTTACCCAGCGGATTTGGAAGCTTGATTTCAGGAGCCACATTTCCAACCTCAAGACCAACATTGGATTGTGCACTTAGTGACACATAGCTCATCAGAGCTATTATTAAAATGCTTATTTTTTTCATATTTTTTAGATAATTCGCGGCCATTTGTCAAAGACCCTGCCACATGGTTACAAATATAGGGTCTTTTTTGTTTCAATAATGTTCAGATACTTTTTTCACTATGACTTATTTACATGAATATCTACAAATATTTTCCTTTTCGAGACTCGATAAAGCTTGCTTATATTTTAACGAATCATAATTTCCTAAAATAATTTTATTGAGGCGCATTCAGTTTCAAAAAAATCGTCCGGATTCCGACGAATTGAACTATTACTTTACAAAATGCTGGTCGTTGAAATTCACAAACAGAAGTTTTTCAGTTGCTCTTGTAACTGCCGTATATAACCATCGAAGGTATTCCGTATTATACATTTCACTATTCATAAAACCGGAGTCGATGAATACATTTTTCCATTGTCCGCCTTGCGCCTTGTGACAGGTTACAGCATAACTAAATTTCACCTGAAGTGCATTGAAGTAGGGATTGCTATATGTTTTTGTTAGTCGTTCTGCCGCTTTCATTTTTTTTCCAAAGCTTTCGTAAATCTCTTCAAACAGTTTTTTCTGGTCATCGAGAGAAAGTGCCGGCGATTCTGAATTAATTGTGTTCAACAAAAGTTTTACATTTAAATCACCTTCATCAGGATAATCAATCAAATTCACGACAACATCTGCAAATGAGAAACCAAATTTATCTTCCTGGTCAAGCACTTTTTTTATTTTGATTATGTCTCCATTGGCAATAAATCCTGTCGATGATTCTTTCTCCAGCCAGAAATAATTATTTTTCACAACCATCAACCTGTCACCCGAGTTGATCAAATCTTCATAGCCTAAAAGTTTAGTCCGAATAAAATTATTATACCGGTTCGCCTGCTTATTCGATCTGCAAACAATTAAAGTATTACCGGAATCTCTGGAGCCATAAAAGTGTTCCAGACTTTCATTAATCGTATCTCTTTCCAGACGTTCGATATCGGGGAATCCATTTTTTTTCAGCACGGGTTCGCTTGCCGCTTTGGAAATAAGTATTCTCAGCGAAGTCGCATTCATTAATATTCCCGAGTCTTTTGCCTGCCTCACAACTTCACGTAACTCAATATGCTGTACTTTCTTGTTGTAGTTTCGCTCAATATAATTTTCATCGAGTGCTGTACTCCTGAATTCTCCCACCGGTGGAAGCTGGGCAGTATCACCAATAAATATCAGCTGACATCCCTTTGCGGAATCGACAAATGAAAATAAATCATCTAGAAGATTTCTTCCTTTCATCAGCGATTTATCGTCGCCCGATGAAATCATTGAGGCTTCATCAACAATAAAAATATTTCCTTCTTTCTTGTTAGTCGAAAGTTTCACTTTCATGGATCCGCCTTTACCAGGGCTTATCTCATAAATCATCCTGTGTATGGTATTTGCCTCCACTGCTGTATAATCGGTAATAACCTTTGCAGCTCTTCCCGTTGGCGCAAGCAATGAAAAAGTAAATCCGGATTCAGGCAATGTCTTAACCAAAGATTTTATAAATGATGTTTTTCCTGTTCCTGCATATCCCTTCAGAATAAATGCTTTCCCTCCTGAAGAATCACTTAGAAAACCACTCATCATAGTCATCAGTTTCTCCTGATCAGGAGTAGGCGAAAATGGAAAATGCTCAAGAAGTTTTTTATAGATGCCGGATTGATCCATTCAACAAAGATAAATACACAGACATACTTAATTACTAAAAGTCAAAATACTTTTACTAAAAGAAGTATAATTAATGATCAGATCCTGGTGATCTTTGCACCAATAGCATTCAATCTTTCATCAATACGCTGGTAACCTCTGTCGATCTGCTCGATGTTGTGAATAATACTTTTCCCCTTTGCGGATAAAGCAGCAATCAACAAGGCAACACCAGCACGTATGTCGGGCGATGTCATTTGTATCGCTTTCAGCGGGAATTTTCTATTGAGTCCGATGACCGTTGCGCGATGCGGATCACATAAGATAATCTGCGCCCCCATGTCGATGAGTTTATCGACGAAAAACAATCTGCTCTCAAACATCTTCTGATGAATTAACACCGTTCCGTTTGCCTGAGTAGCTGTCACAAGAACGATACTAAGCAAATCAGGAGTAAATCCCGGCCATATTGCATCAGACACATTCAAAATTGACCCATCGATGAAGGATTCGATTTCATAATGTTCCTGTCGCGGAATGAAAAGATCATCTCCCCTTCTCTCCATCTGAATACCAAGTCTTTTAAACACATCAGGAATAACTCCGAGATGATCGTATCCAACTTCTTTTATAGTAAGTTCTGACTTCGTCATAGCAGCAAGTCCGATAAAAGAACCGATTTCAATCATATCAGGAAGAAGTTTATGTTCCGTTCCTTTCAAAGAAGTAACACCCTGTATCGTTAGCAGGTTCGAACCGATACCGGAAATCTTTGCGCCCATTCTGTTGAGCATGTTGCAAAGCTGCTGTATATAAGGCTCGCAGGCCGCATTGTAAATCGTTGTAGTTCCTTCGGCCAAAACAGCAGCCATGATGATGTTTGCTGTCCCTGTTACGGATGCTTCATCAAGAAGCATATAGCTGCCTTTTAATTTTTTTGCGCTGACAGTGTAAAAACTGTCCTGATCATTAAAATCGAATGTAGCACCCAGATTTTGAAAACCGATAAAGTGAGTATCCAGTCGGCGGCGACCTATTTTATCACCTCCCGGTTTGGGAATTCTTGCTCTTCCGAAACGGGCAAGTAATGGCCCAACGATCATGATAGAACCACGAAGCGATGAAGCCTGCTTTTTGAATTCGGGTGTATCGATGTAATCCATATTTATTTCATCGGCCCGAAAGGTAAATTCTCCTTTCAACATTCCCGTCTGCTCTACTTTCACTCCTAGATGCTGGAGCAAATCGATAAGTTTATTTACATCCCTGATATCGGGAATGTTTTTTATGACAACTTTTTCAGGAGTTAGTAGAGTTGCGCAGATTATCTGAAGGGCTTCATTCTTCGCTCCCTGAGGAATAAGTTCACCACTTAATTCTTGACCACCAATGACTTCAAAGCTATTGCTCATAGTATTTTATTAATCTGAAAATGTACGATTTTCCTTCACGAAGGAAAAATACTTCCTTCAATATTCACCGTCATTTTACTGAAAGTTTTGAACAAATCGCAGCGAAGAACCATCTTTTAGGATGTATATAAAAATCACCTGCTTTTCGTGGATGCAAAAACGAAAATCATGCTTGAACTTTGTCGTCAACTAAAACTATAAAATATGAAAAAACTTTTTATATCCATTTTGATGATCTCTTTATTATCATCGGTCAACTTAACAGCTCAACTTTCACCATCGCATCGGTCTGAGGCACCACCTATTAATTCCTACAATAACTTTCAAAGAGGTATGTATGTCGATTGTTCGGCCGAGATTATAACAGATATAGCCAATGGAAATCCCCTCGGACTTTCACAGCAGCTATCTGATTACATCCTTAATAATTACATCGGATATATTATCCTATGCGATCTCGAAAATGCAAATGTATTCAACACATCTGTTCTCGAAAATGCATTGAGAACATTTATCGTCAACACTAAAAATTCATTCCCGGGAATACAAATTGGGTTGTCGGGAAATCATGAAGCATTTAATCTTTCTACTCCATCCATTAAAGTCGATAATCTTATTAAATGCTTCCCTGCAGGGCCATTTAACAGTTTGACAGATGTTAAAAATCTGCTGCAGAACTCCACAGGAACAACAAGCGGGTTCAAAGCTGCAGAGCTTTGCAAGTTTTTCCTAAGAGCCACGAAATTCAGCAGAAAAAGTGCGACTTTATATAAGCCATCTCGCTGCCTGGCATCATTCGATGCATTCTATCTCGAAAACAGGTTTTGGGATCAGACATCATCGATGATTGTTATGCAGGATGAATTTAGTCAGTTCACGAATGAGTTAAAGTTTTTGAGGATGATGAAATGTTATTTCCCCTGCATAAAATATATTGACGCAGAACTTCTGCCTACTGATATTTTCAAGTTGCAGGCCTGGACATCCATCGACCAGATCACAGATGCAGATCCACTTATCGACAGAATTATGATCCCTGCTTTTACAAATAGCGCTGATGGGGCATTTGATCTTATCTGTAAAACGCTTCATTACCTGTCTGATCAATTCTCTAAGTCAAAGACAGAAATATTCGTTTCGCTAAATGCAGAAAGTTCTGCTTTCTCTTATTGTAATTCTACAAATACACCGATGGATTATCTTGGAGATTATCTGAATGGAACTACGGTATCATCAGGAAATATGCATTCAGTAGAACAAACTTTTCTGAATAAATACAATGACGCACAATATTTCTGCAGCGCCTGTTCTTGTTATCCTTTCGATGACAATCATTACACCTCCTTGAATACCACAGGAAATATTCTGGCCGGATCAATGTGGAGACCTTATAGTATGTTATTGTCAAACAATCTCACACGAACCATTACTCCATCACAATTAGAAATTGCAACTAAATTTCCGGTGTTAATAGAACTCATTGATATGAGAGGGAAAACCGTAGGGCGATACTATTCGATAGAAGTTATGATTGAATCAGAAAAAAATCTTCCGGGCGGCATCTACATGCAACGGACATTCTTCAATACAGGAGAAGTAGAATTTGTAAAGCGATTTGTAAAGTAAATGGACCGGCAGCTTCAAGTAATTATCAGAAATATTTTACAGTCTGATCTTCGAAAAGAATTGACTTCTCCTTCCCTTTCTCTTCGCGGAGAATACGGGAGTGAAGAGTTATATTCTTATCGAAAAGAAAACGGAAGAAGAGGCTTGTCCATGACCGATGTGATTTCAGACTGTCGTAAAAGCCGGGAGCGTTATTCTTAATCTGTGGAAGTTTATTCCAAGGAACAGAAGGAAAATCATGGTGTTCGTTATGGTATCCAACGTTAAATGCAAGTTTATTCAACGGGCCATAATAGCTGTATGTCTCCTGATTTTCGTCGAGAACAAGATAATGCTCCTGAATCCATCGCGCTCCAAGAGGATGAAGTCCTACTGAGAAGAAGAAGCTGATGAGCATAAACATAAGCGCTTTGGGGCCGATAAATACAACAATAGCAATATCAAAAACGAATTGAACGATCCAATTTGTAACGATCCATCCGTCGACAGGCTTAATGTTTTTTAATCTGAACGTGCGTCGAACCTGAAATATGGGAAATAACAAAAGCCATAATGCTTTGCTGAATGCATTGTTGCCGAATACACGAGCCTCCCAGAAATCAGGAAGATCTGCATCGAGGTCATGATTGCCTTGATGCACATGATGCATGCGATGGTAACGAGTAAATGAAATTGCACTTGGCAAAACATGAGGAAGATTTGCAATCATCGACGCTATGTAATTCAGTGGCTTCCCCTTGAACAAAAGATTATGAGAACACTCATGAATCATTACGAATAGAGCATGATTACCAAATGCACCAACACAATAAGCTACGAGAAAAATCAACCACCATGAACTGTCTTTCAGGAAATAAGAAATGAGAACCATTCCTAATACAATACCTAAAAGTGGAATTATAGTAAGCGGATTTTTTCCGATATGCTTTCTTACGTCAGGACTGGAAGCGAGGATTTGTTTTGTGCGCAGTTTATGCGGTTCGGGCTCGGGAGAGTAACGAAAACTATTTGAAGCCATTTATTTTTTACTTTTTACGACGCTTGTTTTTATTCATGTTCATACGACTCTTGTTTTTAAGGGCATTTTCACGCTGAAGTTTCTCTTTATTCATAGCAAGAATTTCGGCCGTATGGTTTAATCTGACATCATCATTCATTTTCATTTTCCCCTCTGACAATTCATTGAGGTGTTTGAAAATTGTTGAATCATCAACGGTGTCTTTATTCCATGTCAGGTATGACATCTTCATAAAGTTAGCGAGATTTTGTGTGATCAGTTCCTTATCAGGACCATCTGCCATTTCTCCGATGTGGAAAATCATATCTTCCATAACTTTTCCATAGTATTTGTAATGGATGTCGCTGGTTGGATATGTTAATGGCTTTGGCTTAGCTTTTATTGCGGCCTTTTCTGGTGGTGGAAAAGGACTGTCTACATCAAGTTTGAAATCGGAGATAATATACAGGTGATCCCAAAGTTTATGTTTGTAGTCGATGATTTCCCGAACCTGCGGATTCAACAGAGCCATCACATTTACAATGTTTGCTGCTGCTTTGGTTCGCATTTCCCTGTCTTCGATTAACAACGTCATTTCGATCATCTTCTGGACATTTCGTCCATATTCAGAAATCAAAAGCATTTCACGCTGTGTATTGTATTCGAGATTTTCGATTGAAACAGGAATGCGCGTTTCAGTTGTTACTCTTTTTAGTCTTGTAGCCATGTGAGGTGTATTGCCGGAGCGCAAATGAAAAATGAATAACTATGCGGCGCTTTCGAAAGTGCAAGTGGCGCAAATATACCTATTATGTGGATATCAACCAACTATCTTAAGCTTTGCAAATTTGAGCAGTAACTGCTTATTTCCGAAACCCTGGAAGAATACGGTGGCTTTCAGGTCGCCAGGATTACCTTCTACTACCAATACTTTTCCTACTCCGAATTTTGAATGTTCTACATCCATCCCAGCCTGAATCCCTGATGTATCATCACCGTCGAAATTTTTCACATCGGCAGAGCTTACTCTTTTCATATTTACAGGATCCGTGAATTTCTTCAAAACAGTATTCAGATTTTCTGAACTCTTTTTCTCCCATCTATCCTTCGGATGTTCATCAAAATAAATTGGGTTGGTCTTGTGTAATCTTACTCCGGATTCTTCGATAAAAGCTGTATCTATTTCTTCTATAAAACGACTTGGTTCGCACGATGTCAGATTACCCCAACGATATCGTGAGTTGGCATAACTGATCGTAAGCTTTCTCTCTGCTCGCGTAATTGCAACATAGAACAATCGCCTTTCCTCTTCAAGGTCTTCGCGCGACTCCATCGACATCTGAGAAGGGAAAAGATTTTCCTCGAGCCCTACGACAAAGACTGCCGGAAACTCCAGCCCCTTCGCTGCATGAATGGTCATCAATGCAACCTTGTCGTCGTTTTCTTTATCATTATCGTCGGCATCAGTTAACAATGCTATGTCCTGCATGTATTGTCCGAGTGTACGAATTCCGCCTTCGTCATTATAAATACCTTCGTCGCCTTCAGGAGTGATGCTTCTTCCATCGTCAACAAATTCCTTTATTCCATTTAGCAGTTCTTCAATATTCTGATAACGACTCAGGCCTTCCGGTGTCTTATCAACGTATAGTTCGCGAAGCAAACCACTCGATACTGAAATGTGATTCGCAAGTTCAAAAGCATTATCTGCATTTAGTTTAACAGTGAAACTGCGAATCATTGTTACAAAATCGTTCAGTCTTCCAATTATTCCATTATTGAAACCACATGGGTTCAACAGAGGATTTTCAATAATCTCCCAAATGCTCAGATCACGTTCTGCTGCAACAACTGTCAATTTTTCTAATGTTGTTTTTCCGATTCCCCGGGCGGGAACATTGATAATTCGCTTCAATGCTTCTTCATCCTTCGAATTGATAACAAGCCGGAAGTAAGCAAGCAGATCTTTTATTTCTTTTCTCTTATAAAACGATAATCCGCCATATATCCTATAAGCAATATTCAGTTTTCGAAGTGCTTCCTCCATCGACCTCGACTGGGCATTTGTCCGGTAAAGAATTGCGAAGTCTTTATTCCGCAATTGCATATTGGCTTTCGTTTCGAAAATAGAATTAGCTACAATAACCCCTTCTTCATTGTCGCTGTGCGCACGCATGAGCTGGATTTTTTCTCCATGATCATTCTCAGTCCACACATCCTTCTTTAGCTGTGTCATATTTTTTTCTATGACACTATTTGCCGCTTTTACAATATTTTTCGTGGAGCGATAATTCTGTTCAAGTTTAAAAACTTCCAGATCGGGATAGTCGCGTTGAAATGATAAAATATTCTGAATATTCGCGCCACGGAAAGCATAAATCGATTGAGCATCGTCGCCCACAACGCAGATATTCTCATGCACAGCGGCTAGCTTTTTAAGAATGGAATATTGAGCATAATTTGTATCCTGAAACTCATCAACAAGAATATAGTTAAACTTATGCTGATACTTATGGAGAACTTCAGGAAACTTCGAAAGCAAAACATGCATATTAAAAAGCAAGTCATCGAAATCCATTCCCGATGCTTTAAAACAGCGCTTCGAATAAAGTTCAAACAATAATCCCAACTTCGGCCGACCGCTAGCCTGATCATCGGTGACGAAGGTTGCATGGTCCTGGTACTCTTTCCAGGAATAAAGATTGTTTTTTGCAGATGAAATTCTGTTTAAGACAATATTTGGCTTGTATAATTTATCGTCGAGATTTTGCTCGCGGATAATATCCTTTATTAAACTCTTCGCATCATCCGTATCATAAATTGTAAAATTTGATGGATAGCCGAGTCGTGCCGCTTCGATGCGAAGAATTTTCGCGAAGACAGCATGAAAGGTTCCCATCCAGAGATTTTTTGCTTCGCTGCCAGAGATGTGTTCAATCCTTTCCCTCATAGCTTTTGCCGCTTTATTTGTAAAAGTCAGCGCCAGTATATTAAAGGCATCGACACCGGATTTGATGAGGTGTCCGATACGGAAAGTTAGTACACGTGTTTTCCCCGATCCGGCGCCTGCAATTATCATAACAGGACCCTTGTTATGTAAAACGGCGGCCTTTTGGGCTTCGTTTAATTCATTCAGGTAATTATCGTTCATTGGATTTATAAGAGGGATTTCATAAAAAAACCGATAAATCCGGCTTTTTCCTGTGTTCAAATTTACAAAATTCACCCGTCTTATCTGATATTTCATTAAACGTTTAAAACTTTTCCTTTCATTTTGAATCTTCCGACAAAAAACGCATCTTTGCGTCCCTTTTAAAAAGCATAGGAGAATGCTATCCGCCACCGGTTGGTGAAGGAGAGGATTACTTAACCATCAAAACCAAAAAAATGCCAGTTAAAATCAGATTATCACGTCGTGGAAAGAAGCATTTAGCTTATTATCACATTGTGGTAGCAGATAGCCGTGCTCCGAGAGATGGAAAGTTTATCGAAGTTATCGGTAATTACGATCCAAACACGAATCCTGCTACTATCAACATTGACAATGACAAAGCCCTTTCGTGGCTAAACAATGGTGCTCAGCCCACTGACACATGTCGTGCAATATTAGCTTACAAAGGCGTATTGCTCCGCAACCATCTTCAGAAGGGTGTTACTAAGGGAGTTATCACTCAGGAACAAGCCGATGAAAAAGTAATTACATGGCAGGAAAGCAAAGCCAATAAAATTGACGAAAAGAAAAAGAACATTACGAATGTTTCGGTAAAAACTCTTGAAAGCCGTATGGCTGCAGAATCCAAGAAGAGAGAAGTCGTTGCAGAAGCAGTACGTATTAAGAATACTCCTCCTCCTGTTGAAGAAGCTGCTCCGGCAGCAGAACCTGAAGCTGATGCACCTGCTGCAGATGCTTCGGAGACTCCATCAGAAGCTTAATCAAAATTCTAATCAAATTGAATCCGTCTGTCTTTGGCAGACGGATTTTTTATTTTCTGAAAAAATGAAAATTCTGACGAAAGAAAATCTTACCCGCATCGGATTCGTCAACAAAACGTCAGGCTTTAAGGGAAACGTCAGCTGCATCATCGATATGGCCCGTCCGGAAAAACTTTTAAATAAGAAATTTCTTTTCATTTTGCTGGAAGGCCTTCCCGTGCCATTTTCTATCGAAGAAATAGAACAACGGGGAAACGATCTACTTGTAAAATTTGTCGACGTAGAATCAGAAGCAGATGCGAAAAAACTTTTGCGAAAAGAAATTTATACGGAGAAGCAACGTGCACAAAAGAAGAGTGATATTTTAAGCTGGTTCGACCTG
>JANPNV010000018.1:0-1501 GCA_031427625.1 Bacteroidota bacterium
ATCGGCAACATCAATGTCAAATAATTTTCAGAAGAAAAGATAAATCAAATACTTGAAAATTGAAATTCATTCGCAGGACTTTTACTAAAATAGAATATGCAATCTGCCCTGTGAACTCCAATTATAATAATTTTATAAAACATCAACCATTTTTTTTTCATGCTTAAAATATATTCTAGTGAAGTAAACAAATGACAATACGAATATTTCTCAAGTCATTTAATTGTCGGTTCTACTATTTTCCAATAGGAATCTTTTCTTACAACTTTCCCATTTTGAAATTCCCAAATGTCACAACCTCTTACTTTCACACGAACGCCGGAAGCTGAAGTTCCGGTTAGCAACCATTCTGATACTCCCCTATCCCCATCTCCTGAAATCCAGTGACTGTCTTCACCATAACGAACATCTGGTATCCCTTTGAAACGACTTGCAAGCGCATTCCTCACCTCTGCCTTACCGATAAATCGTTGCCCATATGGCTCCGGACCTCTTGGAAAATCAAATGAGCAATCATCTGAAAAAAATTCCATGATCGCATCAAGGTCATGTCGGTTGAATGCATCAAGGATTTGTTTTAGCGTTTCTACAGTAACTTTCATTTCCTTAGGATTTATTTGAGAATGAACTATTTTATCATTCGTATTATTTGTGCAACAATAAAATCCAAATAATCCTGAAAATAATCCAAGTTTCAAAATTCGTTTTATCATTGTTGCTTCTTTTATTAATGAATCAGACAAATGTATGAGAAACATATCCCGGCATACTATTTTCAACTTCTACTCTACTCATCAACAATCCACAAACCTCAATGTCTTCCTCAAAATTCTTAAAACCCCTATTCAATATTATTCAAATTGATCCTTCTTATAAAAAGACAAAAAATAAAATTTTGCATCGTGTCGAATGGTGTAATATGGTCTTCGGTTTTACAATTCAATTTTTCAAAACCATTTTCAAACTTCTTAGTCAATGAGTCTTCACTGTATTTCGCCACTTCCAAACCGCTGCATTTATCCGGACCTTCTTCGCTGAAAGTGCCAATCGCCAAATAACCGTTATCCATTACGGCAGCTCTGGCAATAGAAATATATTTTTCAATTTGAGTCTTATTTGTCAGAAAGTGGAATGCAGCTCTGTCATGCCATAAGTCATAAGATTTTGTCGGGACAAAATCAATGATGTCACAAACAATCCAATTGATCTTTGACGCTTTGTCACCCAACCGCATTTTTGCCCTTGCCAAAGCCTGCTCGCTTATATCAAGTACGGTGAGATTAACATAACCTTCATCAAGCAGAAAATCAACAAGCCAGCTGTCGCCCCCGCCGATATCAATAATTGCAGCTTCTTTACTCAATTTTGCAAAATGGATAAATTCAAGGGACGTTTTAGGAATTTCCTGTGTCCAGCTATTTTCATCCGGACTCTTAGTTGAATAAATCTTCTCCCAATGATTTTTCTTACTTTCCATTTAGCTAAGTTATTGATTAATTGC
>JANPNV010000019.1:0-8453 GCA_031427625.1 Bacteroidota bacterium
TAAATGGTCTTCATTCATGTTGAATCCACAGCCGTCATCTTCAACAACTAATTTTAATGTATGATTGGTTTTGGAGATTTCTACCTTCACATTTTTTGCACAGGAATATTTATAGGCATTGTTCAGGGCTTCTTTATAAACCAGGAAAAATGATTTCCGATTTTCCATCGAAAGCCTGATGTTGTTTAAACCACTATCCGATTTGAAATGTAGCGCAATATCTTTTCCAGCCAACAGTTCACCCCCAAAGGCACGCATGTGAAGTATGATGTTTTCGAAATTATCATTCTGCGGATTCACTGCCCATACTATATCATTCATTTTATCAATCATCTCACGCGAAGCGCTTCCGATTTTTTCGATAAACGTAATTGACTCCTGCCTGTTATCCGATGTTGATTTCATACGTACAATCTCGCTCATTACTGAAATGCTCTGCAGGGTGCTGCCCATATCATCATGCAAATCGCGGCTGATTCGTGCTCTTACTGCTTCCAGCTGCTTTTTCCGGTTCTGCTCATACCTGTTGATGAAGTAAATGATTGCGATAATCACAAGAAAACATAATAGTATAAACCATGTCCGCTGCCACCAGGGTGGTGTAATAGTAATCTGAAGCTGCGTGCCCGTTTCATTCCACACGCCATCATTGTTGCATGCTTTAACTCTGAAAATATACTTACCGGGTTCAAGCTTTGAATAAGTTACATACCTGCGTGTGTCGCTGAAAATCCAGTCAGGGTCAACTCCTTCGAGCATGTAAGCGTAACGGTTTTTTTGATTACGGAAGTAACTTAATGCCGCAAATTCAAAGGTTAAACGGTTCTCATCATAGTTCAGATTCAGATGTCCGTTACCGATAGGTATTTCTCTGTCAAAAATTTTAAAGGAAGAGATGACCACCGGTGGAATTGATTTTTTGTTTTCAATCTTGTCAGGTTCAATGATGTTAAATCCTGAGATCCCGCCAATAAGCAATTTGCCGTCTTTCAACTTTATGGCAGCGCCAGTGTTATATTCATAATTCTGTATGCCGTCTTTCTCGCTAAAATTCTTACAGGAATAATCAATCGGATTGAACCTGCACAAGCCACGGTTGGTGCCCATCCACAACATCCCATTATTATCACAAACCAAAGTATAGATTCGATCATCAGGCAAGCCATTTGCTTTCGTGAAATGTGTGAAATTATCCTGTTCCTTGTTGTAGCGATTCAGCCCGCCACCATTGGTTCCTATCCAAAGGTTTCCTTTCTTATCGAGGCAAAAACTCCTTACGCTGCTGTTGTGTAAACTGTTTTCATTTCCGGGGATATTGGAATACCGTTTCCACTTTTTTGTCTGTTCATTATACCTGCACAATCCGTTTTCAGTGCCTGCCCAGATATTGCCCTGGGTATCTTCAGAAACAACAAAAGCAATTCCCGGAGGAATAGCAGTAGAATCATTCGCATCAGGAAAATTGTATTCAAACTTAATGTCATTAAGCTTTTCAAAATTCAAGGCATTGCAATCAACCATGCAAATACCTGAGCTCCAAGTTGCAATCCACATCCTGTACTTTCTGTCACAGAAGAGATTTCTGAATATGTTTTCGTTATTGTCCTTCAGAGGCTGTGGTCTAATTGAATAAGAACGCTTCAGCCTTGTATTATAAATCACCAATTCACCATACCAGGTACCAATCCATATATTACCCGCATGGTCTCTTGCAAGCGAGCCAACAGGAAAACCCTGGCTAAGAAGCCTGTCATAATTACCAGTACGGGTTTCAATATTCCCCGGGCATAGGTGTTGAATATTGATGAACTGTTGTGTCTCATCTGAATAACTGAACAACCCATTCATGGTAGCAATCCAATAACCATCATCTGTTTCCAGTAAGCCGCGTATGTTTGCGCTCCAGCCTTGCCCTTCAGTGTTTGTATCTTTATCAGTGGCGGGAACAGCCGTTTTAAAAAGCGCAGTTACCGGCTCCATCTTAATTAAGCCATGCCCAAAGCATGAAGCCCATATTACTCCTTTTTCATCCGCCAATATTCTGTCAATCATATTGTCGGGCAGGCTGTTTGATCCGATAGCTATCGGATTTCCGGGTTCATGAATGTATTGTGTCAATTCACCCGTAGATAAGTTATAATGTATAATGCCCATTTGTGCTGTTCCAATCCACACTCCTCCATTATTATCTGCCGTGCAACACAATATCATTCTGTCAGTCAATGCTAGTTCGGGAATTCTTTTATTTACATAAACCAGTTGCTCTTCGCCTGTACGGATATTGATGATGTTCAGGAAACCAGTTTGAGAGCGAATAATTACCAACGAATCGTTAAGCGGAAGATAGAATTGAAAAGCATAATCAAAATTGCCTTTGTGCTTTAAATAAAAGTCCCATTCAAAAGCGCTTGTAACGGAATTAAAACGAAATACACTTTTCTTATTAAAGAGATAAAAATCGTTTCCGGTAAAAAATACATCTGCATAGGTTGAACTGTCTTCTATTCCTTCACTATCCAGGATTTTTACTTCCGTAATCGTTTTCGATTTTTCATCCAAAAACAGTAAGTGAGGCTTTCCAATTGAATTGGTTGAAAGCAGCACGCGGTTATCAGCCGATGCAATAACCCTCCAGTCTTTGGGCGCAATAGGATAGGGAAGCGCAAAGCGTTGAGTGCCGGTTTTGCTTATTTTAAAAACGGAAAAGTTGCTTAATACCCAGTAATGGTCGCTGATGCCTTTTACTTCGTTAATGCGAAACAGGCCTAAGGTATCACCAAAAGGCAGCTTAAAAGTAAATGATTCTGTTGCCGGATTATATTTGCAAAACCTCCCCTGCGTTTCAAAATAAATATCTCCGTATCGCGGAAATGCTCCATACCAGGCTATGTCAGTGGGCAAGCTGGTGCTGTCATCAGGATTGTGACGGAATACTTTAAAGTTATACCCATTAAACCGGGCAACGCCTTCTTCACTTGTAAGCCATAAGTAACCTGTTGTGTCTTTATAAATGCCACTAATGGTGCCTGATGGCAACCCCTGTTCTTGGGTGTAATTGGTGAAGGTGTATTGCTGCTGGGCAAAGCAGAAGAGTGTTAGAAGTGAAAAGCTAAAAGTTAAAAGTTTCTTCATGAAAAAGTTCCACAAAGTATAATATATCTCTTGAATGAGAAAATTGTTGGGATTTATAAGTTGGAAAGGAGGAAAAAGGTTTGGATGGAAATTTTAATAGGTGCGATCCTCGTCTGGAGACGATGACCAGAGGGAGAAGAAGGGAGGGCATACTGCCTGTGGCAGTATGAGCCAGCCTGTGCAATGCCAGAAGTAAAAAAAAGAAGGGATTACAGCCACAACTGTTCGTTTACCCTTGAAGCAACATTCAAGGAACAACAATTATCTGCGGTTGCTTATTTCTTGCACACTGTTTCTAGTTGCGATGCTGCCAATGGGTTTCGCATAACGGCAGTTCGTGCAAAAACTAAATATAAAAAATATTCTCATACCTATATCGTCCGTAATTTGTCCCAGGAACAAAAAAATAATTTCACGCTATTAACAGCCATATAACGCCATTGAGAATAAATGCAGAAAAACAGCTTGCCCACCCGTATTATTAATACTGTGAAGTCAAAAATATTCATAACCCTCCGAAAGTTGTAAGTGAAATTGATTAGTCCAAATTCTCCGTTGTTTTTTTTACTTTGAGCAGAATGTAACCTATTGCAATGGAGGCTTTATTCCAAGCATTAATTCCAAATTCACCGGAAACAATATGGTCTGTTCACTGTCAATTCCTTTTTGATAACCCATTGCCTTTTATTTGTATTTAAAGATGCGGCAACCTAAAATTAAATCAAATGGTTAGATTGGAAAATTATAAAAGGATTTTGCACAGTCTGACGTTTTGCAGCTACAAGAAGTTGGTGATTTCGGAGCACAAAACTGACTACAAGCACTGCACTTAATACGAAGGACAAATGTTCATTTAAGCATGTCACCGCCAATTTCTTAAACCCGCTGTTATGCGTTTATGCTACTTCGTTAATTTCTTTAAATGTTCCAAAAACAGAAATTATTTTCATTGTCTTATTATTTTCCTGACACTATGTTTTCCATTAACTGTCGCGTTCAGCAAATAAATTCCGGTGGGCAAATCTTCTCTTAAATTCAGTTTAAGTTTTTCATTTGGTTTGACGTTTGCAAAAGTTTGAGAAAATATTTTGCTTCCGTTCATTAAGTATAAATCAATAATGACTTTACTGTTTTCTGATTGATTGAATTGAAAAAATATTTTATTATTGAAAGGGTTTGGGAAAATTTCAATATTGAAAGTTGCAGTATTTTCATTGACTGAAGTGGCAATGCAAAGCAAACAGGTTTTTTGAAAAACAATGTTGGTATCTGTTGTAATCAGCGAATCAAATTGCGCACCTGAAAAGCAATCACTCTTCAACTCGTATTTTAACCAGGGAAGTAAATAGCGGTTAATAACAATATGCTGTTCAGCGCGCATAATAGTTGGTTGGGGCGTGCATGTTGCTTCGCCAAAACTACACAGGAAATTATTATCAGCCATCTGGCAATGGCTTCCGCCATTAATACTTACAAAAGTTTTGCAACTGCTTTGCAAGGAGTCAAACATAGGTATTTGATTAGCTGGAGGAGGCGTAACACAATCATTACCTCCGGCAAATATCAATGAAGGAATACTAAGACTTGCAGCTGCTTGTATAGCAGATGGATTTGTTTCGGCAGGTGCGAGTGTCGCTAACGTTTTCACTGCCGGACTAAACTGTGCAGCAAGAAAAGCAGAACCGCCCCCCATGCTATGTCCCATTACGCAATTCATCGTGTCAACACGATTATAAAACAATGAAGAAGTGTCTTGACCAAGAGCGGTTAATTCAGAAAGTACAAAAGCAATGTCTTTTCCAAATTCAGTATGTGAGGGTGCAAAACCTCCTTCGGTTTTCGGAAATGCAATAATAAATCCTTCTGGCACAAGGGCATCCCAAATATTCTGATAAGCATCCCATGTAATTACAAAGCCGTGACCGAAACTAATTACGGGAAATTTATTATTGCTAGCAATTGTGACCGCTACATTATTTCCTACAACATCAGCGGGATAGTACACTTCAGTAGGAATCGCGCGGTTGTTTCGACCGATATCAATTAAGGTAATTGTAGTATGTCCGATTTGAAATGGTTGTGCAAAAAGATTGCTGCAAAGCAGAACTGCTAAAAGGAGAATCAAATTTATTTTCATTTTTTTTTAGTGCTTATAGTGCTTAGTCCATACTTTTATTTTTGCTTACTTTTTTCGGTTTTTATCGTCCAGTTTTTCTGTTTTTCACAGTTCGTTTCTTGCACCACAGCTTGGAGTTAGCAGGTCGCCAAAGCATGACGCATAACGTCCGGAGTATTGTCGCAGCACTTTTTACCAAAGATAAAAATTAAAAGAGAAAAAGTGTTGTGGCAATACGGATGTTATGCGCGCACGCTACTTCACGTTTTTCGCACTATGATGAATTCTCAGAATTGAAATTTTATTTGGAGAAATTATTTTGTAAAAGATTCGATAATTTCCAAAAATAATTTCTCGAATAGTTTCATTATTTTTTTTCAGGAACAATACGTCCTGAATATGGGAAATTTTCTAGTTGATCAACTGAAACAATTATTCTATCTACAAATCGGACTGCATAATATTTTGAATCCTTAGCGATGTAATCAAAGATGTTCTTTAAATCAAGTAAAGCTGTTTTACTCCAAACTATTTTGACCATTGCTTAACTCTTTTCTTTACCGTAGAGTGATCGATGGTTCTGCCTTCATTTACATCCTTTAAACCAACTTCAATTTTTTCAAGCACAATTAATTTTTCAATTAGATCATCTAATTTTATGATATTCGGAAAATCGTTTAGTGCTTGAATTATCGCTTTCTTTCTCATCTGTTAAATTTAAGTTTTTAAATGTACAAAACTTTCTGCATTTCGGAAAATAGTAGGATGTTTCATTGCTGCCAAGCGTTGCGCATAAAGAATGGATTAAAGAAGTAAAAAAAAAGAAGGGATTAGAAGCACTACTGTTCGTTAACGCACTTCATACGAAGCACAAATGTTCAATTAACCACTGAACTGTTTATTAGAAGCAACTCCATTCATTTATCTCTCAAAGCCCTTCTTTTTTTTATTTCTTTTAATCTTGATGTTATGCGTTCGGGCTACTCATGCTATGAAACAATTTCCACAAAATACATATCAATTTCCCCTTTATTCTTCGCCTGAATTTTTCCACGATGCACACAATTGAATTTGTCTTTCACTAATTCATAAGTGCTGCCGCTGATATTTACTTTTCCCGCTTCTCCACTGCTCTCCATTCTCGATGCAATATTCACCGTATTACCCCATATATCATAAGCGAATTTTCTGACTCCAACAATTCCCGCTACAACCGGGCCAGTATGAATGCCAATTCTTATTTCAAAAATTTCTTTGTCTTCAATAATTCTTTGCTCTGAATGGAGCTTCATAAAGTGTTTAATTTCGAGTGCCGCTTTTACAACATCGTTTGCGTTTGTTTTATTGATAACAGGCAAACCCCCTGCACACATATAACTATCACCAATAGTTTTTATTTTTTCGATGTTGTGTTTTGTAATGATGTTATCAAATGCTTTGAAACAAGTATGTATTTCAGCAACTAATTCTTTTGCAGAAAGTCTTTCAGATATCTGTGTAAATCCTTTGAAGTCGGTAAACATGACGGTTACTTCATCAAACTGTTTTGCTTCAGCACTGCCTTTAGCTTTTAGTTCTTCTGCAACTTCTTCCGGAAGGATGTTTAACAATAATTCATCACTTCGCTTTTTACCTTTTTTGATTTTATTTCGCTGAGCAAAAAATATCCCTGCAAATAAAACCATTGCGGCAAAGCCACCAATAAATCCATTTCGAACTAATTTTTGTTTTCGAAATTCTGCTTTTGCAACAGCATCTTTCTTTTCCTGTTCCGCATTTTGTTTATCAGATTCATTTTGAAATTTTTCTTTCTGTGCTGCTTTGTGTATTTCATCACCTTTTAATTTATTACTGAACAAAACATATTGCTTGTAATGTTCATAAGCATCAATACCGTTACCGCTTGCCGAATCAATTTGAGAAGCCAATAACTCCGATTCACTTATTTGTTTTATATCAATTTGTTTTTTCAGAATAGCAATGGCGCGGCGGCTGTATTCTTTAGCTGTCCGGTAATTTTTCTGACCAAAATAATCCTGAGCAAGTAAATGATGACACCATGCAATTTCGCTTTCTGATTTTAATTCTTCTGCAATTTTTAATGACTTCAAATGATATTCAATGGCTTTTACAAAATAACCTTGCTTATTATAAACTGTGCCCGATTCATTGAGCACATCAATGACTTGCTCTTTGTTTTTTGTTGAGTCAAACACTGACAAACTCTTTTTGAAATATAAAATGGAATTTTCGTAATAATTATTATCTCTATATACTAAGCCAATCCACTTATATACCGAACCAATATTATGGTTAATACCTTTTTTTGAATTGCATATTGCTATGAGCTTGTTGTAATACTCAAGCGCCTTGTCAACATTATGAAGCGTATAGTAAAACCCGCCTACAGCAGCAAGCACGTTAAATAAATCATTTGTATCTTTTGTTTCATTTAAAATTGAAAGTGCGTTCTGATAGTTTTCCAATGCCTGTGCGTTTTCGCCATTATCCCTGTACATGTCTCCTAATTGCGCTAACGAGAGTGCTTCTCCTTTTTTGTAATTCATCTCTTTTGAAATTTCAATAGCCAACTGAATAGATTTTAAAGCTTGCTGAAAATTTCCTATTGATAAATAATATTGAGTCAATCCCCCGTAACCATTGACAATAAAAACGGTGTCTTTTATTTCAAAAAAAACAGCTAAACTTTTTTTTGTGTACTCAAGAAATCCGGCAGTATCATTTTTAATGAAATATATATTGGAAATATCAAAAAGCGCTTCGCCAATTCTTTTTTTATTTCCTTTTTTTTCATAGCCGGCTAAACGTTCCTGTATGAACTCAATTACTTTATTCCAATCGGTGTTATTGTTTTTTGTATAATAAGCAATTATTAAATTGTAGGCATCTGATTTTTGTACCAGTATTTTTTCCCGCTGCTTCTCATCAATTTTTTGTGAAAGAAGATTATCAGCGAGTTCCACTGCGGGTTCTGCATAAAGCATATTGTTCTTTCTTTCGCATGAGTCACCAAGAGCAAGGAGTAATCGTAAACGCGTTGTAACGTGCTTTGCGTTTTGTAATTCTGTTTTAAGAGAAGCCATTATTCTGTTTTGTGAAAAACAAAATATCTGAGTAAATGCCAAAAAGAAAAATAAAAAAAACATTTTCATAAATCAAATTAATTTTTCTACAAAGTACATAT
>JANPNV010000020.1:0-12899 GCA_031427625.1 Bacteroidota bacterium
AGTAGGAGTTGCCGAAGCGTCAAGCGTGAGATTATATTGTGTAAGAATTTCATCGCGATAAAATCCTGTTGCAGACTGAGCATAAATACCATCGGATGCTAAAACCGACCAGTTTACCATTGCGTTGGCCGGTGCACCAGGTGGAATTATACCTGTCCAGTTGTTTCCGGAATTATTCGTCATCGTCACTTGTGTTTGACTTATTCCATCATATGTATAAATCAACGTAACAGATGTCAAAGGATTTAATCCCGAAATTACCGTAGCGTTTACAGTATGTGCAGTACTTACACACTGTCCAGAACCTGGATTTACAGATACTGCAGAAATAGATGGTCCAAGTCCGGTAAAAGCCCCTTCATCCGCTCCGATATCAGGATTCGTTGTGCTTCTTACATTACTGTCATAATCATCTGTTACAATATTTAAAGGCATAGCATTCCCTTCTACTAATGTCAGGTTAGATGGATTAATATGTAGATACAACGGATTATTGCCTGCGTTACTTAAAAAAGATACATCTTCAGTTACGCTGCGTTGATCACGAGGAAATAATCCAGCAAGATTTTTATAACCTGAAATTGTTTGCTGTGCATTCGTAACAGTTCCCGTAAGTCCTTCGCAATAAATCAGGTTATTACTACCCGGTGTTCCAGAATAAAATAAATTATTATCAGAGGCATTTGAATAGGAAGTAAGATTATTAATATTTCTTCTATAAGCGGCGGTAACTCCTCCTATGCCGCCAGAGCCCCCCGGTTGGCTTTTATTTATAAAAATATTATTTCTCATATCAAGAGTTGAAGAAGCAGCAGCAGAAATTGCTGACGTTCCGAATGTGCTTCCATTTCCTGTGGCAGACAAATAAACTGTATTAAAAAACACATTTACATTAGTTGTACCGCTTATATCAATTCCTTTAATAGCATTTGCATTGACTCCGAATGGCGATTTAAGTTCTCCAATTAAATTATTTGAAATCAATACAGAAGGAGGCGCATTTGTTGCCAGAATCCCATTTACGATACTTGTAGATCCGCCGCCCGTTAAATTATAAATTTTATTTTTCGAAATATTAACTGCTCCGCCGGCGAGGCCCGTTGAAATTCCATTAATTGTTGCACTCGTTTCTGAGAATAAGCTGTCAATTGTGTTACCGGAAATAAATCGCGTGGATGCATTGTTATTTGCTCTAATCCCCATCACATTCTGCGATCCTGTTGCTGATCCATTTATATATAATTTTCTAAACACATTATTAGAAATATTTTCGCCTACGGTCGCACTTTGATTCGACATTCCTAAAACTACAGAAGGAAATGTGCCTGAAGCTGCAGGAATAAAATTATTAGAAATAACATTCTCAGAAAAAATATATTCTGATGGAGAAGAAAAAATAACACAATTCATTGTCCCACCAGATCCTGTCTTCTGATTATTCTGAATTACATTACCAGTTGCATTTATTTCACCGGTATTATTACCAATGCTCAACCCATTAAAAACTCCTGTTCCGGAAAGTTGATTTCCTGAGACAATATTTGAGGAAATATTAAGTAATCCCGGAGATCCTGTAATTCCAATACCAATAAACCCTCCGGTAAGTGCCGTCGAAATAAAATTGTTCTGTATGACATTGTTTGAAATATTAACAAGTCCTGTACCAGAAAACGAACTGATGATGCCATTAAACGATGATGCCGTCCCGGTAGAATATGAACAGCTCTGAATTGTATTACCAGTTAAAATCAATGCATCACCATTTGTAACTGACCCAACATTAATACCACTTAACGCATTGGCTCCTGCACTTGAACTCGTCAAAGAAATAATATTCTCCTTAATCTCTCCAGAAAACGGAACAGACGATGGAATATAAATTCCATTTACTGTAAGCGTTGAACCAATACCACCGTTAATATTATTACGGCTAATTTTAATATCCTTCTGACCGGTAACGACAATTCCATTAACACTATTGGCTCCTCCACCGAAATTAGTAATAGTATTCGCCGACATTAAAGAATTCCCGACGACATTTAAACTATCGGAATAAGATAAAGACCCATTTAAACTTATGCCTGTATAAACATTGGAAATAGCATTACCATAAAACATATTGTTAGAACTTCTGAAAAACGAATCGCCCCCAAATAATCCCGAATACAAAAGCGATGTCGTTGAGTATTCATTATGATTACCCAGATAAATTCCAACTGAAGAAGTATTTATTTTCTGAAGAGTAATTTTGCAATTTTTTATTGTGTTATTTCTTGAACCTTTACTTCCATCACATTTCAATAACGCATATCCCCATTCCATCTGTGAATTTGCGTTTACATTTCCAACCGGATCTTGCAAATCAATTCCATCGAATGTGATAAAATCTCCTCCGATTATTTTTACTGCTGCATCAAGAGACGAACTTCCCTGTCCTGCAATTATCAGTGGATTGACACCACTGCCCGTTTTAATAAAAACGATTGGTCGCTGCATCCCTGACTGAAGACTTATTGGAAGACTACACATCTTAATCTGAAACCCTAACGAAGGAGCTGTCTCCACAAAACCCGAGGAAACATTAATAGTAACTGGCCCGCTAATCCCTCTTGAATTTATGTCATTAAAGACATTCGCAAAAGAATTGAAATTCACACAACTTGCCGGAGCGTTGCTGATTGTGTAATTACCGACAAGTGGACTACTATCCGTCGAAATCAGAAAGGAAGCAGACAATGCAGAACAACCTTTTGAATTTGTTACCGACAACGAATACGATCCGGGTTGGTAAGCAATATAGTTTGAGTTGATTGCAGATGTAATCGGTGTACCGCTAAATTTCCATTGATACGTTGAGATCGATCCAGTACCTGGAGTTGAAAGAGAACTAAGGATATTACTTGCACCGGTACATAAAACCTGACTACCGGAAATCATAACTGTTGGTAAACTGTCAATATGAATTTGCTTTTGAGCAATGCCCGTGCAACCATAAGTATCAGTGACAGTCAATGTATATAAACCACTATCAGAGTAAGACACAGGGAAAGACGGAGATGTTACGATTGATGAAAAATTATTGGGGCCTGACCATGAATAAAAAACACCAGTTGCCGATGATCCGATAAATGAAAGAGTATTACCCAGACATAAAGAGGAATCTGAAATAATGCTAACAACAGGCAAGGGCAATAACGAAATATGAACCGTATCGGAAGAAATTGATGCGCAACCATTCGTATCTCTATAAATAGCTGCATAAATACCCTGGCCCGAAACAGATATTTGTTGTGTTGTATCTCCTCCCGGAATCCAATGATTACCCAAAAGCTTATTCGATGTTAACATACGTGAAGAACCAGTACAAATTGCAACATTACCTGTGGGTACAATTTGTGGTGGCGAAGGAAGCGGAAACTCCTGAACATTAAATAGAGCAGATTCATTTATACATCCCAATGAATCTGTTATGACTACACTGTAGTTCCCAATTGCAGTTGTAATAAATGTTGAATGCGTTGCCACGTTTATAAAAAGACCATTACGTTTCCATTTGTAATCAATTAAACTTCCATTTTGATAAATTGAATTTATGCCAAGAGTTGTACTGTCTCCTATACAATATCCATGTCTTCCGGAAATAGTTATTACAGGCAAAGGGCGAATATTCAGAATCAGATAATCGGATGCCGCATTGCAAATTCCCGGTGGATCATCAGTGGTTAATGTAAGTCTGATACTACCTGTCGAAATATCTGCTAAAGAAGGTTGATACGATATTGGATGACCGAATATTGCATCAGGAAAAAATGTCCCTGTTCCGCTTGACGACCAAGAGGCAGATGAGGCACTTCCACCAATACTGCCAGAGAGAACAACAGAACTGCCTGCACAAATTTTCACATCATTACCAGCATTAACAAGAGATGGATTCAGACAATTAGTGAATGTAACATAAATGCTATGATTGATCTGAACGTTATTAAAAAGATAACTAAGCGCTGATGGAATTTTTTGACCATCTACTAAAAGTGTATCAACAATAAATCCATTTGCAGGTGTAATAGAATATTGCATACTATCACCACAAACAACAGATATACTTCCAAAAGGAGTTATTGTTCCGTTAATACCAGCCGAGGATTGAATAGTTAAAATCTTTCTTCTGAATGATACATCTATGGTATGACTAGCCTGTACATTTAAAAATGAATAGCTGCTTAGTGCACCTACCGGAAACCCATCAACTAAAACATCAGCTACTTCAAAGCAAATGTCAGGTGTAAAAGAAAACATCTTATCCGATGAGCAAGTAATATTTACAGCCCCTACCTGACTTATAGATCCATTGCTTCCTGCACTTGCGGTTATTATGAACAATTGCGATGAAGGTAGTACTGAAGCTGGAACAACTACAGACTGACAACCGATCGAATCTTTTACTCTAACATTGTAAGTTCCTGCAGAAAGAGAATCAAAAAATGAAGAAGCTCTAAAATTTACACCGCTATCTATCGAATAACTGTAAGGAGATCCATTTCCTCCTGATACATTTTGAACATCAAGACTTCCTTTACTTCCGGTCACACAAATTAAACCGGTAACAGAGGTAGAAAATATTACAGGTGAAGCAGACCCTAACGAAACAGATACTGGAGGTGTAATGCAACCACCGGAATCCTTTATTGAGAGCTGATATGTTCCTGCACTTAAACCGGTGAATAAATTTGATTGCTGAAAATTGTTTCCGCCAATAGAATAAACATAAGGAGAAACACCGCCTGAAGCAAACAATTGTATTGCTCCGTTGATTCCACCGTAGCATGTGACTGGAGTTTCAATTTTAATAAATGAAAGTGTAGCTAATGGTTGTGAAACAATTACCTGTCTTATTACTGATAAACAGCCCGACGAATCTTTTACAACAGAAGAGTAAGTTCCGGCTGTTAATCCGTTAAATACATTTGATGATTGAAAAGATAGTCCGCTATCAATTGAAAATGAATAAGGCATTAAACCTCCGCTTGCTGTAAATATAATCCTTCCATCATTAGCACCAAGACAAGAAACTTTTATTATCTGATTGGTATATGAAACAGTTGAAGGATTATTTACCGTAATACTGTAAGCAGATGTGCAACCTCCTTCGCCTGTTACAAGTACATTATACACTCCGGGAATTAGACTTGTAATATTTTTAGTTGCTGATGAAAAATTAATGGGGCCTGACCACTGAAATGTATAATTCTGAAAACCAGGAGGAATATTTAATGTGATAGCCCCATTAGACAATCCGCTGCATGACGGATGAATGACGGATGATAGAATATTAAATGAACGACACGGCTCGCCGATGACAAAGTCTCCAAGAGAAGAAATATTAAATGATTGAACTGACGAATCTGTTCTAACGCCAGTAGAAGGAAATATCCAACCGGTTGAATTCGTCTTTGAAACCACAAAGCTGGATCTTGTAGCGCCGCTGTCTACATCACCTGTTTTCCATCTCAGAACAGCAGTTAACAAGCCCGGAGAAAATGTTATTCCATTTAATGCGTCAGCAATAAAATATCTGTTTACGTCTTTCACTGAATTTATACCGGAAGAAATTATACCAGGATGTTCATTACCGATTGTTGAAACAGCAATGTCGCCTGAGGAAATTACGGCACCCGGTGAACCCGAAAAAGTGACGGGTGTGTAACTGACAGAATCACCTATTGGGAACAATGCAGAGAATGAACCGGTAGGAATAAACTGACTAAATCTTCCGGATACATGAGAGTTGACAGAAGGAATACCTGATATCGCGGAACCAGCCATCATTGCAAAAGTATAGGAACCCATATTTAAGTTTCCTTTAATAAATCCAATTGTTCCTGAATTACTCAAGTCTCCGAATAAATTATTTATACCTCCCTTATTATTTATTGAGAGGCCATTAAAGCCTGCCGTAGAAGATCCTAAAGAATTAATAAAAATTCCTGTTCCTGAAATATTCTGCGAATTATTTATCTGATATATTCCCAACTCTCCACCGAGAGTAATTCCCTGAGTACATATCATTGTTCCATTGTTGTTAATATTTCCTCCGAAACAATCCTTCCCTCCTGTGCCCGATATTACCCGATAGATAGAACCATTGTTTATCGTAATGTCACCCAAAATATGTGTTCCATTCACAGATGATAGAGTATTTCTGACAAAACGACCAGGAGCATTTCCGGATTTTATCCAAACATTTTTTATTGGTATTCGCCCTACAGAATTTTCCTTCGTATCAATTACAAATCCATTGTTTGCATTACCGGAAGTGTTACTAAAACCATCACCGAAAATAAATGTATGAGTTCCGGAAAATGCATTTGTATCTGTAACGGCGCCATTCAGTGAAACAGCGCGACTGGTTATGGATGTGTTGAACGGTGGATCTACAATTGTAATTGCTCCCGCATTACAGGAAAGAATACCATCTGTCACCTGAAAAATACTGGATCCATCAGGCATACTGGAAAATGCGCTTACACCATCATTACAATCAATAATTAGATTACCAGATGTCTGATTGAAACGCCCCCCAGAAATAAGTACATTTCCATTAACGGTGATTACTCCGTCATCAACATTGATAGTGCCTCCGGAATTTATCCACCGTTTATTACCTCCTCCTGTCGGGCCAATCGTTAATGTACCGGCAGAAATTGTAAATACACTTCCTCCTGCCGTTGTTAATCCCTGACCAGAATTAGTACCCCCATTGATAATTATGTCACCGCCTGAAATATTAATATTACCATTGTTGACGATTATACTATCGACAGATAATAAATGAGCAGATGTTGTAAGTGTTGCTCCTGGATTAAGACCTATACTTTTACATTGTCCCGTAACATCTAAAAAAACCTGAACACCACTTGCAATACTTGCATTATTCAAAATTGAAGGAGCCGTTCCTGAACTCCAAATGTTACCATTACTCCAGTTACCATTTGCGATTGCAATAAAAATTGCATCCATGTTATTGTCTTCAGTGCCTATATAAAACGATGAGTTAATATCAGCAATGGACAGTGCGGTTCTCTCTGCGCGATAATTGGGTATAAAGCCGGTACCCTGAACATAATTTCCAGCTATCGTTGAAGATTTCATAAGCCTCAAGTTGGAAACTAAAGAAGTCGTAAATAAATTAGCTCCGGTGATTCTCATGCCCAGAGTATTTCCAGCTGCCACTAATCCTCCGGTGATAAAATTCCAGGATGAATTCGTACGTCTTTTTATAATATAACTTCCATCAGCTACTGACAATCCAGAAGTTATTCCTGGAATATTGGAATGAGTTATAGTCACGAATCCCCCGGCAGTGAATTGAGAAGTTCCATACAATGAAACATTTCTATTATCGAGTCCACTTGCCAAGGGAAAAAAACCAATACCTGTTCCGGGGACAGACGGAAAACCTGTCGTCGAAAACCAACGTGTCATCGAACCTGACGTCACTCTGATATTTCCGGATGTCCATATCAAAGAACCAGGAACACCCGGAGAATTTCCGATAGTAATTGAATTAGACCCTATATCAATATCGCCGGCTGTCATTGTCAGGGACCCATTCAGAATTCTTGTGAATGGCATCGTTAATACATATCCCGGCATATTCACAACAACAGCAAATGGACCGCTCTGCAGTGGAAATTCTTTTGATAAAGCGGAACGACTTGCAGGAGATTCATAAATCAAAGAAGTTCCAAAGCTGTTATAAAATATATTTAAAGATGTTACGATTGGAATTGTTGCAGCGGTTGCAATTCTTATTCCACCACCGCTATTGATAATAAAATTAATCGTTAACGACCCGGTACCAAAAAGATTTATACCGGCCGAATTTGATATTTTATAAGTCAAAGATCCTCTAGGAGCCGAATTATTGAAAATTACATTTTGGATTCCGTTCACTCCGTTAAATTCCAGAATGGGTGTACCAGTAGATGAACTAACAAAAACGCCTCCGCTATGGATGAATGAACCTGACACCTTCATTATAGTACTTCCAGAAACAGTATTTAACTGAAAAACTCCTCCTGATTGATTGAAGTTATTTATCGTCATTAAGGGCGATTGCGTGGTTGCAATAGACAAGGATCCCGAATTCGTGTTAAGTATTGAAAATACACCACCGATTGAATTGGGAATATTACCGCTTAAACTTAATGCGCCAGTTTGCAGCTGACAGCTCCATGTAAAATTACTAAACGATTGTCCGGTTAATCCACCTGGACCTGTTGTATTTGTTGTATAACCACTTATTAAACATGTCGAACCACTTACCCATGTTGCAACAGGAATTATTCCAGGAGTGGTGGAATATCGATGATTGTATATTGCATTTCCGGTAAATGAAAGTAAACTAGATGATGATCCTGTTATTATTCCCGCTGACTCAAGTGTTCCGTTTACCACAGTTGTACAAAACGTAGTATTGTATGTGGAATTTACTTCTAAACTAAATTTTCCGTTTATGGTGGCCATTCCGAGCAGACCAGATAAATAAGTAAGAGTAATTGAAGAAGTTGATGATAGAGAAAGTGCACTACCTGACTCTATTCTTAAAGCATTGTTTGTTTTTGAAAGCAGGGTTAATACGGCCGGCGAAGCAGATTGAAATATTACAGAAGTATTTGAAGTAACAATTATCGCTGAAATACTCTGCGTTGAAACATTATTTATTACAGAATTACTTCCATTGTCAAAGTATAAGGTATCACTCGGGTCAGCAACATACCGTAAAGGAATCCAGTTCTGAGGATCAGTAAATAATGTTGCGCCGTTACCTACCCAATGATATGTCTTTGCATTAGAAGTTGTGGCGGGTAAATACACAGGCGGCGATGCTACCCCTTCGGTATTTGCGACAACACGAAATGAATACGGAGTAGATGATGTTAAACCGGATACTATCTGCGAATAACCTGTACCAATGCTTCCTGTACTTGAAGATGTTATTAATGCTATTCTTGAAAAATTAACACTATCAACAGACTTGAAAACATTGAAACTTTTTTCATTGATCGAATTATCGGTCCAGTTTAATGTAACAGAACTTGCGCTGATTGAACTTGTGACTAATTGGTTTGGTGGATCTATTAATGTTTGCGGAGGAATAAAACGGTAATATCTTCTGTTTCCATTTGATGAAGAGTTTAGGTGAGACACAGATGAGTTTAATGGAGCGACAAAACTCAACCAAGCTCCTGATGTAGATGGTACATTTACACTTCCAACTGACATAAATTTATTCGAAGAAGTACTTTGCAGCCATCCGATTTCCGCTGTTGAATTATTCTGCGTACTGCCATTTGTAAGCATTGTACCATACATAAATTCAAATGCACCGGTTGTTTCATAAAGTCTCACTTGGAAAACAGCCGTACCGGGAGTGGCTCCTCCGGCAGAAAGAGAACTTATCATCACGTTGAAATACTCAATGACAAGAACTCTGTCAGGAGCTGATCCGAATAATTTGTAACGCACTTCACCATTGGTACCAACCTGTAAATTTTTCGCATAAGGTGAAAGTAGATTTGGAATACTGTTAAGACTTGGATTGTATAAAGTAACCGGCAATGTTCGGTTTCCCAGCTCTATTAATCCATTATCTGAACAGGAAAACGTATTCATTCCCGCTCCCATAAAATAGAAATCAAATCCAATATTCGTTTGTGCGGATAGGATATTATCCTGCCCGGGCCCGATTAGCTGGCCTGTCCCCACCGACATGTCAAGAAAATTTGAATTCATGTCAAGCAGTAACGATCCGTTATTATTTGTTGAGAATGAATAATTAGATGCTAATTGAGCATGACTATTAAGTTGAAAAAGAAATAAAAATGCAAAAACTATTACACGGCAAAAAAATGTATTGCGTGATAGAAATAAATTGCTTTGAGTTTGCTTTGAGTTCAATTTATAAATTGCAAAGAAGAAAGAATTATCCATAACCATCCATTCAACATTTGATTGATGGATAGCAATTGTAAATTAAACATTTTTCTTAATTAATTTTCGGATGTTAGTAAATTTTCATCCTGAAGAATGAATAAAAAATACAAAATTAACTTATGGATGAAATGAAAAAACGAAAGAATTGTTATTTACATCGTAAGCGGGAAAGTCAAAAACATCTACAAAACCATCGCCATTGAAATCAGTAGACAGGTAATCTAAACCTGCAAAATTTGTGTTATCGATATCATAGTGTACGAAATCAAAAATATCAATGAATTCGTCCTGATTTTCATCGCCACAATAAAGTGACCAAATCCCTTCGCTATAGGCGTCAATCATATTACTGCCAAAAGCTTTTGATGATTCATTTGAAAAGTCATAAAGTGCGCCAGGCAAGATAACCGGATTTGCACTCCAGGTCTGCAATGAATTTCGATGTTTAATTACAATCCAATAAGTTCCGGGAATACAAATGAAAGCACATGAAGCTGTACCATTTGTCATTAACACTACGGCTTTCGAAACAATTACTTTTGCAGGATTTTCAAAATCTCTCAATTCCACGTGAATAGTATCAGTCTCTGCTCCTGTTGCTCCTGCAATAAATTGATTAGCCAGAACCGGATTCATTATGCCTCCTCCTGCATAATAGCCCTGAAGAAACACTTTTAGACTTAACGGAAGATTACAATGCACAACATTTACGTTAACAAAATTGGATGTGTTTGAACATCCATATGAGTTTACAATTGTTGCGCCATAACTATAATTATTTCCCGATACCTGCAAGGTGAAATCATCCCATTGAACATCGTACAGTTTTCCAGTTTCGCTGAAGAGGTCGTTCCATATTATAGTGCCTCCGCTGCCGGCACCTGTTGTATCAGCTAAAAGAGTTACGTGTGAATGACCGCCATTATCACAAAGTGTAGTTATATCTGATGGCGTAATTATTATTGGTGGTGGTTTTGGCTTAACAGTCACTGATGTAGATTTACTGGCTGAACATCCGTTTGACGATGTTACAGTCACACTATAATTTCCTTGAACAGACGTAGAAATTGTTTGAGTATTCCCCAATGAAATTATTCCGTTAGCCCAGCTATATGATGAGTACCCTGTTCCTGCATTTAGTGTGATGCTACCGCCACCCTGACAGAATGAAGTATCTGCCGGTGAAATTGTCGGAGTAGTCGCAAATAAAACGGTCACAATTTTAGATGCTGTTGATGTGCATGGTCCGCCGTTGCCTACGACAACAAAATATTCCGTAGTAGAAAAAGGTGTAACGAATAATGTTCTTGAAGTTCCGACAACAGAATTATTTACGAACCACTTGTAACTTGAATAACCGGACCCTGCATCAAGCTGAACACTTCCTCCTCTACAAAATGAAGTAGGTCCGCTTGCAGATATTACAGGTGCATTTACAGGAAGATAATGAATCTTTGCCGTAGCACTTGATGATGCACCTGATTGTTTGGAAGATGTAACTGTATAAATTGTCGTCAATGTCGGTGATACTTTTACACTAATTCCCGCTAATGATCCGGGCATCCAGGTATAAGACGATAATGAGTAAATAGGGATTTCAACTTTCCAGTTATAAAAAAAATAGTAATATGATGGATCCAGTGTATATGTGTTTCCTGTAATCCTGACTCCTGTCGCTGATGTATTATAAGGATAAACCGCTCCTCCTGTATTTCTATAGGTGCCAGGATTTCCTGATAACCCGATTTGATAATTCCCCGCAGCTAGCAAAATGTTAATTGGAACAACCTGAGGTGTAATGGCACTGCTTACAGAAACAGTTCCATTATACGTTGCAACCGATTGTCCGTTTGATGCATTCCGTATCAGTATAGTAAAAGAAGTTCCAACACTACCGCCAAAAAACATATCAACCGTCTGTATTCGTGCTGAGGCAGAAAGAACAGTAAAATTTGAGAATTGATTGGTAGCCGTATAATTCGAAAATGAGCCGATAGATAAATTTACAGGACCGACATTTTGTACAATTAATTCTGTAGAATCAGGATTCGTAACTATCATGGTTATTGAATCACCAGAACGACAAATCACAGTATCGGTTAGATATACGATAGGCTTAGGAGGCACATAAGAATAGGCTGGAAATAAATTGACCCCGGTAATAAAAATAATCAGGATTGCCTTTAACCACCGTAAGCCTAAAATTTCACTATTTATCATTTAGGATATTGTAATTCGCAGAGACTTTTCAGCCAATAAAAATACATATTGACCTTATATAAAAAATCACTGCCAGTAATTTTATTAACCGGCAGTGAAATTTATTAAATTATTATCGAACGTTCAACGATAAGTGTTAAACGTTCAGTGTTTATGGATGAATTGAGAATATGAAGTTCTGATTGTTTCCGTCATAAATCGGGAAGTCGAAGATATCTACAAATCCGTCACCGTTGAAGTCAGTTGCTTTGTATTCGAAAGCAACGAAGTTTTGATTATCTAAGTCATAATCCGGGAAGTCGAAGATGTCAATGAACTCATCCTGATTCACATCACCTGTATACATCGAGAAGATTCCTTCTGATAATACATCAATCATGTTGTCAGCAAATGCCTGAGTAGCAAATGTTGTGAAGTTATATAACGGTATTGGTAATGCAACCGGATTAGCACTCCATGTCTGAATAGTATTACGATGTTTAACCGCAATCCAGTATGTACCTGCCGGAGCAGCCATGTTACAGCTGGCAAGACCATTAGTCATTAACACAACATTAGCACTTGCCATCACAATAGTAGGATCTGTAACGTCACGTAATTCAACATGTAATGTATCCGTTTCAGCTCCGGTAGCACCGAGTACAGCTTGATTAGCTAACACTGGCGCCATCGTACCGGCTCCT
>JANPNV010000021.1:0-6273 GCA_031427625.1 Bacteroidota bacterium
GGTCAACTTTTTTTAAGGGAAATGAAAGTGCATCTTTCACATTTTTTGTCTTTTGTCTTTTGTCTTAGTTCTTTTTTCTTTTTCTTTTTCTTGGCTCTTGGCTCTTGGCTCTTGGCTCTTGGCTCTTGACTCTTGACTCTTGGTTCTTGACTCTTTACTCCTAGTTCTCCCTTCTTTCCTTTAGCATTCGAAAAGTAACAATCCCAAGAAAAGAAACGACAATAATTAAAACGGCCCATATGAAGCGTTTGTCTTTGAAGAAGCTTTTTGATGGTGGAGCAATTGTCGAAAATGCGATTTCAGATATTTTCCCAGGAGTTAATATTTTCAGGGAAGCGGGAATTAATGATTCAAAATAATGAAGATCGTATTGAGGCATGACTGCATTCGAATCGCCGAATAATAATTGATATGATTTTCCGGCTTCAAGCTGAGCGATGATGTATTGATTATACTGATAACAACTTACATTTTCGAAGTGGAGTGGGGGATTGTCTTCATTAAATATCTCCACCCATAAATCATTCCTTTTCGTAATACTGAGTTTGTATTTTAAAAATGATTTTGAATTTATTGTTATCTGTGAAACAGGGTATGGATTATTGTTTTTTGCATTTGTAACTTCAGTATAAATATTTGCTTTCCTGTTGTAGAATGATGGTGATGAAATTGAAAACTCTACTTCATCGACAAATGTATATTCGTCGAGATAGATATGTATCCAAGTTGATTTCGTTTTCGCTGAATCAGAAACTGAAAACCTTGAAGAGAGTTTGAGGAGATTCGGTTTGCTGACTTCCTCGATATAGCTGCCGATACTGATAACGTCAACGGGCTCGGAATTCCTGTCGTTAATTTCCACTCTGTAGTAGAGGTAATTGGTAAGCGGGAAATTTATCAGCCGCACTTCGCTGACATTTTTATTGTTCAACAGTGATGAAATATTTTCTGCATTTTTTACGACATACCATTGCTTTCTGTCAAAACTGCCGGCGATTTTCATTTCCTTGTTTACGTCTGCATTGCGAACGATCATGCTGATGTCGCTGATGTTTTTTCCAGTATTGTTTTTTATAATGATCTGTGTGATACTATCAGGATAAAAGTTTTTGCTGATGATTTCGTATTCATGGAAAAGGCTTTTGTTATCATCTTTGTCGTCTGTTTTAAGGATAAAAGGAATTTCTTTTTTATGCGAATCAACCAGACGCAAATCAGAAAAATCATTCTTCACCTTCGAATTGATGGAAGGCGAAATCTGGATTTTGAAAAAACCCGAACTGTCAGGCACGGTCAATTGCGCATAATATCTGAAATCATTCGCAGATGATTGAAGCGCGAATAATAGAAATAATAAAAACGAATTAAATTTTATCCAGCTCATTATCATCCGGTTTTATTTTATTTAATTCAGTTTTTTCATTTTCGAGAATAAGTTTCTTTAATCGTTGGTACATGAATGAAACCACAAGCAGCAGAACCCCAAGCGAAATAAAAGCGATGATTTTCCCCGATTCGGAAATTCCAACGATGTCCCACAGGAATAATTTTAATATCGTAATTAAGAAAAGAGAAAGAGAAATTAATCTCAATATCTTGTCTTTCCACTTCATTCCCTGACGCATCAGTATCAGAGAGATTATTCCCCATAGCACGGAGTAGCCGGCTTTTGAAATCTGCTTGAAAATTTGTGAAATAATCCGACCCGGTGAATAGCTGATCCATGTAACAATGTGGTTAAGCTCGGTGCTGCAGATGTAGACAATCAGAAAGACAGTAATGCACTTTATCCAGGTGATGTCGTTCTTGCCTTTGAATAATATTTTTGCTGATTGATTGCTGATGTAAATGACGATTGCGAATAGAATGGCAAGTGGCAGATGTAGAAAGAAAAACAAACCCTCTGTTTGTAGTCTTAAAAAATTATTCCTGACTGAGATCACTGCCGGATCATAGATAGTAAAATGGAAGAGAAGGCAGAGGATAGAGCCGATGAAGAAAATAATTGAAAGAGTGCGCGTTAATTTATTACGAAGGAGATAATATCCCACAGAGAGGAATGACAGGTTGTAAATTCCGAAACAGATATTGCGGGAATTAATATCTAATCCGGCATGAATGAGTTGATAATTCATTTCATAAAGAAAAGTCAAATAGAGAACTACTACCCCTGAAGCAGAGACGGCATTCTTATACTGATCCAATTTGAAGCTACCGAAGTGGATTTGACCATTATCTTCCTTACTTAATAATTTCCTTGTTGCTACTAATGATAATAAAGCGATGACGCTTGTGATAAAAACTTTATTTAAAAATGGCTGCATGAAAGGTTCATGCGGAAAAAGGTAAAGATTTTGCCAGTCGATAAACAGGCTGAAGAGCATGAGAACAGTTACAAAGACAGATGTGTATTTGACGAGCTTTATTCCGGATTTTTGGGAGAACCATAGTAGCAGTACCGCTTCCATCGACCAGAACATTGTGATGTAATTGCCTTCGAGTTGAACGGGAGCTGCAAGACTGATGAAAGTAAGTACGAGTCCGATCAGGAGGAAGATAAATTTCTTATCGATCTTGTTATTTTTATAAAAAATAAAAGCAAATGCGAAATTGAAAATGCCCATCATTGCTGTAAATAATCCCTGGTATTCATTTGCATAATAATGAAGGATAGCCATGCTTGCAGCATAATAAAGAAATGTATTACTGATGAGGATGCTGATTTCAGGTACATGGAATTCAGTTTTATTTTTGATGTTATAAATAATATTCATCAGGAAAAAGATCACATAAAAGGAAGTACCAAAGATGAGAGCACCGGCATAGGGCGCTGCTTCCTGATCGAGACATTTATTAACCAGCCATCCACCATAGATAAAAATTGTAAATGCATAGCTGAGGATATTTACTAGATTCCATTTTTTGCGGTATGCGACGACGAGCATTCCGCAATTGAGAATAAGCAGATAGGTGAAGAGCACGATATAATTACCCTCACCTGTGCTGACGATAAATGGAGTAGAAAATCCGCCGATGAGAGCGAGCACAGCAAGTTCAATCCTGTTGTAGAGAAGAGAAAGAGTAACGGCAAATGCGGTAATCACAACCATGATTCCGAATGCTGCAGACTGATCGAAAATATGATAAGTATGAAATGCTATCGCAATGGTAAAGTACATTACTGATAATCCGCCACCGATAAGTACAGAGCTGAATGCGGAAAATGATTTTCTCATTCGGTGAGCAATGCCGATAAGAAGTCCGCCGCTGAAAATACCGATACCTACCCGACCTATTTCATTAATCCAGTCTTTGTCGATTGCATATTTTACGAAGAAGCTTATGCCAAGAACTAAAATGGCGATACCTATTTTATTGATAAGATTTTCTCCGATGAACTTTTCAAGATCTTGATGACGTTCGAAGAATGATGGTTGTTTAGGGGATGGAGTAAAAACAGTTTTTTGGACTGGCGGTTTGGGTTTTATTTCCTCCACAACTTCGGGTTCGATGTTGAAATCGACAGGTGCTTCTTTGACAGGATGAAAAACTTCAGCCGGCGGAGTGATCTTTTCTTCAGGAACGATTATAGGGCCTCTTGTATCACGAGATTCCTGAAATTTGTCTGCAGAATATTTTTCTTCCGGACGATCCCGATGCATCAACTCCTTGTGAAAGACTTCGCGGAGTGTATTAATCTCGCGAGTTAATGCTCTGATATCTGTCGAAAGAGAATTCCGAAGCCAGACAAAAAGTAATAAAATAATAACGATTAAAACGAATTCCATATGAAAGTTAGTTGGCAGAAAGATGCGAATTAATATTCAAGTTCAGGAGTCGATTTCCGGAAGTTTCGATATCGATTCAAAGGAATATTATAATTAGTTCTTTAAAATGGAAAATGTCTTGATTTTTTGCAATTGCTTTTTACGTTAGACGTTTCACTTTTGATGTCTTACCTCTTACTTCTTGATTCTTTCTATTACAGGCCATTATTAATTGGATTATCTTTAGCGAAAATTAACAGGTTATTTATTATTTATGAGTCGGTTTGCCAAGGGATTTCAGTACAATGTTATTACAACAATAGTTTTTCTGTTTTTGGCTCTGGGTTTTAGCAGTGGAGTGTTTGCTGATCAGGATATGGATGTTGAGAGCCAGTCAACAGATAGTATTGTAAAGGATTCCCTTCCATCAAAAACGTTTACAAGGCCAAGGCCATTTAAATGGGTAACTAATCTTCCTCACGATTATGCTCTTTTTGGAAAAAAAGTTGTTAAAAAGGGCAATGAAAAATATGTAGCTATTATTGCTGCGTCAACTGCGGCTCTTATTATTTACGATCAGGAACTTCTTGATGGATCAAAAGAGTTTGCTAAGACTATTAATTTGTCGGCCGATAATAATAATTTGAAAATTGTGAACTGGAGTGTGAAGGTTGGTAAATCCAGTTTGCCGTTACCGGTTTTTTTGCCGGCTAATTTAAATACAGCATTTTATTTTCAAGGTGATGGATTTACTCATATGTCAATTATCGCTGGTTTTTGGGGATATGGATTGATTAATAAAGACAACAGGAGTCTGCAAACAGCTTCTCAATTGTTAGAGTCATTGTTTGCCGGTGGTTTGGCTACGCAATTTTTAAAACACATTACAGGAAGAGAAAGTCCTTATGTTTCGTCAAGATCCGGTGGTCGCTGGAAATTTTTTCCTAATCAAGGAGAATATTCAAAACATGTTCCGCACTACGATGCATTCCCATCTGGCCATCTGGCGACATTCATCGGTGCGGTAACGATCATCTCAAATAATTATCCTGAATCCCGTTTAATAAAACCGATAGGTTATGGAATGTCTTCACTTCTGATGTTTTCGATGATGAACAATGGTGTTCACTGGGCAGCTGATTATCCTTTAGGTTTTGCAATTGGATACACATTGGGAAATTTAATTTCAAAGAGAAGTGAAGTGGCATCAGATCATGTACAATCACATACAGAAATTTTATTGAAAAAAATTAAGCCAGGAATGATACTTCCATATGGAACAGGAGCCGCCAGTGGAATAAGTATGTACTGGAATATTAATTAAAGAACTATGTTACCAGTTTAAGGACAAAAGTCCATTTATGGAATTTCCGGTTGGGAAGATAGTGTAACTAAGGGTAGGTTTTTTTTTATGATTTTCAAAAACATAATCTGAATTATTTTTTCTGTCGTTACGTACAATTTGTTTTGCGCATAGATAGCCAAGACAGCCACCGGCTAATATATCTGATGCCCAATGCGTATGTTCAGTCATTCGACTGAGGCCTATAAGTCCGGCGGAAGTGTAAGCAAGAACAGGTATAAAACTAGTGTTTCGATATTCCATGGCAAAAACTGTAGCTATGGAAAAAGCTGTTGCTGTATGACCAGAAGGAAATGCATCGAAGCCGGAAGCTGAACGATTCTCATTTTCTTTATAGAATCCTTTGAATGGGTGACTCCATTTCATTGTGTAATTTGGGTTGTCGTACATGAAACTTGGTCTTGGTCTTGAGAAAGCCATTTTCAGCATACGTGACCAGAGTCCTGAAGTTATTAGTGCCTGACTTGCAAGTAAAGTTGTATGAATCATTTTATGGTCTTTAGTTGCAAGTCCTGTTATTCCTGTGAGGCCAACGATGTAGAAGCCATATTTTCCGCCAAAGTCTGTAACGACAGGACTTGTCTTCCCGATGATATCATTTTTCGATTTTAATTGACGAAATTGACGATCGATTGCATTGTCCTGAGAAATGAGCAGGCATGTACTAATAAGAAAACAGCCAATCCATGGTTCGTCTTTTTTGCTAATGCGTGTAACAGCTCCTGCCTGATAAATGAAATTATGTAAGAGCGTCGGGAAATATGGAAAGGCAGATTCACTTTTTGAAGAATCCGTAGAAATAATATCAGCAGATTTATTTGAATTTTCAATTTGTCCGAATGCCAGATTTGGCATAAAAATTAAAAGAAAAATATTCCGGATACTGATCATTGACAGAATTGAATTGATAAATTAATTGGTGCGAATTAATTACGACAAGGTATAAAAATTATCAAATAAAATTTCAAAGTTTAATTAATAAATATTCTTTTAGGTAGCAATAACTATTTATTTATTGCTTCAGAATTTTTAATTTTTCTTTGCTCTTTGCTCTTTGCTCTTTGCTCTTTGCTCTTTGCTCTTTGCTCTTTGCTCTTTGCTCTTTGATCTTTGATCTTTGCTCTTTGCTCTTTGCTCTTTGCT
>JANPNV010000022.1:0-3733 GCA_031427625.1 Bacteroidota bacterium
TATGATTATTTTCTCAAAGATCATTTAGGGAATATTCGTGTTATACTTTCCAGCGAAGTGACGAGAGAGAGGTATTTTGCAACGATGGAAAATCAAAATGCATCGGTTGAAGAACAGACGTTCGAAAATATTCCTGAAACACGCGATGACTTACCATTTGGCTATCCGGTCGATTCGACCTATTCACCAAATCAAAAAGTCAGCGTCTTAAATAAGGCAGACAATAAAACTATTGGCCACGCAAAGGTACTTGAGGTAAAACAAGGTGAGAAAATCGATTTTGATACAAAATACTTTTTTACAGGTAACTCATTTGTACCAGGCAATACCACGCCGATTAATGACATCTTATCTCAGCTTGCCAACATTTTTATCCTCTCTCCGGCCAGTAGCATAGCAGGCGACGAACTCGCAAAAAAACAACAATGGGCGCAGCAAACCTTTATCAATAATAGTGACGTGGGTACTTTTTTATCCTCATCACTGTCAAATTCTGATCCCGATTTCCTGACTAAGCCAAAAGCCTTTCTAGTCTGGATCTTCTTTGACAAGTCCTTTAAGTTTATTCCTGAGGCATCAGGTGTAAAGCAAGTCTTTAATGCTGATCAGCTTGGCGAACTAGCAGTTCTCGATCAGGATATGCCGGAAAATGGTTACTTTTATATTTATGTGAGCAATGAAAGTGAGAAGGAAGTAAACTTCGACAACCTACGGATTTCTCAGACATCAGGATCTTTTGTTGAGGAGAATCACTATTACCCATTCGGAATGCTTATCGAAGATCTATCGACGGACATAGCAAAGGGACAGAAATACAAGTACAACGGAAAGGAACTGCAGACAGATTTAAATTACAATGTTGAAGACTACGGCGCCAGACATTACGACCCGGTAATAGGCCGCTTCACCACAAAAGACCCAAATGCCGATGAAGAAGATCAGGAATCAGAAACATCTTATGGTTATGTCGCCAATAATCCTATTTCAAGAACAGACCCTGATGGAAAGATTTGGGGGAATATAGTTGGCGCTGTAGTTGGTGCTGCTGTAGATTATGGTGAACAAGTTGCTGCTAATTATATAGAGGGTAAATCAAGCCCATGGACAAACAATATTAACGTTGTATCAATCGGAACTGCAGTAGTAGCCGGGGCCATAACATGTGGAGGGAGTGCTGTAGAAAGTTTAGGTGCAAGAGCTGCCATTAAAGTAGGTGCAAGTGTTATTAACAATACAGTTAAAGTTACTACATCTAGTACTGGTTTAGAAACGACAGTCGAAACAAATGCAATTAATGTTATTAAAAATACAACAATAGATTTGGCAACAGATAAGGTAGCTGGAATGGTAGCTGGAAAAGCTGAAGGTGCATTATCTAAAGTGGGTGTTACGAAGGCAGGCAGATTGTCCAGTTCAACCAGAACTGTTGTTCATGCTTTAGGACAGAATGTTACAAGAAGTACAACAGCAACTGTGAAAACTGGATTAAAAACTGCCTCGAAAGTAGCTGCACAAAGTGTTGGAAGCGGTTTAAAAGCTGCAGTGAACTCGAAAATTAATGAACTCAAAACAAGAACCAATAAATAATGAAAAGAATAATAAACATTGCATGGCTTGCGATTGCAGCAATAATCATAATGTATGTGATTTATAAAATAGCAATGAACTCTTTTACAAATCATTTTATAGGCAGTAATCCCCAAAAAATAAAGGCAGTAATTATTAATCACCGGAATTATGAGCCAAATCAACCAGTCAAAGCGGAGTTCACTTATTCGTATCAATTCGAAATTAATGGTGAAAAATATACTGGCAACTCACATGATATCAGTCTTAAAGTTGGAGATAGTATTGAGGTGAAATATAATCAAGATCATCCAAGCATAAATAAACCATTAAAATCAAAAGAATAAATAACCAACTTAGCCCCCAGCTAGATTTAACCTTCTGCGACGGACTAATCAACCATTTGTCTTTAATTTTCATCTCCCCGCTGGGCTGGACATGGTCATCACCTACCATTAATACCCAGACTGCTTCGACGGATATTCATCCGTTGTATTTGAGCAGTGGATTTCCTGCCTACATTTTATTTCTGTAGGTAAATAATCCACCATTAATCGCTTATTGTCTATGCCGGAAAATGGTTACTTTTATATTTATGTGAGCAATGAAAGTGAGAAGGAAGTAAACTTCGACAACCTTCGGATCTCTCAGACATCAGGATCATTTGTTGAGGAGAATCACTATTACCCATTCGGAATGCTAATCGAAGATCTTTCTACGAGTGTATCGAAGGGACAGAAATACAAGTACAACGGAAAGGAATTACAGACAGATTTAAATTACAACGTCGAAGACTACGGTGCCAGGCATTACGATCCGGTAATTGCAAGATGGATGCATGTAGATCCTTTGGCGGAGAAATACAGAAGATGGTCGCCGTATAATTATGCAGTGGATAATCCGGTGAGGTTTATTGATCCGGATGGGAGACAAATTGGTATCTTTTTAACTTTAGGAGCTGCGGAATATGCAATTCCAAAAGGAGTAATTGAGACTGCAACAAAAACTACAGAAATAGCAGGAAAAACAGCTGAAGCAACTTCTAAAACTTCTGAATCAAGCAAACCTAGTGGTGACGATCTTTTTAAGACATTAACAAAGGAAGAAACGAATGCTGCAAAACCAAAATATAGTTCTGCTACAGAAACCCCAAAAGATATACCAAAATATAAAACACAAACTTCTAAGGGAATGGATTTACCTGTAGAAAATTTAGGTAAAGCGGCAGCGGCAGGTACTGCGGGATATTATGCTTATGATTTATATCAAAAAACAAAAGAGGTAGTAACTATTCCATTGAAAATCCCCAAAGAAGAAAAGAAAAAAGCGACAGAAGTAAAACCAACAAAGAAATAAATTATAATGAAAACGAAAGCCTTTTTTTATGGAATAATTTTTCTAATGATGATTATAAGTAGGTTTTTATGGACAGACTTGTCACTTTTTCAAAAAAAAATATACTTAATCATTGGAACGATAGTATTAATTTTGTTTATTTATTTTACGATAATTAGAAAAAAAATTAAAGATGGTTAATTTAAAAAAATGGATATCGCATAATTGTTTTAGAATAATTTATATTATTTTTCTTACAAATTTATTTATTGAAATTATATTAAGAAATTTTTACAATGAATATGAAAATTTAAAATCAATTTTTGATTTATTATTTTGTTTTTTAATTGGATTGGTAATTGGCAGCTATTTAACTATTCAATGTGTCAAAGTTCTAAAAAAAAATATTGAATAAAAAAAAGACAAATATACCCCGCTGCGCTGGACATGCTCATCACCTACCATTAATACCCAGACTGCTTCGACGGATATTCATCCGTTGTGTTTGAGCAGTGGATTTCCTGCCTACATTTTATTTCTGTAGGTAAATAAATCCACCATTAATCGCTTATTGTCTATTCCGGAAAATGGCTACTTTTATATTTATGTTAGCAATGAAAGCGAGAAGGAAGTAAACTTCGACAACCTTCGGATCTCTCAAACCTCAGGATCATTTGTTGAAGAGAATCATTATTACCCATTCGGAATGCTCATCGAAGATATTTCTACGGATGCATCGAAGGGACAGAAATATAAATATAACGGAAAGGAATTACAGACAGATTTAAATTACAACGTCGAAGACTACGGCGCCAGACATTACGATCCGGTA
>JANPNV010000023.1:0-4801 GCA_031427625.1 Bacteroidota bacterium
GCAAAGTATTTGATGTGCTTTTATGTCTGAATATCCAAGCAAAACATCTTTTAATACAGGTTCAAAAACAAGTTGTTCGCTTCTTGAAATATCAACCTTTACTTTTTTGTTATTGCCTTGTCCGCCAAGCGGACCAACGTAACTGATGTAGAAATTAATTCCACCATCTTCGTGTTCATTATTGTCAATGATTGCGAGGCGAATATTTGCTTCCTCCAAAACATATTCAAAGGTTTCTTTAAACCATTCAAAAATTTGTTCGTTGGTGATCTCGTTGTTCAATAAAGTAAAATCAAGATCTTCCGAAAACCGGTAATCTTCAAAGTATATCTTCTTTAAAACAGTTCCGCCTTTAAACACAATATTTTTCGAAAGATGCTCATGTTGAGCAATACCCTGCAATATCCATGAGAGCACATAGTCTTTTTCTATTTGCTGGTCACGAACACCTACTTCACGTGCTTTCTGTTGTATTTCGCCTGGTTTAATCATGTATAAATTGCGGACTTAATCGTTTCTGTTTCTAAATTTTGCTGAATGCTCCATCGGCTGATCATTTTTCCTGACTTCGGCAATTCCGTATCCAGCAAAACATAAGAAGCAGTTTTTGTTTTTTGTAATTTCTCTGTGATGTTGTTATTTATTTCCAGCAGTTCCAATAAAAAACCAAGTCGTTTAATCACAGCCTGTGATTTGAATTTTTTTGTGTATTCGTGCAGCGTGTCAAATTTTATCTTGTCTTTTGAAACGTAAATTGCTCTTGCCACTTCAACAATACCTCCTGCATAATCGGGTTTGAATAAACAGTCAACGATTGTTTTTTCGAGATCGGAGCACTCTACTTTATTAAAATTATCTACCCATATTTTTTTTGCTCCGAAAAAGTGGCTCTCGTTATGATAAATAAATTGAAAAGATACATTTTTGATCTTGATTACTGACGGACGCATTTGTTTTGAAACAACAATTTGTTCTTTCAAAGAAGGCTGCGTAATCAGGTTGTGAATTTGCAATGCTGAATAATAACCGATATAATGGTCGGCATCTCTAACTAAATTTTCATAAATCACATGCCTGTCAGGCTTAAACGATTCTGAATTTTGCTCGTATGGAATAATGTAGTAAACACTTTCTTTCAATCGCATCAACAAACCTCTCTTAGTCATGTCGCTTAGTAATTCTTTAACAGCACTTTCTTTCGATTCGGGTAATGCTTTGAAAGCTTCGGCATAATCAAAACAAGCCCTGTTCTGTCCGTTGAAGTAGGATAGAAGTTGGTTAGATTGCGTTGATATGTACTTATTTTTCATAGTTTATAAGTCATGTTAAACATGACCACAATGATACGAAAGATTATTATACTTTTGATCGTTTTTGTCAAATAAATCATGTTTCATAGCTATAAAATCAGGATAGACCTGACTATTGCAATATGAAACATCATTATTATGAATGCGCTGGCTAAAAATGGCTCTTTTGGTTTTGCCCAGTGGGTCGGGTTGTGCGATTGTGGCAAAAGCAAATGTGCCATTTGTGTGTTGGCATAAAATTGAATGCTGTCTTGGTGCGTTGGTTTGATTGCTCTTTTGCATTTTTTAGCGTTGGTCTGTGCGTTGAAAAAAATGCAAATGAGCAAGCAAATGCGTTGGCTATATTTTTATTCTGATTGCAACATTAAATATTCGTCCGTCAAGCGGTGCGTAAACTTGTCGGAATGTTGGCGTGTCAGTCGGTGGAATTACAATATTTTCAAAGCGTGTTTGTCTGCTGTCTAAAATGTTTTCGCAGTTGGCAATGATTGATAAATGTTTGAAATGTTTTTGCACCATTAATCCTATGATGAGATAGTCCTTCGTTTTGCTGTCAAGGTCGCGAAACATTGTTGAAGTGTAAAAACCTTCAAAGCCGATGGAGTAATTTTCTTCTTTTTCATAAACAACGGTCGTTACAATTTTGTGTTGCGGAGTCAATGGAACAAAGGTTTGGAGCGTGTCGTATTTTCGTCTTGCGTCTACGAATGTGTAACCCACAAATATTTTCAGTTCTTTCCAGCGAACACGAACACTGCTTTCAAAACCAGTTGTGAAAATAGGTTTGTCTTTATTTACAAAATTGAAAGTGTCTAACGCCAACGGATTATTTATTTGTGTTGCGAAAAAAGATTGATTGAATGTGAGTGAAACTTCATCACGAATTATTGTTTTGTAATTGAAATCTAAATTTCCTCCGATTGATTTTTCGGCTTTGATATTTTTTGAAAGAGGTTGAATATTATTTATTCCTTCTTGCTCAGATGCGGTTGAAAATATGCTTGGCACTTTGTAACCTAATCCACTTCCCGCACGAACATAAAAATTGTTTCCGGACTTATACATCAATGCTAATCTTGGTAAAATAAAATATCCGTATTGATTTTGATAGTCGGTTCGTAAACCTGCTTGCAATGCAAATTTTTCTGTTGGCTTCCAATCGTCTTGTAAAAATAAACCTGTCGTATTATATTTATAATTTCTTTGCTGATGGCTTTTGGTGCTATCTTCGGAGAAATTTTCAGAAATAAAATTTAACCCTGTTACGAATTGGTGTTTTGCGATTTTGAAATTAAAAGATGCTTCACTGTAACTGCTTATTTGATTTCCTTTGAAAGCCGTTGTGTTTTGATTTATTGCTCTGTCAAAATAGGAGATACTGTTTTTTATAGTGAGTGATTTATTATTTTCAAATTGTTTGTCAAATTTTAATTGTGTTGAAATTCGATTAGATAAATTTTCTTCAAAGAATTTGTGCAAAGTGTCCGTTTTGTTTTCCAAAACTTTCATATCTCCACCTTTGCGATTGTCAAAAGTTCCGTTCAAGCCAAAACGCAAAGTCGCTGTCGGGTTGAAATAATAATAAAAGGTTGGTGCAAGATTGAAAGTTTGAGTTTTTGGTAAATCGGAGAAACCGTCCTTGTTCACATCAGTTGCTTTTTGAAAATTATTTGCTGTAAGAAAACTGAAACCAAATTTTTTCCAGCGTTGAGAAAAATATCCATTCATATCTGTCCCAAGCAATGATGTTTGGTTTATCAAAAATGTAAGTTCACTTTTTTCCTGCGGTTGTTTTGAAATTAAATTTATAATTCCCGCAATGGCGTCACTTCCATATAGTGAACTTGATGACCCTTTAATTACTTCTACTTGCTTTAAATCAAGCGGTGGAATTTGCATAATGCTTAACCCTTGTGCGAAGCCACCATACAAAGGGAAACCATCTTTCAGAATTTGCGTGTATTTTCCGTCAAGTCCTTGCAAGCGAATACTCACATTTCCATTCACGGCAGATGTTTGTTGCGATTGTATTCCCGTTGCTTCTGATAAAAGCATTGCGATGTTGGCGGGTTTCATACTTCCTTTTTCATTTAATTCTTCTCCACCCAACACTTCTACTCTGATTGGGATTTCTTCTATGCGTGAATTTGTCCGTGTTGTTGAAACAATTACCTCTTCCATTTCTTTTGCCTCTGATTTAAGATAAACTGTTTGCTCTTGCAAACTGTCGGCAAGCGGAAAAATAAAAGTCAATTCTTTTTTTTCGTAACCGATGAAACTAAAAACAATGGTCTGTTTGCCGTTTGGAATATTTTTGATTTCAATTTTTCCGTTTAGGTCTGCACTGCTTCCGTTGGCAGTTCCTTTCACTACTGCTGTTGAACCGATTAATACTTCATTGGTTAAACTGTCTTTAATTGTTGCTTTGAAAATATTTTGTGCGTTTGCAAAAACAGGAACTAATAATATAATTGTAATTAACTTTTTCACTTTTAACTTTTTTAATGATGGGAATAAAAAATAGAAACTGCTCAATCTTGTCAAGCAGTAAAACAAAAAAGTGAAGTGTTTAAACCAGGAGAGAGGAATACAACAAAAATAATCTGTCGGGGGGAGAAAAATATTTGTGAGAAAAGGAAATGAAATTCTTGTCTGTCCAGTTGGCAGAAAAATTTAATTGATTTGGAATATCAAATTCAATGTCAAAATGCTGAACTGACTTGGCGGTTGGAGTTGTAAGGTCGTTGTTGTCTTGGTGAATGTAGCAATGCGATTCGTTTTCAAAATTGGCTTTCTTCTCGGTGTCTGAAAATTCAAACACGGTGTTGATGTAGCAACACGAAAGTAAAGTGAGAAGAAATATTTTGATTACGCTTTTCATTGTCGCAAATGTAATGATTAAAATTGTGCGTTGGTAAATTTAGCTCTTTTTGTTTTGCGAAACGTGGGCTTTTGTGTCGGGCAAAACCAAATGTGCTAAATATGCGGTTGGCTTTCTTTGTTTTTTGTCTGTCGGTGAATAGTCACACTGTCGTCTTTTTACAATGACCGCTAACGGCAGAGCGTGAATTAACTCCAACCCTACACATCATTTTGTTTATAAGTCATTGCCTAAAAATAAGTAAAATACATTAGAAAAATTTATCTTCAGTAAAATTAAGAGTATGGATTTCATTGTTACACAAGATCGATTTCAGATTACCCTTAGCTCTCTGGAAGATAAGATTTCTGTTGAGAATCCCGTTCGATTTGTTGATGCCTTTGTGGAGCATCTTGATTTAACTAAACTTGGGTTTATTATCAATACACTTAAATCAGAAGGTCGTCCTTCCTTTGACTCCAAACACTTTCTTAAAATTTATCTTTACGGCTATTTAAACGGTTTGAGAAGTAGCAGGAGACTGGAACGCGAATGTGTTAGGAATATAGAACAGTCCAAAGAACAGCGCGAGCAAGGCGTAGCCGGCCGCGGGGATCAGCGTGAGCAGGAG
>JANPNV010000024.1:0-2378 GCA_031427625.1 Bacteroidota bacterium
TAACTAAAGGAAGTAACCACGAATTTATTAACGTAGATGGTCTTGCTACAGGAACTTACGTTGTTAAAGCTGAAGTTAACGGCATCTTCGCTGTTAATAAGCTTATCAAAAACTAATTCATCTCATTATTTGAAAAGCCATTCGTCATATGACGGATGGCTTTTTTTGTGAATATAATTATGATTAAAACCTTTGGAAAGATTAAAATCAATACTCATTCGATTCAATGAAAATTTGTTAGTGAAGAGTGGAAATTGACCAGCAAAATTTTAGCATCATGTAAAGTGAATTTCTGAATATATACCTGAATGGTTTTAGTCATAAAGAAGAACTTTGTTTCATTAATATATCTCGTCTGGTCAATTGGATTATTAAATCCGATATTCCAATGCGCCAGATAAAAATATACATCATCAAAATTCTGATGAAAAATTATAAATATTTTTTCAAATTATAAAAAATGAAAAAGCCGGAATATGATTAAATCATCTCCCGGCTTTTCTTTAGTAGAAAATAAAACTAGTTCTTGATAAAATTGCGCTTTGTTAAAGAGCCCGGAACCTCTAATACAAATGAGTAACTTCCATCTGCCAATGAGGAAATATTAAACTGTGCTTTTGATTGTCCTTTTAATACCTCAAAAGTAGAAACCGACTGTCCCATTGTATTATAAATATGAACAACACCTTTTTCAGTCAATGGCTTGAAGAAATCGAATGTAATCCGATCCGAAGAAGGATTAGGATATACAGAAAGATCCAGTGATGCTGGTGAGTTACTTATCCCAACAGGCATATCTACTGAAAGGGCGTCAACGCCAATTGTACTGCTATTTGCACCAGCGCCACCACCATTAATAACATTATAACGGAAGGCAAGACGGCACGGTGTAGATCCCGCCAACGTACTTATTGCAGCAGTGAATTGCCCCCAGTAGCCTTGAGGATACTGAGCTGTATCAGCAAGAAGATTCGGATTAATTGAAAGCAATAGTTCGGTAAAATCGCCAGTCGTTGTATCAGTAGCACCAACATTTGTAGTGTTCAAGCGATTTAAGCGAAGCTCAAGTCTGTCAGGATAAATACTATTGTTAAATGAAGTTGTGAAGAAACTGATGAGATCACCATTATTTAAGTTAATCGTTGGTGAAATAAGCCAGTTGCTAATGTTTCCTGTACCTACACTATTTGTAGATGAAAAAGATGCTTCAGCATAAGAATCAGCAGCACCATTATATGCAGGAATAGCCAGATTGATTCCATTATGCCATATTTCCGGCCCTAATGGAATACTATTATTCACCTGCATCCAGCCACCTGTGGCAAACATGTCAGAAAGAACATCGAAGTTTTCAGAATAAATATTCTGTGATTTTACATTGTTACTGAACAAGAGTCCGGCAACGAATACTGATAAGTAGATTTTTTTCATTGAGGTTTGGTTAGTTTATTAAGGTTCTAAATTTAACAATAATTTAAAAAACCAACGTTCATTTTCAATTTTTTTCTTGAGAATCTTTCAAGAATACATTTTCCAAAGTATCTGATAATTAGCATCTAAAGCGATTATGCAATTCCCATATATTTTTTCAATAATATTCATTGATGAAAATACAGGTATAAAAAAAAGCTGGTAAGTTTATTACGAAGCTGAAGGGCATCAGATCATTCAGGATTATTTTTTAATTGAAGTTTCCATGAAAGGAAAATTTATGTTTGATGAAAATTGCAATGCCGTATTACTGTATGCGGCGGAATTCCCGAATGCTCATAGCCTAAACGCAAAGATTCCTCCGAGCAGGAACATATAATCTTGTAGCATCGTAAAATAAAAATGCGAGTGCGAGAAATAGTGCAAGTGTGAGAAACTATGACAGTGAACAGAAGACAATCCAGACTCAGACCCCGGACTGCCTTTACCCTAACCTGCCCATCCCCCCTGCTCGGGGAATCTTTGCGCGTCGGCCATGTGCGCAGACGCCGTAATCCGCAGCATTCAAAAGCTTGAACTGGACTTGATACTTTGTGCCTGTATAAGGCATCTTTTCCAGTTTTTTCAAAATGGAAAGATGATGTCGCCAGTCGCCAGTCTCATCGGCTTTGAAACCCGGGTAGGTCAGCCTTAAAAGGATGTAATTGAAATACTCTGAGAACGAAGCGCGTAGCAGTCCTTTCACGTTCTCAAATACAAAAGCCTTGGGTGTTAATCGTTCAATTGCTTTGATCGCATACGGGAACATATCCCGGCTGTCGTTATGTGATTTGTGTTTGCCACCCATCGAGAATGGCTGGTGACGGAAGCAACCAGCATTTTCAAGCCTGATGGCAGACTCTCAAACCAATCCCCCCCGTCTGGGAGGGACAGCTCGCGCAGCGAGC
>JANPNV010000025.1:0-13501 GCA_031427625.1 Bacteroidota bacterium
AAACAGTTATTCCGGAATTAGAAACGAGAATAAATGAACTGCAAGCGCAGTTAGCGGTTTATCAAAATAAAAAGGATAGTTCGAATTCTCATAAGCCACCATCCACTGACATTCATACTCCGCAGCGAAACAGGAGTCTTCGTAAAAAGAGCAACAAAAAACCTGGTGGACAAAAGGGTCATGAAGGCAGCACACTCTTATTTAGTGATCAGGTCGATGAAGTAATTAAATATACTCCTACTCAATGCGGAAAATGCGGGAGGAGTCTTTCATCTGCTGAAGAATCACTTTATGAGCGCAGACCGGTAGTGGATATTCCAATTGTAATCGCTAAGCGAAGCGAACGAGCAATCCGTAATATTAAAGTAAAACAAAAGGTCTCCGGCTTCTTTAAATCTGTTCAGGGCGCAAAGAACTATGTAGTTATTCGATCTTTCATTGACACCGCTACCAAAGCAGGATTGCCGATATTTGCTTCACTGATAAAAATCGCTATCTTGGGAACTGAATAGTTACAATTTATTTAATACGGTAAATTTTTCAATTTGTGAAAAATTATAATAGTATATTTGGCATAATTAATTGAATGCTGAAATTTTTTATATAATTACTAAGATAAAACAAAATGAACAGACTGATCACTGTAAAGGCAGCAGATGACATACTTCCTCAATACCGTAACACCCCTATTGGACTTCTAATGGAGTACCATAACCTTGACAGGGCATTTGAAAATTACGACAGGGCTCAACTATTAGTTGGCATGTGCATGGACAATAGAAAGCATTTACATATGCCAGACAATTTTGCATATATCATTCGTTCTGGCGGGGCTAATTTGCGCTATAGTGAGTTTAAAGTTTCCTACGCAATATCGGTCGGACAAATACATCACATTGCATTAATCGGACATAACAACTGTGGTATGGTAAATTTAATTTCCAGAAAGAAAGAGTTTATTGATGGCTTGGTAGAAAATGCCGGATGGGAAAAAGACAGAGCAGAAGAGCACTTCCTGCATTTTGCACCTATGTATGAAATTGGAAATGAAATGGACTTTATTTTAAGCGAAACAAAACGGCTTCGACTTAGATATCCAAAAATTACAATTGCACCGATGCTTTATCTTGTTGAAGACACACAACTTTATTTTATTGCGGAGAATTAATCCCAGCAAAATATTTTTAAATTTCAGAAACTCGACTCCCACTTCTTTCAAAAGCCAGTACAATTGTAGGTTAACGATGATTTTACTTTTAAAAATAATAATGTTATACTCAAAAAAGATTATGGGCTTCTATTGTATTACATGTTAATTTGTCGAAACAATATTTAATTTTATTGAAAACGCTTATGAAAATGCTACAAGTAATCCATTCAATAATTTATCAAAAATAATTAAATGGAATTAAAACAAAATGCATAAGCGTAACTTCACAAATTATTTTGAATAAATACGAGAACACCTATTCCGCAAAAAACTAAAAATAAATCTAAAATAAATTTTAAGAAACGACTTCTCATATAAAAATTACTTCTGTAAAAATTATCGAAATAAAATAAAACCAAAACACAAATTTGGACAGAGAATTATAATAATCAAACGAAAAAGTTAAACTCAAATTCTGTCATTATATTACTCCGGCGAATTATATTTCATTTTGAAATAAATGCTGCATCCAAAGTATTCACATCAAAGTCAGTAACAGGTATGTTATTCATGTGTTGGTAAACGGCACTTACAAAAATCATTTCTGCCGCTGATACGACTGCAAACACAAGAAAAGCAGCAATCGCTCCCAATGCAATACCCACAAAAAGATTTAATGTACTACCAAGAAAAAATAATGGAACTGCTATCAATAAAATTCCCAATATCCTGATAATACCAAAGCTGAAAGTAGCACCAATAGACTCTCCCCACTTTTCTTTCATAATCTGAGATGAACGTTTTAATGCTTCAATGGGTCCGACCTTTTCATAGGCAATAACCGGGACGGCAAAAAAAGTGGCAATAGACCAAACCATACCCAGCAATCCAGAAATTAATTGACCGACTCTACCAAAGTACTCTTCGATTAGTTTAAAAATGAGTCCCACAGTGGCTGCAAGAACAGACCATGCCAGGATATCCTTAATCCTACTCATACTAAATGCAATTCCTTTTCCAAGAGTTACTTCTTCTCCCGCGAAGTACAATCTCGCACAATGTATCAATCCCATATTAAAAAAGATTATAATAAAATAATTGATAAGATAGAATATGAAAGTAAGTACATAATCACCTGCTGTACTTCTTTCAACAACATGCCCGGTCTCCCAACCCAATCCTGCAAGAAAAATAATTATAAACGATCCAGTAGTTACAATTAATGCAGCACCGGATATTACCGGAAACAGTAATAACTGTTTATTTTTTTTGATTACGCCGAAGCCGGCAATCGCCAGTTTCCATCCATTCGAAAGTTTAGTGAAAAATCCCATGGTCTTAGATTTAAAATTTAGAAAATTAACGTTAAATGTAAAGTATTCTTTTGTATCAGCAAATACCTTGAATAATTTTCCTGAAAGATTAACGCTTTAATAAAAATTAATAGTATGCTTGGATAAATAAAAAACCGAATCCAATCAATATATAAAGTAATTTGTATTAAAAAATATAAAAGACTAAATTTCCATTTATTAAACAATTACTTCTGATTAAAAAGTCTTTTGCTGGCTAAGTAATTCTTTTGTTAAATCATTTGCAATGAAACCAAATGAAAATTAATTTCACTCCTTCAGAAAATAATAATAAACTCTAACAATATGAAAAAACACCTACTTACTGGATTTACATTATTATTTACATTTACTTCAATGGCTCAATGGCAAACGACCAATGGCCCACAAAATTCAGGAAAAATTTCATCTTTAACGACAAAAAATTCCATTGTTGTCGCCGGAACAGATTCAGGGGGCATTTATAGATCAGCTAATTCCGGAATAAGCTGGGACTCCAGCAATTCAGGACTTACAAACAGAAGTAATGTTAACTCTCTTGTTGCTGATGCTGCAAATATTTATGCAGGAGTTTGGGACGGTCTAAGCGGACCTGCAGTTTTTATTTCGCATGATGACGGCTTAAGTTGGAATGCCTCTCCGTTAAATTTCGTCTTTGAATTTTCTCTGGCAATCCGTCCCGGCGTCCTTATTGCAGGAACCTGGTTTGGAGTTACAGTCTCTAATGACAGCGGTGCAACATGGATTGGAGGCTCGAACGGACTTCCTAGTAATGCCTCTGTCTGTGGACTTGCCTTTAGCGGCACAAAAATATTTTCGGGTGTTTGCTCAAGCGGATCAGGTGGATTAGGTGTATTCTCATCAACAGATGGAGGAATTAACTGGTCTTCCTTTAACAATGGATTTTCCGTCCCGCCTCCTATCAATTCACTTATTGTTTCCGGATCAACGGTTTTTGCTGGAACAACAGGTGAAGGGATTTACACTTCAGCAGATGGAATACCAAACTGGTCGGCTTCAAACAATGGCTTAACAAATCTAAATGTAAACTGCTTTCTTGACGTATCTGCAGGAATTATAGCAGGGACCGACGGCGGCGTTTTCTTTACACAGGATAATGGTGTTTCATGGACCGACATAAGCCTTGGACTTTTTACAAATACAAAAATTAACTCAATCACTACCGATGGCATATACATATATGTTGGAACTAATACTGAAGTCTGGAAAAGGTTGATCCTGGAAATAACTTCAGGAATCTCAGAAAACAAAACTATTTTAAATGGGCTGAAATTATTTCCGACACCTACATCAGAATACCTGACAATTCAATTTAATGATCAGCATAAACCTGCAGGTACTGCAACCGTTGACCTGATTAATTCGATTGGGGAAATAATTCTTTCCGTCAAGCTTTCTGGCATTGAAAATACGCTTGATATCAAAACTTTGCCTTCAGGCATTTATTCTTGTCGAATTTCTAAAGGAGATGCTATTGCAATAAGAAAAATTGTAATTTTATAATTGAATATTAATCATCGGATAAATTCCAAAATCTTGACTACAGAAACTACAACATCTTCTCTTGCTTTAATAAATGCACAATTTGAAATGCATACCATGCTTTTCAAAAATGTCACTTTGAATATAAAAAACGAAGACAGAGAAAAGAAAATGAATAATAATACAAACCACATTGCCTGGATTGTCGGCCATATGGTTAGTACACGATATATGATAGCAAATGTTCTTGGAGCGGAAGACAGGGAGCCATTTCCAGAATTTTTCGGACAAGGCCAGGGAATACAGAACAATGTAACCTATCCATCCTTACCGGATCTTATAAAAGACTGGGATGCTATTTCTGCAATAATGTTTAAGAAAATAAATTCGATAACAGATGCATATTTAGAAACTGAATCCCCATTTCCAACACCTATGGGTTCTACTATGAAAGATTTCTTTGCATTCATCACACATCATGAAGCATACACTATCGGACAACTTGGAATCTACAGAAGATTTCTTGGATATGATGCGATGAAATACAATTAATATTTTGTCAAGATTATACATTTGAAGAACTCCTCATTTGTTTTATCTAAGTCAAACGATTTTATATGATTGTGTAAAAATACAAACACCGAAGATAAAACTATTGTTCTTGGCTTTCATGGAAAACATGTTAATTCTTTTTCAGCTAACATTGAATTAGATGTTGAAAATTTCAACAGAGTAACTTATTGCATTCTTTTATTAGATAAAAACAAAAATGCTGCCGCTCAAAAATTTACGAAAGATTAATTCTTGCTTTATTAACAAAGCACTTCCCAAAACAGTTGCCTGAATTGAGAAGTGCTATGATCAACATACGTAGAACAGAGGGATTTATATTGAAAATGCTGGGTAGCCAAACGAAGAATAAAAAAAACAATTATGGATAAAAATAAATTAAGGATGATAAGACAACTATAGGTTGTGCGGGAGTTTTTCAGAGTTGAAAAGAATTTATTATTCATAAATTGAAAGTAAAATTCTAAACCATTTATATAAATAAATTAATCATGATGAAAAGTATGTAAACTCATCATTACTTATTTCACATTTTGGCGGGCATTAATTTATATGGGGCAGATGTACCTAATTGATGTATGAAAATTATATCTATATCATACTTCATAGATACAATAACAATTATCATTCAGATTTATCAGCATATATGTTTTGAAAATCCATTTTTTACAAATGTCAATTGAATGAATAGAGAAAAATAGAAATATGGAATACAAATTTGAAAAACCAATAGAAACCTCTATAGGTAAATTAAAGTATCAATGCACTATCGAATGGAGGAACGGAAAAATTATTGCCGACGAGCCAATCACAGAAGGCGGACGAGATTCAGGACCTGACCCTTACTCTCTCCTACTCTCTTCGCTTGCTTCTTGCACTCTGATTACACTGAGAATGTATATCGACAGGAAAGAATGGGATATTCCAGAAATAGCCGTGAAGGTTAATATTTATCCCGAAACTGATAAAGAAAACAATGTAACAATTATTGAAAATGACATTTTATTTAACAGCCCTGTTACTGATGAACAAAAAGTAAGACTGATGCAAATCGCCAAACATTGTCCGATCTCAAAAATATTAGAGAATGAAATAAGAATTAAAACATTTACACTTCGTACAAGTGAAACGAAAACAATCAAATATTCAAACGATAAAATTTCCATTTTATGGAAGCCTGAATTATGTCAACATTCAACGCGCTGCTGGAAACTACTTCCGCTTGTATTTAATCCGAAATTAAAAAAAATGGATCAACCCAGACGGTGCTAGTCCTGAAGAAATAGAAAATCAAGTTAGAAAGTGTCCTTCAGGAGCATTAACAGCAATAAAACTTTAATATTCAATAGCAATCTTCTCAAACCATTTTAGAAAAGAATTGCTTCCCGAAAAATGCTTACAGATATTATCATCCTTTTTGTTTCCAATTTTTATATGTCTCCTGTTGCCTGGATCTATCCTTAGGTATTTCGCGAAGTGGCTCACAGGGCATTAAGCTTTCATACAATTCAGCAGGAAGTTTTTTATATAGTTCCGTTCCATTACTCTTCCATTCAATCATATCATCACTCACATCCTTGATAACTTTCGCAGGATTGCCCGCTGCAATTTTACGTTCAGGTATAACCATTCCCTCAGGTACGAAACTTAATGCACCCACAATCGAATTATCCCCGACAACAACATTATCCATGATGACTGCATTCATTCCAATCAAAACATTTTTCCCAATCGTACTTCCATGAATAATTGCTCCATGACCGATGTGCGCATCTTCTTTCAATAAAACAGTTATCCCTGGGAACATATGTATTGTGCAATTCTCCTGAATATTACAACCATCGCTAATGATAATCTCACCCCAGTCTGCACGTAATGCCGCGCCTGGTCCGACATACACATTTTTTCCAATTATAACATTACCTGTCACAACAGCATTGGGATGAATGAATGAAGACTCATGGATGACAGGTTTGTAACCGTTGAATTCGTAGATCATGGTTTTTAGATATGTGAATTTGAGAATGTGCTAATTTGAAAATGGAATGGCTGCATCATTCAAAAAATTGAATGACATTTTCTGTACGTTGTATTATATAATTTCACATTTAGCGGGAGCAGCTTTCTCAAATTCTCAAATTAATTAAACTTTCTCAATTACTACAGCATACCCTTGCCCGACTCCAATGCACATTGTAACCAATGCATACCTTTTATTTTGATCATTTAATTCTAATGCAGCAGAGCCGAGGATTCTTGCGCCGCTCATTCCAAGTGGATGACCAAGTGCTATAGCACCACCATTCGGATTGATTCGTTCATCATTGTCTTTTAACCCCCATGCACGAATACATGCAAGCGACTGTGCAGCGAATGCTTCGTTAAGTTCGATGATGTCGATCTTATCCATTGATAATCCTGCTTTTTTTAATGCGCGGTTACTTGCTTCCACAGGACCGATGCCCATAATATCTGGCTCCACTCCTATAACTGCTGATGATATTATTTTTGCAATCGGTTTGAGATTGAATTTTTTTAATCCGGCAGCCGACGAAAGCAGCAATGCAGCAGCACCGTCGTTTAGTCCGGATGCATTTCCCGCAGTAACAGTTCCGTTCTTTTTAAAACTTGTATTTAATTTGGCCAGACCTTCGATAGTCGAATCAGGTTTTATAAATTCATCTGTGTCAAAAAATAGTGAGCCTCCTTTTTTTCTTGGAATTTCAACAGCTACAATTTCTGTTTTAAATCTTCCACGTTCATTTGCTCGACTCGCTTTGATCTGACTGTTATATGCAAACAGATCCTGATCCTGACGAGAAACTTTATCTCTGTCTGCCAGATTCTCTGCCGTCTCTCCCATTGATGCAGTACCATACATTTCCTTCATCACAGGATTTACAAACCTCCATCCAAAACTACTGTCAAAAAGCTGAGCATCGCGGCCGTATGGAGTTGATGCCTTCGACATCACCCATGGACCTCTTGTCATGTTTTCAACTCCTCCTGCAATCATTAAATCGGCATCTCCGCACATTATTACTCTTGCTGCATTGACAGCAGCTGAAAGTCCGGATGCACAAAGTCTGTTTATCGTTTCGCCCGGCACACTTACCGGTAGTCCGGCCATTAACAAAGCCATACGAGCCACGTTCCTGTTATCCTCTCCTGCCTGATTCGCACAACCGAAAATTACATCAGCAATCAGGGTAGCATCTATTGAAGAATTTCTCTTCATCAATTCCTTCAATACGATTGCAGCCAGATCGTCGGGACGAATTGCACCTAAAGTACCGGCAAAATTTCCGATTGGTGTTCGGATATAATCAACTATAAACGCTTCGTTCATATTCATTTTTCTATTCGTAATCATTAATGCCTTTACGGCACATTACACATCCCAATTTTTCGATGTCCGGTAGACAGTTCCTTTGAATAGGGCAACAACCTTGTTTTCTGAATTTTTTATTGTGATCGTATAAATTGCAATTTTTTCAGAAAGTGATATTTCCTCTGCAGTCGCTGTAATCTCATCACCTTCTTTCAAAGATACCGTATGCGAAATACTAGTCTCAACTGATACGGCTTTACGGCCATGACTGTTTGAGGCGAATGCGAGTGCACTATCAGCAAGAGAATATGTGATTCCGCCATGAGCAATTGCGAAACCATTCAACATTTCTTTTCTGATTGTCATTTTTAAAACACTTTTACCCGGAAGAATTTCCACCAATTTTATCCCCAGCCACTGGCTGAACAAATCGTTGTCATACATTCTATGAACAACCTTATTTGCAATTTCTTTTATTTCCATTATCTTTTGCGTCGTGTAGAAGTACCACCGAAAAACATACCAAATATTCCTCTTGCAAGATCTCTTACGATTGGATTTTTTGAAACAGCCGCAATAGTTTCAGAAACAGAAGATCCTTTCTCTGTTTTCTCTTCAGATGGAGCGGGTTCCCCTTTTTCACTTATTGCAGGTGTCAACTTTTTATTCAACATTTCATATGCACTTTCTCTGTCAATAACTTCGTTGTACTGAGCAGCTATTTCTGAAGACGAAACAATTGCATCCTGTTCTGCCGGAGAAATAACATCCATTCTGGATTTTGGAGCGCACAATAGTGTATGGGCAAGTGCAGTTGGTGCACCTTTCTCATTTAGAACTGTAACTAACGCTTCGCCAATTCCAAGTTCTGTGAGAAGCGTATCTGTATCATAAAATTCTGTAGAAGGATAATTTTCTGCTACGAGTTTAATTTCTTTTCTGTCTTTTGCTGTGAAAGCACGCATGGCATGTTGGAATTTTGAACCAAGCTGACTTAATATAGCATCAGGAACATCGCCAGGCACTTGGGTACAGAAAAATATCCCCACTCCTTTCGACCTTATCAATTTAATTACAGTTTCTAACTGATCCATTAATGACTTCGTCGCTTCGCGGAAAATAAGGTGTGCCTCATCAATAAAAATAACCAATTTAGGTTCAGCTTTATCTCCAAGTTCAGGAAATTTTTGAAATATTTCTGCAAGAAGGCAGAGCATGAATGTGGAAAACAACTTTGGCTTGTCTTGCATATCAGCAAGTCTGATAATATTGATAAAGCCTAAACCATTTTTATCATGTCTTACCAGATCTTCTACGTCGAACGATTTCTCACCAAAAAATCTATCGGCACCTTGTTGTTCGAGTTCCAGAAGTTTCCTCATGATCACTCCTGCAGAAGAACTAGAAACCGAACCATACATTTCAATTTCACTCTTACCTTCATTCGTAATAAATTGTAGGGCTTGACGGAAATCTTTAATATCAAGTAACGGAAGTTTTTTATCATCGCAGTATTTGAAAATGATAGCAACGGCACCCTGTTGATTTTCATTTAACTCCAGAATTTTCGAAAACAAAACAGGGCCGAATTCAGAAACTGTAGCTCGCAATCGCATCCCCTTCTCTTCAGAAATTGACATCAGTTCGCAGGGGAATTGCATAGGCTTCCACTCTGTTCCAATCAATTTATGTCTATCTGTTATTTTTGGATTTTCAGTGCCCGGTTTTGAGATACCACTTAGATCCCCTTTAATATCCATGAGTAAAACAGGAATTCCATTCTCAGATAAACTTTCAGCGAATTGCTGAATCGTCTTTGTCTTCCCTGTTCCTGTTGCTCCTGCAATCAATCCATGTCTGTTAACTACATTCAGAGGAATTCTGATCAATGCATCAGGAACAGCCTCCTTATTATACATGGCAGTTCCCAAAACAATACTTTTGCCTTTGAATGCATAGGCACTTTCAATAGTTTTTTTTAATTCCTCTTTATCAGGCATTGTCTTATTTTATTTTTTACAATTTAATTATAAAAGTTTCTTTTCTCTGAGACCATCTTATTTAGCAAAACGGATGGCCTGTATCTTTCTTCAGAATATATATTCCTTAATGACGTAATTATCCTGAGAATTTCTTCGGCACCAGTTTCATCACACCACTTTAAAAGTCCCTTTGGATAATTTACCCCTTTTGTCATAGCAAGGTCGATGTCTTCGCGTGTAGCAATTTTATAATAAAGTGCATCTGCGGCTTCATTCACTAACATTGCATGGATCCGTGAAAATATCTGTTTTCCCAATTCTATATTTTTCTCCGGCTCTGGAATACTTATTCCTTCTCCATAACTATAATAACCTCTTCCTGTCTTTTTCCCAAATCGTCCCGATTCGTATAATCGTTTCTGTGTTAATGATGGTTTATATCGAGGATCATAAAAAAATTGCTGCCATACAGTTTCTGTTACTGTATAGTTCACATCATTACCAATTAGATCCATTAATTCGAATGGCCCCATGCGGAATCCACCGAACTCCTTCATGGCCCAGTCTATTGTGGACATACCCATTTCTCCTTCGGGCAATCCCTGCCATTGTTCCTCGTATATCCTGATAGCTTCTCCATAAAAGGGTCTCGCAATCCGGTTCACGATGAATCCCGGAGTGTCTTTTGCAACAACGGTAGTTTTACCCCAACTATCGATAAGTAATTTTGTTTTATCAGTAACATTATTGTCCGTTGCCAGCCCTGGAATAATTTCGACGAGCGGCATTAGAGGAGCCGGATTAAAAAAATGTATGCCGATAACCCGTTCCTGATTTTTACATGCTGATGCAATCGAGGCAACAGATAATGAAGAAGTATTCGTTGCAAGTATGCATTCCGAGCTTACTATTTTCTCAAGATCAGCAAAAAGTTTTTTCTTGATATCAGTATTTTCAATGATAGCTTCGATAACCATATCGCAGGAAGAAAGATCATTCAGCGATGAAGGAGCTAAAATGGACGATGTAATTCTATCGGCATCTGCTTTTGACAACTTCCCCTTTTCGATTAGCCGGCCAAATTGTTTTGACCTTTCCTCGCTTGCATGAGAAACAGCGCCTTCAAATGCATCAAAAAGCAATACTGAATGTCCGGCATTTGCCGCTACCTGAGCAATACCACTGCCCATCGTTCCGGCACCTACGATACCTATGACTTCCTTACCTGATTTTCCCATTTTTTCAGCGCAAAAGTAACAAATCGATCAGCCCGACGAGCAATTTTGATCTTAAGTATCATCAAATAAGTTACTAAAACTGGCCTGATGTCTTCAAAGCTAACAAAATATAAAATAATTGCAGCAATTTGGCTTGCAGAATTGGCAGTCTTTAGTATATTTGCGCTCTCAAAAAAATGAAGAAAAGGGCCTAACAATCCATTATTTACTTAGAAATTACCTTATTCAATGGCAAATCATAAATCATCACTTAAAAGAATCCGTAACAGCGACAGCAAAAGAGTTCGTAATCGCTACCAGGCTAAAACCCTTCGTAATGCGATTAAGAATTTTCGTGAAGTAACAGACAAAAAAGAAGCTGTTGGTCGTCTACCAAAACTTGCATCTATGCTGGATCGCCTCGCAAAAACGAGTGTAATCCATAAGAACAAAGCTTCGAATTTAAAAAGCGAGCTTGCTCTTCATATCAATCATTTAAAATAAACATTTTTTATGCTGAAAAAAGGGGACCAACAGGTCCCCTTTTTTTTTGAGTTCACCGCATAGAAGAAACGATATTATGAAAAGCTATTTGTTTCTTGCAATGCAATGGAAAATCATATTCCGATAAAATCCTGGGCAGAAGAAGACAGGCCAAGAGAAAAACTTTTACAAAAGGGTAAACATACCCTAACAGATGTAGAACTTATTGCAATTCTAATTGGCACAGGGAATGCCGGAGAATCGGCTGTTGATTTGTCCAGGAGAATTCTTTCCCAATCAGAAAATAATTTGAATATACTGGGTCGTATGAACGTTCAGGAATTGAAAAAAATAAAAGGCATCGGTGAAGCAAAAGCTGTATCGATCGTCGCTGCTCTCGAACTAGGGCGAAGAAAAAGAGAGTCTAAAGAATCGAAACTTGAGAAAGTAACGAGCAGCCGTGAAGTCGTTAATCTGATGCAGCCATTATTAGGCGACTTACTTCATGAAGAATTCTGGGTTATTTTTCTTAACCGGGCAAATGGAATAATAGGAAAGCAACAGATAAGTATTGGCGGAATGAGTGGTACCGTGGCAGATCCGAGAATGATATTCAAAGCGGCTCTCGACATGAAAGCAATTTCGATCATACTTTGCCACAACCATCCATCAGGAAATAACCAGCCGAGTGCGGCAGATATACAACTGACAAAAAATATTTCAGCTGCAGGAAAGGTTTTAGAGATTACAGTTCTGGATCATATAATAGTTACACAACATGGATTTTATAGCTTTGCAGATGAAGGACTGATTTGAATGTGATAATTAGCGAATATATTGTTGGGTTATTTTAATCACATCATCACATCATCACATCATCACATCAACAGGACTGACACAATGCTTGTATTCGTAACTTCCGTAACAAACAGATTACAATACACACTTGATCTCGTATTAAAAGATCTTGTTGGAATTGATTATGAGATCACAACAGATGCAGATAAATTTGGTTTTTATACCGGACCGAAGATCAATTACAGCAAGTCGTCCTTCGGTGATGAAATATTTTTTTATGCCACAGATCTGCTATATGAAAAGAAAATAAAGAGACAGGATTTATCAGTCTTTGACTGGGGCGACACGAAGGCTTTCTTCGCTACTCACCCTAAATACATGCTCCCCTTCGATCCATTTGCAGCGAGCTTTTATATGGTAAGTCGTTACGAGGAATATCTACCATACCGGCACGACAAACACCTGCGATTTGATGCCTCAGAAAGTCTGGCCTTTCAAAAAAGTTTTTTACACAAACCAATTGTAAATATTTATGCAAAAAAAATCAGGCAAATTCTGACTGATAATTTTCCCACATTGGAATTCAGGCGTAAAAAATACAGCTTTATTTCAACCGTCGACATTGATAATGCCTGGGCGTACAAGGAAAAAGGATTTTTACGGACATGTGGCGCATTAGCGCGTTCGCTTACATCTTTTGATTTCAGCCAATTCGTTGAACGGCTTGCTGTAATTTACGGTAAACGTCATGACCCCTACGATACCTATGAACATCTTTCTGAAATTCAACATAAGTATCATCTTAAAATGATTTATTTCTTTTTATTAGGAGATTATGCTGAGAACGATAAAAATGTTTCAGTTAGCAGTAGGACCTTTCAATCGCTCATTAACTCTCTGGCCGATTATTATGAAGTAGGCATTCATCCTTCCTATGAATCAAATCTGAAAACTTCCAGATTAAAACTGGAAAAATCGAGACTTGGAAAAATTGTAAAAAGAGATATAACAAAAAGTCGGCAGCATTTTTTAAAACTAACCTTCCCTGCAACGTACAGACTACTGATTGATGCCGATATAACTGATGATTATACAATGGGATTTTCGGGTGAAGT